>CAIODU010000338.1 GCA_903857165.1 uncultured Methylococcaceae bacterium | reverse complement strand
TTTAATATCCTTTGATTACTTTAAAATCCTTGGCGGCAAAGGGTTGCCGCCCTACAGTCCTTGTTAAGCAGTAGGTCGGCAACCCTTTGCCGACATGGGCATAAATAATAAAGTAACAAGTAGATATAGAAAACGCTGTAGAACCATCTACAACTATACAATGTAGGGATTTGAATGATCAAAAGTTTATTACCTTAGCTATTGCTGGCAAAGCCGATATTGTGGTAACGGGTGACGAGGATTTACTGATTTTAAGAGGCCAAGTACCCTTTTCAATCGTAACACCAGCAGAATACAAAGATTTTAATATAAATAACCAATGCCGTTATCTGTAATAAGGAAAATGATCATGAACAATAGATACAAGCCTGTATTGCAAAACTATAATTTGATTTTCGGCCTAGCCTTCTGGCTAATGCTAATGTCCGCCACTGTGATGGCCGATGCCACAAACGCTTTGACTGGGTATTATTACGGCACGGCAACCATTAACTCGCCAGCAAATATCGGCATTGTCGATCTGGCGTTTTATTTGGATGTGACGGGTTCCACGATTCAAGAGGCGAGCAGCTATATTGATGTGGAGAAAACCCTGCTGTTCCCAACCGTAGGACTGGATTCCAATGGCAAGGCAATCGGGCCGCGTGTCAGTGGCAGCTTAATCATTGACCCCGTAAACGGCAGCCGTTTTTCGCTGGTTTCGGACAATTTCACAAGTCAGGCCGACGGCCAGTCTGTGACCCGGAAAATTGAATTGGACAGCACGGCAGTCACCAACAGCGGGGCCTCCATCGTGGGCAATTACAAAGAAACAGTGACGGGCATGACCACTGCCCCACTGATTATCAGCGGCTCGTTTCGCTTGATGAAACCCGTCGTCACCACTGCCACCAGTGGCGCAGACCTGAACAGCGACGGCTGCTTGGAATTGAGCGAGATTCGCGCCGGCGGGGCAGACCCGGATGTGGTTGAATTCAGCGATGTCAGCGCGGCGATGAACTTGTATAACCATCCACGGGCAACCCTCAAACTGGGTCCGCCGCCCAACTGTGCCAATGATGCCAAAACCTTGCAAGACGCCCTCAATGCATTCTATGGGGCGCATTAGCCGCTTACGGGAAACAGGAGTCAATCATGAACACCCAACACAAGCCCTACTCTCTGCTGTTTAGCCTGTTATTGCTTTCAGCTTGCTTTGCCAGCGACTGTCTGGCAGTCAATGAGATGTTAAATCTAAGCGTGATACCGGCTCAACCGGGCGGGACTGCCCGCGCCACGATTCAGTTGCTCAACACCGAAGACATGGAAAGCTTCAGTCTGCAATTGAGCTTTTCCAGTGGCGGGATGTTGAGCTTGCCCGCGTCCAATTGGTTTGCGCGGGGCGATTATTTCCCCGCTTCGGCGTTTGGCCCGGTGCTGCCCCAAGTGGATTTAAACAACTATGACGATTCTGCTTCGCGCACGAAAATTTTTCTGGACGGCTTCAATCCGTCTGGAGTGTCAGGGGCTGTGGGCGTGGTCTCGCTTTCGGTTGCTGGCAACATAGGCAACACGCAAATTTTGACGCTTTCGGGTGAATATTGGTCCAAAACAGACCGGCAAGTAAAAACCTTGTCGTCTGTGAATGCGGAGGTTAGGGCCGTTTCATCCAACGATCAAACGATTATTTTTGGGAATCCACCAACAGTGACAGTTGGCGGCACGGGCAATGTCTCGGCCACAGGCGGGTCGTCTGGCAACCCCGTCATCATCATCTCGCAAACGACGGGCGTATGCACTATCAACGGCAATACGGTATCTGGCGTGACGGCTGGCACTTGCACCCTCCAGGCGGACCAAACAGGCAATGGCAGCTACAACGCCGCACCGACGACTACCAAGAGTTTCACCGTCAACAAAGCCAATCAGACCATCATCTTTGGCGCGGTTCCAACGCTGGCTGTTGGTGGCATCGGCGCGGTGGTGGCGACAGGCGGCGTGTCCGGCAATCCGGTCATTTTCAATTCGCAAACGCTGGATGTGTGTTCGGTGGTTGGCAATACTGTCAAGGGCATCAAGGCCGGTGCTTGCACGATTGCAGCAAACCAATTGGGCAACGCGAATTACAACGCCGCGCAGCAGGTGACGCAGGGAATTAATGTGCTAGGCGGTTTTGCCCTCAACATAGTCAGTGTGGGTGATGGCTTGATAAGCAGCACACCCGTCGGCATCAACTGCGGCACACCGGGCGGTTTGGCTTGCCAATTTAATTTCACTGCCAATACATCGGTGACTTTGGTTGCCAAATCGTCTGGAAACTCCCTTTTCACCGGCTGGGGCGGCGCATGTTCTGGAACCATTTCAAGCTGCACATTCACCCTAAACGCCGACAAGACGGTGACGGCGAATTTTGCCAAGCGGCGGCGGTCGGCTTGGAAACGTGCGTTGATGTTTAATGCGATACCTTAGCTTCATAAATCCATTTTGTGTTCCACAACACGGAAAGATTCCACCAGTCACTGGGCCAATGCTGTTAAGTTAAGGATTTTCCGTTCGCCCTGTCGAAGGGTGGGCGGAAGACGAAGCGCGACGGTGTTTGTAACCCCGCCGCTTAGGTTTTGTGACATGCTGTGTTCTGATGTTACGCATGGAGCGTCAAAGCTTGCCTTGACCGCCTGCCGCAGACAGGCAGGGGCAAGCCTTGCCAGTCAAAGCAAGCTTTGACGCTCCAGCCCTAGGTCCATGCGTGACATCAGTTTAGGAAGGTGAAATTCAATTTTTACCAGCCTCCTAATCCTTTGCGTTTCCTTGGGGTGAGCCTACAATGATTGGCATAAGCAAATCCAAAAAAATACCTAAGGAATGACTCTTATGAACATGGCAATAAATGACTTGGCAACCGAACCCAAACCTATGCCTAACCCGCCCGGCGGGTATCGCGAAATTCCCTTTAATTACACCTCGGCGGATGACCGGCAGGTAGTTTCCCTGTTGCTGGGCCCTGCGATTGTCAATACGCTGGAAGAATTGCGCGCCAAACGTGTCACCGGACGATCCGCACGGCTATTGATGCGCTTTTTTGGCGAAATCCTGATCCATCGCCGCAATCCTTACCTCTTCCAAGAACTGATTGATTCGGAAGGCAGACGCAAGCGATTTTTCGAAAAGGCCGAAAAGGATTTGGGCATCATTGGCCGGAATATTGGCGTCGAAACCAAGGTTCAAGAGGTGCTGGATGCCAGTCATCGACTGCTGGACGATTTTCGCAAGGAAGTGGAAAGTGTCCCCGAACTGCGCCAACGCATCAAACGGGAGATGAAGGCCATCACCGGCGGGCAAAACCTGTTGTTTGACCCTTTCAGCTTGGTTTCCCATGCCACCGATGCCACCGACTGGCGCTTGCATTTGCCGGTTGCCGTGGTGATGCCGGACCAAGAGGCCCAAGTTGCCCCGTTGTTATCCGCGATTGCAAAGCTAGGGCTTAAGGCCGTGCCACGCGGCGGTGGCACCGGGCTTACCGGCGGGGCGATTCCGCTGCGGGCCAATTGCGTCGTGGTCAACACCGAAAAGCTGGATCGCATTCGGGGGGTGAGGGAAATGGAATTCCATCTTTTCGACGGCAGTACCGTCACGGCGCCGGTGGTGGAAGTTGAAGCCGGCGTGGTCACCGAAAAAGCCATGGAATTCGCAAGCCACAGGGGTTTGGTGTTCGCCACCGACCCGACTAGTTCCTGGGCCTCCACCATTGGCGGGAATATCGCCGAAAACGCCGGCGGCAAGCAAGCCGTGCGCTGGGGTACTTGCATCGACAATCTCATCGGCTGGTGCATGGCCATGCCCAACGGCAAATGCTGGCGGGTGCGACGGACCGACCACCAATTGCGCAAAATCTTAGGCGAAGATGACGTCACCTTCGAGGTCAGCGAGGAAAACGGCGAGCCGTTCAAGCGCATCGTCCTGAAAGGCGATGAAATCCGCAAGAAGGGATTATGGAAGGATATCACCAACAAAACCTTGGGTGGAGTCCCTGGCTTGCAGAAGGAAGGCACCGACGGGCTGATTACTTCGGCGGAATTTGTACTGTATCCCAAATACGCAGCGACTAGCACCCTTTGCCTTGAATTTTTCGGGCAAAACATGGACGAGGCCAGCCGTGTCATCCTCGACCTGTCCCGCGCCTTTCCCTTCCCCGACCTAGGTGAGGAAACTTTGCTGGCTTTGGAGCATTTCGATGACGAGTATGTGCGGGCGATCGACTACCAAGTCAAATCGACCCGTGCGGAAACCCCCAAGGCCGTGCTCATCATTGATGTCGCAGGCCATACCCCGGAACAAGCCCGCCTTGGCGTGGGCAAGATCCATGCGATACTGGAACGCTACCCCAACTCGCAATTGTTCGAAGCCAAGGATGCCGCCGAGGCGACACGTTTTTGGGCGGATCGCAAAAAGTTGGGTGCCATCGCCAAACGCACCAATGCCTTCAAACTCAACGAAGACATCGTCATACCTCTGGAAGCCTTGGCGGAATTTGCCCGTTTTATTGACGCGGTCAACGTGGACGAGGAACGCTATGCCCAAGCCAAATTCTTGCAACGGGCAGGTCAACTGCTGGGCAACCCCCCGGTTGAAGACGAAGGCGACTCCTTCGCTGACAAATCCCCGCTGGCATTGGCACTGTCCACCCGTGCCAGCGAAACCTTGCAACGGGCCGACGGCAAAACCTTGCGCAGCCTGTCGGTCATCAACGGGTTCAGGCAGGAACTTGCCGAACTGGCGCGGGGGTTTACCCGGCTATTGGCCGCTTTGGAACTGGCCCATCAAGAAGTGCGGGATCGCCGGATTGTGCTGGCAACCCACATGCATGCCGGCGACGGCAATGTCCATGTGAACTTGCCAGTGTTGTCCAACGACCGGCCCATGTTGGATCGTTCGGACGAGGTCATGGATCGGGTCATGGCGAAAGTCGTGGCGTTGGGCGGTGTGGTTTCCGGGGAACATGGCATCGGTGTCACCAAACTCAAGTACTTGGACAAAGACATCGTGGCTCAACTGAAAGCCTACCGGCGCGAGGTTGACCCTGAAGGTTTGATGAATCCGGGTAAGTTGGAAGATTTCGACGCGCTCAAACATATCTTCACGCCCTCCTTCAACCTGCTGGAGCTGGAGGCGCGTATCCTGCGCCACGGCCAGCTTGAGGGATTGGCGCGCAAGATCGCCCATTGTGTGCGCTGCGGCAAATGCAAGCCCGATTGCTGCATGTTCCATCCCACCGGCAGCCTGTTCTACCATCCACGCAACAAGAATCTAGCCATCGGCTCGATAATAGAAGCTTTGCTGTATGATGCCCAGCGCGAACATTCCACCCAATTTGAATTGCTGCAATGGCTGGAAGAAGTGGCGGACCACTGCACCACCTGCCACAAATGTTTGAAGCCTTGCCCGGTGGACATCGACACCGGCGAAGTTTCGGTGCTGGAACGCGAGATTTTGGCCGACTGGGGCTACAAGCACACGCCCGTGGCGACTCAACTGACGCTCTATTACTTAAACAACCCTTCGCCGCTATTTAACAAAATTTTCCGCACCGCCGTATTGCAGTACGGCATGGCCGGTCAGCGCATCGGCGTTAAACTAGCCAAGCCCCTGCAACCCAAGCAGGGGGCTTCGCGTTTTTACCCATTGCGGCTGTTGCGCTCGCCTATGCCTACCGTGCCTGCCAAGACCTTGCGCGATATACTGCCAAACTGTGAACCCGATCAAGTCTTGGTGTTCGAGCCGGAAGGGGAAGCTGAAAAATCCGTGTTCTATTTCCCCGGCTGCGGTTCCGAGCGGATGGTTTCCACCATATCCATGGCCGTGATCCATGTGCTGTTGCAAGCCAAGACCCGCGTCATCCTGCCGCCGCCTTTCCTGTGCTGCGGTTTCCCCTCCAAGGTCAACGCCAAGGTGGACATGCATGCCCGCAACGACCTGCGCGTGACCATACTGCTCAACCAAATTCGCGACATGTTCACCCATCTGGATTTCGACGCTTGCGTGGTCAGTTGCGGCACTTGCCGCGAGGGTTTAACGGAAATGGAGGCGGCCCGCTTGTTCGGAGGCAGATTGGTGGACATCGCCCGTTTCGCGATGGAACGGGGGTTGCGATTCGACGGCGCTGGCGGCTATCTGTACCACGCCCCTTGCCATGACTCACTCGAAGGCAAGGCCGTCGATGTGTTGGGCAAGATGGGTGGCTTCGGCAAGCTTAACCCTGTGCCGAATTGCTGCTCCGAGGCGGGGACGCTGTCGCTGTCCCGGCCCGACATCGCCGATGCGATGCTGAATCGCAAGCGCGAAGCCTTGCGGGAAACGTTGAATGGGCAGGGGAGACGGGAGACGGTCTTGACCAACTGCCCGTCCTGTGTGCAGGGCTTGGGCCGCAACCGCGCCATGGGCATCGACCCGCAGCACATCGCCGTTGCTTTGGCGGAAAAGGTATCGGGTGCAGGTTGGATGGAACAATTCCGCCAGCAAGCGGGGAAGAAGGCAGTGGCGTTTAATTTCTAAGCTTACAGCAGCCTGAAGACCGCCCTACTAACACTCCGATGCCGCTGCGCCAACCGCTTGTTTGAATATTTGCCTGATATTGCTTATCCTTGTCAGGATTATCAACCCAAAAACTTACTTCCTTAGGATCGCCATGTTGAATCTACACAAAATTGTCACGTTTGCGGCCTTGCTGGCATTTATCAATCCGGCCATCGGCGACACTATGGCCGGACAAGGCTATGCCCCTACCCCTGCCCCTGCCTTTGTCCAAAAACCCGAAAGTTATGGATCGACCATCTCGACTAAATTGGGATCAGGCTTTTCCAACATTGCCTTGTGTTTTTTGGAATTGCCCAAAAACATCATTAACACAACCAATGATACCAACCTCGCATTTGGGGTTACCGGCGGCGCGCTCAAAGGCCTCCTGCACACGATCGGGCGTGCGATGGCAGGCACGGTTGACACCTTGACTTTTCCGATACCCACCGTGCCTATCACCGCGCCACCCTTCGCATGGCAAGACTACAAAACGGAGACGCGCTACAACCCTCTCTTTAAGTTCAAGGATTGAAGCTATAATTTTTTTTTCATTTCCAACACATTGCCTTTGTCGGTTTTATGGTAATCAACGGAGTCCATGAGGTGGCGGATAATGAAGATGCCGCGTCCCCGTTCACAGAGATCCTCCGGGTCCGGGCAGGTCACATCCTCCATGTCGAAGCCGAGACCCTGGTCGTGTACTTGGATGGATAAGCTATTCCCCTCAATGCTTATGCACACCCGCAAAGCCTGGTTTTCGCATCCGGCATGTTTAATGACATTGGTCAGGGCTTCGGTGAGCACCAAATTGAGGTTGTAGGCCAGAATGTCCCGGTCGCCGGCATAGTCGCTCAAATCCCAAGCCAATTGTTCTCCAATGTTGCCTATCAGGCCCAAATAACGGGTCTGCGTGGGGATTTCGATCTCTAGGTTAATCCTGTTTCGAGTCATGGGGCGTTCCCCCTGCACCGTAGGCGAGAGCGTCCTCCACTCCCGGATAAATTTCGAACACCTGCGTCAGCCGGGTCAGTTCAAACATGGACTGGACGCGGGATTGCACACAGGCCAGCGCAAAGCGCCCATCCCTGAGGCCAGCGTTCTTGTGTCCCGACAGCAGTGCGCCTAAGCCTGAACTATCGACGAAACGGACTTCAGAAAGATCGAGTATCAATTTCTTAGCGCCATTGTCATAAAGCGTTAGCAAATAGTCCTTGAGTTCCTTGGAATTGTGCGCGTCCAGCCTTTCCTCATGGAACCTGAGCAAAGTAGAGTCATCCTTGTTATCCAGCGTAATATTCATACTGTAACCTTGTCGTTTGACTGCAGAATAGTGTGCCACTGTCGAAAGCAATGTTCACGGTTTATTTTAACAGTTCCACCCACCAAAGGCGTCCACTGATTGCACTGGTGCGCATCCGCCTTCAACGGCCAGTCGCAGTTCGTGTTTTCAAGGGGGAGTGACCCTAGCCGAAACGACCGGTAATGTAGTCCTCGGTTAACTGATGCCTGGGATCGGTGAATATCTGTGCCGTTTCACCCACTTCTATCAATTTGCCAAGATGGAAATAGGCGGTGCGTTGGGATACCCGTGCCGCCTGTTGCATGGAGTGGGTCACGATGGCGATGGTGTAGTGTTCGCGCAAGTCATCCATCAATTGTTCGATTTTTGCGGTGGCAATGGGATCCAATGCCGAACACGGCTCGTCCATCAGGATGACTTCAGGGTTGACCGCGATGGTTCGGGCGATGCACAAACGCTGCTGTTGACCGCCGGAAAGTCCGGTCCCAGGGTGGCGCAGGTAATCTTTGACCTCCTCCCAAAGTCCCGCCCTGCGCAGGGATTTTTCGACGATTTCCTCCAACTCCAATTTGTTCGAAGCCAATCCATGAATGCGGGGCCCGTAAGCCACGTTTTCAAAAATGCTTTTAGGGAACGGATTGGGCTTTTGGAACACCATGCCGACTTGTGCGCGCAAGGGCACCACGTCAAGCCCTTCAGCGTATATATCCTGACCGTCCAGTTTTATTTCGCCGCTTACCCGGCATCCGGGGATGGTGTCGTTCATGCGGTTCAGGCAGCGAAGGAATGTCGACTTCCCGCAGCCTGACGGGCCGATCAAGGCGATGACTTCATTGCGCCCGACATCCAGGCTTACGTCTTGGATGGCATGTTTTTCGCCGTAGAAGACATCGACACTGCGGCATTCAATGCGGGCATCCTTGACGAAAATGTTGCCGACGGTCTGGATATGGTCGCGGGAAAACGAAGCGGAGGTGGGTATATTTTCCGGATGTCTCATCCTGAAGCTCTCATGTTATGGGATTGTCCTGGCAATGGCTTACCAGCGACGCTCATAGTGCTTACGGAGGTAAACCGCCAGCCCGTTCATTGTTATCAAAAACGCCAGCAAAACCAGAATCGCCGCCGAGGTGCGTTCGACAAATCCACGTTCGGAGCTGTCCGCCCAAAGATAAATTTGCACGGGCAAGACGGTCGAAGGATCCGTCAGGCTTCCTGGAACATCGACGATGAAAGCCACCATCCCGATCATCAGCAGCGGTGCGCTTTCACCCAAGGCACGGGCCATGCCAATGATTGCGCCCGTCAACATGCCGGGCATGGCCAAGGGCAGCACATGGTGGAACACCGTCTGCATTTGCGAAGCGCCGATGCCTAATGCCGCTTCGCGTATCGAGGGCGGCACCGATTTAAGCGCAGACCTGGCAGCAATGATGATAACCGGAAGCGTCATCAAGGTCAGCACTAATCCTCCCACCAAGGGCGAGGATCGGGGCAGGCCGAAGAAATTGATGAATACCGCCAAACCCAACAATCCAAAGACGATGGAGGGGACTGCCGCCAAGTTGTTGATATTGACTTCGATAATGTCAGTCCAACGGTTGCGGGGCGCGAATTCCTCAAGGTATATGGCCGAGGCGATGCCGATGGGCAATGACAATGCCCCTGTCACTATCAGGGTGAACAGCGATCCCATCAGTGCACCCCAGATGCCGGCCATTTCTGGTTCACGGGAATCGCCCGAAGTGAAAAATTGTTTGTTGAAGCGTTTTTCCACGCGTCCAGATGCTATCAGTTTATCGATCCAGGCGATTTGGTAATCCTTCATACGTCGGTCGCCTTCACCGATATCCCGGTCTATTTGGCCTTTGACCAGCATGTCCACATCGTCGTCCACAGGAAGCCAGATGCGTTCGGTTTTCCCCAAAAGGGCAGGGTCCTTTGCCAGAACCCGCCGCAACTCGTATGCCGCGCCCGAGCTGAGCAAGGCGTTGAGGGAACGCTTTTCCAATCTATCCTTGACCTCGGGGAACATCGCCGCCAAGCTCCGTTTCGTGAGCGCGGGGTAGTCTGCCGATGCCAAGTTTGCAGCATCGTGCTTGCCTTCCGGGTCCAGCACCGATTCGTCGAAGGTCACATCCAAGGCCACGTAGGTCTGTTCGAAGGCGCTCCAAGCATGGGCTATGATATTGCCAAACAGTGCCATTAAAAAACCCAACCCGGCGACGATGCAGATAAAACCGTATGCCTTGAAGCGAATTTCAGCGGCACGGCGGCGATGCAACCCGGCCTTGACGATTTCGTGGGTGCGGATGCCTTGATTGGATGATTTGTTTTCTTCTGTGCGGTTACTCATACTGTTCCCGATATTTGCGGACGATATGCAATGCGATGATATTCAAGACTAGGGTGACCAAAAACAACACCAAGCCGAGCGCAAACGCGGCAAGGGTTTTTGGGCTGTCAAACTCTTGGTCTCCTACCAATAGGGTCACGATTTGGGTTGTCACCGTCGTCACCGCTTCCAACGGATTGGCGGTCAGATTGGCCGCCAGGCCGGCTGCCATGACGACGATCATGGTTTCGCCTATGGCCCGCGAAGCCGCCAGCAAAATACCGCCAACGATGCCGGGAAGCGCTGCGGGTATCACCACTTGGCGGATGGTCTCCGATTGCGTCGCGCCCAAGGCGTAGGCGCCATCGCGTAGCGATTGGGGCACCGCGTTGATGAAATCGTCGGACAAGGACGAGACGAAAGGAATGATCATGATCCCCATGACCAATCCTGCGGCCAGTGCGCTTTCTGAGGAAACATCGAAGCCGGCGTCGGCACCCAAGTCACGGATGAACGGGGCGACGGTCAATGCCGCAAAAAAGCCATATACCACGGTGGGGATTCCTGCGAGTATTTCCAGCAATGGCTTGGCCACCGAACGGAACCTCAGGCTGGCGTATTCCGCCAGGTAAATCGCCGACATCAGGCCAATGGGCACGGCCACGATCAATGCAATGGACGAAATCAACAAAGTGCCGGTGAACAGGGGGACTGCGCCAAATGCCCCGGAGGACCCGACTTGGTCGGATCGCATGGCGATCTGCGGGCTCCATTCCAAGCCAAACAAGAAATCGGTTATCGGCACCTTGTCAAAAAAGCGGATGGACTCAAACAACACCGACAGTACAATGCCCAAGGTGGTGAGTATGGCAATCAGCGAACTTCCCACCAGGAAAGCCATGACCGTTTGTTCCACTTTGTTGCGGGCACGGTGTTCCTTGTGGATGCGCGAACGGGCGAAAAAAGCACCCATGAAGGCGAGCGTGATGGCCAGCAGCGAAAGCAGCCAGTTGCTGCGGATTTTCAGACTGCGGAGATAATCAACTGTGGTTTTGAGTTCGGGTTTGGCTTCGCCGTAACTGCCGTTAAGCGCATTGGTGATATCGTTGATCAATAAGCCTTGGTTATCCGCCGACAAACTTCTGCTCGCCTCGGGCAGTGTCCCTATCACCAGATGGTTGATGACCGGGGTTTCGAATCCCATCCATATAAAAAGCAATGCCAGTGCGGGCAAAAGAGCCCATAAAGCGGTGTAATAGCCGTAGTAATTGGGTAGCGAATGTAGGTTTGTGACCCTCCCGCCGACTATCTGGCGAGATCGTTGCCGTCCGATATGGAAAGCATAGGCGCTTATCAACAACAACAGAAACAAAAGTGTCGATTTTTGCATAATGGATCCTGGTTGACACACGGACTGGGACACCCCCAAAACTCCGCAAAATAATATGCCTTGGGAAAACCTGCTGGGCTGAAGCCGTTCCGCTGGGCCATCTAAAAACTGTCAATTATCACATGGTTATGTTACGGGAATATGTCACAATACCAAAACCTGTGAAATTTGATTACGGTGAAACGCCATTCCTGCTTTCAATTGACAGCCGCATTGGCGGGTCAACACCCGCCCTACTAAGCCCGTCATAAAAACTGATAGGTGACAAGGTCAAGCAAGCGACTTCGCCAGCACCGTCCGTTCTTCAATTGAGGAGGGGATTTCCCTGAGTGCCCCAATTTTGCGCAGACGCGGCAACAAGCCTTGTCTGTTGGCAAGTTGGATGCTTAAACCGGGTCTTGCGTTGATTTCCAACATCAGCGGGCCAAGCTTCCGGTCAAGCACTATGTCCACGCCAATATACCCCAGACCCACCAAGTCGAAACAACGCGCCGTCAAGGCCAATATTTGATCCCAATGGGGAATTTCCAAACCGGCAATCACCCCCCCCGTGTCGGGGTGATGGTCGATCGTATTGTCGTGCCAAACCCCGCAAGATGTGAGCCCCGTCGCCAAATCTATGCCCACTCCCACGGCACCTTGATGCAGGTTTGCCTTGCCATCCGACATGCGGGTGGGCAAACGGATCATTGCCAGTACCGGCACGCCACGAAACACCACTGTCCTAATGTCGGGTACGCCCCGATAACTCACCTCGTCGAAAATCGGGTCGAAATCGACCCGGTATTCGATCAACGCGCAATCCGGCAAGCCACCCAGGCTATACATTCCGCTGAGGATATTGGAAATGTGATACTTTAACTCGTCCTCGTCCTCTAACAGCCCGCTGGTCCTCCGATAGCGACCGTTGACGTTGCCGGTCACGACTAGGATGCCCTCGCCGCCGCTGCCATGGGCCGGCTTGATGACAAACTCTTCGTAGGGTGCAAGCAATTGCGACAGCGTATCGACCTGATGCTCGATTTCGATCACCGCGTACAGTTCGGGTACGGCAATGCCGGCCGCCAAAGCCAGTTCCTTGGTGCGGCGCTTGTCGTCCACCAGTGGAAAATTCCTCCGTGGATTGTACAGCAGGATGAAGTCGGCGTTACGCTGGTTCATACCCATGATGCCCAATTCCCGCAATCGCTTCCCTGGGGTCAACAAGGTGTGCCAGTTCATCGCAAAAAAATCCCGCTTATTCTTGCCGCAATGCCGCACGGAAACGCCATAGTTCCGTCAATCGGTATCCGGTGTAGCGACCGAGCAACAGGTTCGCGGCCAGCACGATAAGCAGCAGTTCGGGAAATACGAAAACCATGTGCCGCATTACGCTATCGCTCATGATCACAAACGCCAAAGCCGCCATAAGCAGGCTTCCGAAACCCTGTTGCAGGGCTTCCAATGGCCCGGCTTCCTCCCACACCAAGGCCATGCGCTCGACCGTCATCGTCATTATCACCATCGGGAACAGCGCTACGGAAACTCCACGGTCAATGCCTAGTTTGTGGGTGAGCAGGCTGACAACGGCCATCAGCAAGATGACAATGGTCAGCACCGACGCCAATCTCGGCACTAAAAGCAGCTTCAGGTATTCCAAGTAGAAACGGATTGCCAGGCCTAAACTAACGACCAGGGTAAATAAAACCATGCCCCATAACAGTTTGGTTTCACGAAAGGCCAAGGCAATCAGTATGGGCATGAAAGTGCCGAAGGTCTTGAATCCCACTACATTGCGCATGAACACGATAAGGAAAGCGCCCACAGGCGTAAGCAGCAGGACGCGGTAGACATTCTGCGTCTGCACCGGCAGGCTGAACAGCGAGAATTCCATGATTTTGGAACCCATCTGACGCGCCCTTTGTTCCGCAACCAGCGTCATTTCCTGTGCGTGCCGGGTGACGGAATACTCTGCCTTGGGAAATCTCCCGCCGTTGACGTCCAGCACTGGCCCCTTGCCCACATGCCATACGATAGCTTCCTTGGGAATCCCGGGTTCGGCGGTTTGCGGATTGACCGGTTGCCATCCATCATTGGCGTAAACTTCAATCCACGGAGTCAGCGAGGCGTGTTTCGACCCATCCACCAGGCGCAATACATGGGTCATACGGGCCGGAATGTTGGCACCGGTAAGAATATCAACAATGCGAGCCACCCATTCTTCATGGTTTTGCATATCTTGCTGGAGAAGGCTGACATTGGCATCGGGCGTGGGCGCATTAAGCCTAAGCAACAACGCACGACTGAAGGAAAGGGTGTCCGCCGATTTGCTGCGGGCTTCTTCGATTACCGCCTTAACCTCCGAACGAATCAATTCGGGATATTCAGGGGTCGCCAGGCTGGGAGGGGGGGGGGTTTTTCCGTTTGTGCCGTTGGGTCACGGGCCAAATGCAGCCGGTAATATAAGACCTGGTAGCCAGTGGCTTTGCGCACCGCCCATTGGGCGCTGCGTGAAACCCCGTCATCCTCGGTGGTGAGGCCATAATTGCTGGATACGAAGTTTTCATCCACTACCGTATAACCGGTGGGGCCGCGTGGTATGAAGAGCGTTGCCTTGATCGGGGTGTCCCGTTTGGGCTTGAACTCTATGCGTGCCTCCACCGTCCAGACTTCTGTCTGCTTGGCCGGGAACAGGGGCAGGCCCAATCGCGTAACCTTATAATAACATAACGACAAACCGGTGAGGACCAAGACGAATGCAAGCACCTTGACATGCAGGTTTCTCATGCGTGTTCACCCGCAACAAAAAACCGGCGTTTCACGGGGATGCCGAGCCGTCTTTGGTTATGCACGGGTCAAGCTCGGATTTGAACAGGAAAGTTTCATTGGCATCCACTAGGGCCACTTCCTTGAGAAAGCCCCTGCCGAGCAGCACAGGATAATTGAAGTTGCTCCTGTCAACCAAATTGAACTCCGCTTGGTATTCCCTCCCATTCTTGCATAGGGTCATCAAAACCACGTCGCGCTTGGAGGGCTGGCAGTCGTCACCCTTGCATTTGATGTTGACAGTGCGAAGGAGGGGCTTTTCCACGGTGATCGGGGGCAGTTTTTTATCTTCGATGTCACCTAGGCTAAAGCGCACCCAATCCTCGCCGTTCTTGCTGAAATGCTCAATCTTGCCAGCGTGCAAAGAGGAAGTCTTGGCCCCGGTGTCCAGTTTGGCGGTGAGTCTGCGGTTCCATGGCATGATGAAAATCGACTCCAGCCATCCCATGATGACACGTTGCTTGGGGGTTGCCTCGGAACTGGCCGGTAGGGGATGGCTGTCTGCGGCCATGATGTCTGCGCCAATTGACAGCGCCAATACATATATTAGGGTTTTGAACATGGGGTACGCATCAACGATGAAACACCGCTTATATTATCAGATTAATCCGGCTCTAAACTAAAAGCCCGGGCGAACAAATCGCTCCGGGCTTTCGATCCACTCATGGCTTGATCGTATGGCGCAGATGCCAACCAACGAATGCCTAGTCGGAAATCGTCACAAGACCTCTTTTTTGGCTTGCGTAATAGGCGGAAATGTCCTTGATTTCATCATCGGACAGTGACTCGGCCATGCCGTTCATGACGGGGTTCTTCCGAACCCCCTTCTTGTAATCCTTCAAAGCCTTGATTAAATAGTCTTCGTATTGTCCGGCTAGGCGAGGGCTGTCTGGATTCAAGACTTTGCCGCCTTCATCGAGTACGTTGCCGTCTTCACCGTGACAGCCGGCACAGACCGCAGTCTTTTCCTTGCCTTTGCCTGGGTTCCCGGTAATGACTGCGGTTTCGGTGGACAAGACCTTTTTGGACACATACGCGGCAATGTCCGCCACATCGCTGTCCGACCAGCCGCTTGAATTGCCCTGCATGCTATTGCCCTGCGGCAGTTCGCCGTGTTTACGGTCGCCAGACTTGTAAGCCTTTAGGGAGGCTATGACGGCCATTTCATGTTGGCCGCCAAGGCGCGGGACGTGGTAATTGGGGTATGCATTGCTGTAGCCTTCAATGGCGTGGCAACCACCGCAGGAATAAAACTTTTTCTTTCCTTCCTCTGCGTTGCCTGCCGCTTGCAAAGACTGTGTACTCAACACAAGGCAGACTCCGGCGGCGAGAATGCTCCATAGGGGTTTGGTATTCATCTTTAAATGCTCCAATATGGGGTTCGTGATTACATGCTCAGCGCTTGTTTGAGCGCTTCTTCTACATCTCCGGCATCCATTGCCCCAGCGGCTTCGCCCTCCGGGTTTTCGCCATACCGGCTCTTCTGCTTGCGTTCCAAGTGATAGGCCAAACCCGTCCCGGCCGGAATCAACCGGCCTACGATGACATTCTCCTTCAAGCCCATGAGTTTGTCGCTTAAACCCCGAATGGCGGCCTCGGTCAACACCCGCGTGGTTTCTTGGAAGGACGCGGCGGATATGAAAGATTCGGTTGATAGCGATGCCTTGGTGATTCCCATCAGCACGGCCTCGTAACAGGCGGGGATTTTTCCTTCGTCTTCAATCTTCTCGTTTTCCTCCAGTAAGCGCGCACGGTCAATCTGTTCCCCTTTTAGGAACATGGTGTCGCCAGGCGAGGTGATTTCAACTTTGCGCAGCATCTGCCGGATAATGACTTCGATATGTTTGTCGTTGATTTTCACACCTTGCAGACGGTAAACGTCTTGGATTTCCTTGACCAGGTAGGAGGCTAAATCGGCCACCCCGCGCAAACGGAGAATGTCGTGGGGAGTCAACTCGCCTTCGGCAATCGTTTCACCCTGCTCCACATGCTCGCCCTCAAACACGGTGACGTGGCGCCATTTTGGTATCATTGCCTCGTGTTGCACACCGGCACCGTCGGTGATGATGATGCGCCTCTTGCCTTTGGTTTCCTTGCCAAAGCTAACCGTGCCGGTGGCCTCCGCCAAGATTGCCGGATCTTTGGTCTTGCGGGCTTCAAACAAGTCAGCCACGCGGGGCAGACCGCCAGTGATGTCGCGGGTTTTACTCGACTCCTGCGGTATTCTCGCCAAAACGTCGCCCACTTCAACCACGTCGCCGTCACGGATGCCGACAATCGCGCCGGAAGGAAGGAAGTACTGGGCGGCAATCTCCGTGGAGGGAATGAAAATGGCATCGCCATGCTCGTCAATCAGTTTGACCATGGGGCGAAGCTCCCTGCCCGCGCTTCCGCGTTGCTTTGGATCGATGACTTCCATGAAGCTTAGGCCGGTGACTTCGTCCAATTTATCGCGCACGGTTATTCCAGCGACGAAATCGACCAGCAAGGCAGTGCCGTTCACCTCGGTGACCACAGGATGGGTGTGCGGATCCCAAGTGACCACGACTTGCCCGCCGCTTACCAAAGCGTCATCATGGACTTTCAACACCGCGCCATAAGGAATTTTGTAGCGTTCCCGTTCGCGTCCGTGTTCGTCAATGATGCTGACTTCGCCGGATCGCGATACGGCAACCAAGTTTTCTTCCTTGTTCATCACAGTCTTGAGGTTATTAAGCTTTATCTTCCCCGTCTTTGACTTGACCTCCACGTTGTTGATCGATGCCATCCGCGATGCCGCCCCGCCGATGTGGAAAGTGCGCATGGTCAACTGAGTGCCCGGCTCGCCGATGGACTGTGCCGCAATGACGCCGATCGCTTCGCCGATATTGACTTTGTGACCCCTGCCCAAATCGCGTCCATAACAGGAAGCGCAGACACCAAAACGGGTTTTACAGGAGATTATGGAGCGCACACGCACATTGTCGATGCCATGGTTTTCCAGTTCGACGACCCAGAATTCGTCCAGCAGAACGCCCGCTTCCACCACCAATTCGCCTGTCGCCGGATTGTGTGTGTCTTCGGCCAGCACACGGCCCAGCACACGTTCAGCCAAGGGTTCGACCACGTCGCCGCCCTCGATTAATGGTGTCATCAACAAGCCGTCGTTAGTGCCGCAATCGTCCTCGGTGATCACCAAGTCCTGCGCCACATCAACCAGACGACGGGTCAAATAACCTGAGTTGGCGGTCTTCAACGCCGTGTCCGCAAGTCCCTTGCGGGCACCATGGGTCGAAATGAAGTATTGCAACACGTCCAATCCCTCGCGGAAATTCGCGGTGATGGGTGTTTCGATGATGGAACCGTCCGGCTTGGCCATGAGGCCGCGCATCCCGGCCAATTGGCGGATTTGTGCCGCCGAGCCGCGTGCGCCGGAGTCGGCCATCATGTAAATGGAATTGAACGATTTCTGTTGGATCGTCGTTTCAACTTCCTTTATCCCGTCAGGCAATACATCAGTCCAGCGTTGCCCGTTTACTTTGGCAATGCTTTCTTTGTAATCACTATCGGATATTTTTCCAGCCTTTAGATCGGCATCAAGCTGACGGAACGTCTTTTCAGCCCAAGCATTAATAAGGCTTCTGGGATTCATTTCGCCCACTTCCGTACCCAAGCCGTCCATCATCACCTTGGCCACTTGGTCGTTGGCGTGAGACCAGATGTCCACCACCTTGTTGTAGCGCTCGCCGTCGGTCACCAGGCCGGAGGCGTACTGGTGCTGGATTTCCTTGACTTCCTTCTCGGCAGCCGAAATGATCTTGCCTTTACCCGCAGGAACCGCCATGTCCTCAAAGCCAATGGAGACACCCGCGCGAGTCGCGTAGGAGAAGCCCATGTACATCAGTTTGTCGGCAAAAATAACGGTTGTCTTCACGCCGAGGGCGCGGTAGCAATGGTTGATAAGCTTTGAGATGGTCTTCTTGGTCATATCTTGGTTGACCATGTCAAACCCCAAGCCCTCCGGCAAGATGTTCGAGATTAATGCGCGACCTCCGGTGGTTTCCACACGGCGTATTATAGGATCCATTTTCTTGCCGTTTTCGTCCAACAAAACTTCCCGGATGCGAACCGTCACCTTGGCCTGCAGGTCTAGTTGTTTATTCTGGTGGGCACGAAAAACTTCGTCGGTATCAGCGAATATCATCCCTTCCCCCATGGCTCCGACCCGCATGCGACTCATGTAGTAAAGGCCGAGCACCACGTCTTGGGTCGGGTTGATGATGGGTTCGCCGTTCGCAGGCGAAAGGATATTGTTGGTCGCCATCATCAGTGTTCGAGCTTCCAACTGTGCCTCCAAGGACAGCGGCACATGCACGGCCATCTGGTCGCCGTCGAAGTCGGCGTTGAATGCGGTACAGACCAGTGGATGCAATTGGATTGCCTTGCCTTCCACCAAGCTTGGCTCGAAAGCCTGAATACCTAGTCGGTGTAGGGTAGGGGCGCGGTTCAGCATAATTGGATGTTCACGGATGACCTCGTCCAGGATATCCCATACTTCCGGGCTTTCACGTTCCACCATTTTTTTTGCCGCTTTGATCGTGGTGGCAAGACCTCTGAACTGGAGTTTGCTGAAGATGAACGGTTTGAACAGTTCCAAGGCCATTTTCTTCGGCAGACCGCACTGGTGCAGCTTCAAGGTGGGTCCTACGACGATGACCGAACGTCCGGAATAATCGACGCGCTTGCCCAAAAGGTTCTGGCGGAAACGGCCTTGCTTGCCCTTGATCATGTCGGCCAAGGACTTCAGTGGGCGCTTGTTCGATCCGGTGATGGCACGGCCACGGCGGCCATTGTCCAGCAGTGCATCAACGGCTTCCTGCAACATACGCTTCTCGTTGCGAACGATAATGTCGGGCGCGTTCAGATCCAGCAGGCGCTTGAGGCGATTGTTGCGATTGATGACGCGGCGGTACAGATCGTTCAAGTCCGATGTTGCAAACCGGCCTCCGTCAAGCGGCACTAAGGGCCGCAATTCGGGAGGCAGCACCGGCAGCACGGTCAGAATCATCCATTCTGGACGGTTGCTCGAAAGAATCAGCGATTCAATGGCCTTCAGCCGCTTGGTGTGTTTCTTGATCTTGGTCTCCGAACTCGTTCCGCCGATCTCTTCGCGCAGACGTTGGACTTCGCCTTGCATGTCCATGGTCTTGAGCAACTCGCGAATCGCCTCGGCTCCCATTTTGGCGGTGAACTCATCTCCGTACTGCTGATAAGCCTCCTGGAACTCTTCTTCAGTCATGAGCTGGTTGCGCAGTAAGGGGGTCATTCCAGAATCAATGACCACGAAAGATTCGAAGTAGAGCACACGCTCTATTTCGCGCAAGGTCATGTCAAGAAGTAACGCGATCCGGGAAGGCAGCGACTTCAGGAACCAAATATGCGCAACGGGGCTGGCAAGCTCGATATGCCCCATACGTTCGCGGCGCACTTTTGACAAGGTGACCTCAACGCCGCATTTTTCACATATCACACCGCGGTGTTTAAGGCGCTTGTACTTCCCGCAAAGGCATTCATAGTCACTAACCGGCCCAAATATCTTTGCGCAAAACAAGCCGTCGCGCTCGGGCTTGAATGTGCGGTAGTTGATAGTTTCAGGCTTCTTGACTTCGCCATATGACCATGAACGGATCATGTCGGGAGAACCCAAGCTGATGCGAATGCCGTCGAACTCTTCGGTCTGGTTTTGACGCTTTAAAAAGTTAATCAAATCTTTCATTGGGCTGCTCTCTTAAATCTTCTGTACTGGCTGATGCCATCAGTGCTGGGGCCTGGGCTACCGCATGTGCCGGGGTATTGTCCCGGCGGGTTCCGAACCCGCCCCTATTCCTGCTCCAATTCGATATTAATCGCCAAGGAGCGGATTTCCTTGATCAACACATTGAACGATTCGGGCATCGCAGCCTCCATCCTGTGATCGCCATCCACGATATTCTTATACATTTTCGTGCGTCCATTGACATCGTCTGACTTGACCGTGAGCATCTCTTGCAAGGTATAAGCAGCGCCGTAGGCTTCAAGCGCCCATACTTCCATTTCCCCAAAACGCTGTCCGCCAAACTGAGCCTTGCCTCCCAAGGGCTGCTGCGTGACCAGGCTGTAAGGGCCGGTGGAACGGGCATGCATCTTGTCGTCGACCAGATGGTTAAGCTTTAGCATGTACATATAACCCACGGTGATATTCCGTTCGAATGGATCGCCAGTGCGCCCGTCGAACAAACGTGTTTGACCACTTTCTGGCAGTTCCGCCAGCCTGAGCATCTGTCTGATATCTTCTTCGATGGCACCATCGAATACTGGGGTGGCCATGGGTACGCCATGCCGCAAATTTTCGGCCAGTTCGATGATTTCAGTGTCCGTCAGCGAATCCAAGTCTTCACGTTTGCCTGTGGCGTTATAGATTTCATCGAGAAAACCGCGAATCTCTTCGATTTTTGCCTTTACCTCTAGCATCTTGCCGATCTTGATGCCCAACCCTTTCGCCGCCCAGCCAAGATGGGTTTCCAGCACCTGTCCCACGTTCATTCGGGAGGGTACACCCAGCGGATTCAGGACAATGTCAACGGGTGTGCCGTCGGCTGCGTAGGGCATATCCTCCACCGGTACGATTTGCGAGATGACCCCCTTGTTTCCATGCCGGCCAGCCATTTTGTCGCCCGGCTGAATGCGGCGCTTTACCGCTAGGTAGACCTTGACCATTTTCTGCACTCCAGGTGCGAGGTCGTCTCCCATGGTGATTTTCCTTTTCTTCTCCTCCAGCCTACGGTTCATTTCCTCGCGTTGCTGCTGGATCTGTTCAGCAACGGATTCCAATTGCTGGTTGGTTTCTTCGTCCTGCAGGCGAATCTCCAGCCATTGCGAGGGTCTGATTGACTCCAAGTAAGTTTTATCGATAATCTTGCCTGATCTCAGGCCGACAGGCCCGGATTCCGAAACTTTGCCGATGAGCAGTTGTTCCGCACGATCAAAGATATCCTTTTCGATGATGCGCAATTGGTCGCCCAAGTCTTTTTTGACTTGTTCAATTTGCTTCTCCTCGATTTCTTTAGCCCGTTCATCCTTTTTCACGCCGTCACGGGTGAAGACTTGGACATCAATGACAGTGCCGTCCATCCCCGATGTCACACGCAACGAGGTGTCTTTTACATCGGATGCCTTCTCGCCGAAAATCGCACGCAATAACTTTTCTTCCGGGGTCAACTGGGTTTCACCCTTGGGAGTGACTTTTCCGACCAGAATGTCTCCCGCCTTTACTTCTGCCCCGATGAAAACGATGCCGGATTCGTCCAGTTTGGCCAGTGCGGCCTCACCCACGTTAGGTATGTCTGCGGTGATTTCCTCCGGCCCCAGTTTGGTATCTCGGGCCACGCAGGTCTTTTCCTCAATGTGGATGGTGGTGAAACGATCCTCTTGCACCACCCGTTCGGAAATCAAGATGGAATCCTCAAAGTTATAACCGTTCCAAGGCATGAAGGCCACCAACAAATTCTGCCCCAATGCCAATTCACCCATGTCGGTGGATGGCCCGTCTGCGAGAATGTCGTTCTTGGAAACCCGGTCGCCGGGTTTGACCAAGGGCCTTTGATTGATGCAGGTGTTCTGGTTGGATCGCGTGTGCTTGGTAAGATTGTAAATATCCACACCGGGAATCCCTGCCTCGGTCTCGACATCATTGACCCGCACCACTATGCGGCTGGCGTCCACGGACTCAATCAACCCGCCGCGCCTGGCAATCACCGCGACCCCCGAGTCCTTTGCCACGATACGCTCAATGCCTGTGCCGACTAGCGGCTTTTCCGTCCGCAAGGTAGGCACCGCCTGACGCTGCATGTTGGAACCCATCAACGCACGGTTTGCATCGTCGTGCTCGAGGAACGGAATAAGTGCAGCGGCGACGGATACAATCTGTTTGGATGACACGTCCATGTAGTTGATTTTCTCAGGCGAGGCCAAGGTGAATTCGTCCTTGTATCGGCAAGAGACCAAATCATCCTTCAGTTTGCCGTGCTCGTCAACTGCGGCGCTGGCTTGGGCGATGTAGAACTTGCCTTCCTCTATTGCCGACAAGTATTCGATTTCATTGCTTACGCGGCTCTCGGAAACCTTGCGGTATGGAGTTTCCAAAAATCCGTATTCATTAGTGCGCGCATACACCGCAAGGGAGTTGATCAGGCCAATGTTCGGGCCTTCAGGTGTTTCGATGGGGCATACCCGCCCGTAATGGGTCGTGTGGACATCACGCACCTCAAAACCTGCCCGTTCACGGGCCAAGCCACCCGGGCCCAGCGCAGACACGCGCCGTTTATGGGTGATTTCAGACAGTGGGTTGCTCTGATCCATGAATTGAGACAATTGGCTTGACCCGAAAAATTCCTTGATGGAAGCCGCCACCGGTTTGGCGTTGATGATTTCTTGCGGCATCAGTCCTTCCGAATCGGCTAGGGTTAGGCGTTCCTTGACCGCCCGTTCGACTCGCACCAAGCCTAAGCGGAATTGGTTTTCCACCATTTCCCCGACCGAACGCACACGACGGTTGCCCAAATGGTCAATGTCGTCAACTTGACCGTTGCCATTGCGGATATTGATGAGTTCGCGCAATACATCAATGATATCGTCCTTCGATAATACGCCAGAACCTGTTATTTCGGTGCGCCCAAGGCGGCGGTTGAATTTCATCCGCCCCACTGCCGAAAGGTCGTACCTGTCAGTGGTGAAAAACAGATTGTCAAACAAAGACTGCGATGCCTCTTTCGTGGGCGGCTCGCCGGGCCGCATCATCCGATAGATTTCCACCAGCGCATCAAGTTGAGTTTCCGTTGTGTCAATGCGCATCGCGTTGGAAATATAGGGGCCCCGGTCTAGATCGTTGACAAACAGGCAATCGATCATGGTGATTCCCGCAGCCATCATCTTGTCAATCAGATCGTCAGTGATCTCGTCATTAACCTTGGCAACCAGTTCGCCGGTGGCAGAGTCTATGACGTTGTTCGCCAGTATTTTCCCGTGTAGGTAGTCGCGGGGCACTTCCATCCTGGTGATGCCCCCTTTTTCCATTTGGCGGATGTGCCGTGCGGTGATGCGTTGGCCTTTTTCGACGATTACGTTTTCTTCCAGTTTGATATCGAAGCTGGCGATATCGCCTCTTAGACGCTCCGGTATCA
Organism: uncultured Methylococcaceae bacterium; assembly: GCA_903857165.1. Taxonomy (GTDB): domain Bacteria; phylum Pseudomonadota; class Gammaproteobacteria; order Methylococcales; family Methylococcaceae; genus Methylumidiphilus. The sequence goes on along the minus strand of CAIODU010000338.1, from coordinate 4,614 downwards.
AATCAAGGAAGATATCACCAGTCGATAACACAAATTGATTTGTTTCAAAAAACAGACTGATTATATTTTCATTATCGTAACCCAATGCGCGCAATAAGATAGTCGTCGGCAGTTTCCGGCGGCGGTCTATGCGCACATACACGCAGTCTTTATGATCAAATTCAAAATCCAGCCATGATCCACGATAGGGGATGACTCGTGCGTTGAAGAGTAATTTGCCGGAAGAATGGGTTTTGCCACGGTCGTGGTCGAAAAAAACGCCAGGAGAACGGTGAAGCTGCGAGACTATGACTCGTTCCGTGCCGTTGATGACGAAGGTGCCAGTATCGGTCATTAACGGAATTTCACCCATGTAAATTTCCTGTTCTTTGATATCCTTGACCACCTTTGAACCTGCCGGCGCCTCTTTGTCGTAAATCACCAGCCGCACAAGGACGCGCAACGGTGCTGCGTAAGTTGTTCCCCGTTGCTGGCATTCCTTGACATCGAAAGTCGGATCACCCAAGCGGTAACTCACATATTCAAGCACCGCCAGCCCAGAATGGCTTTCAATCGGAAACACCGATCTCAACGCGGCGTGCAAGCCATCGTCCGCACGGCTTGAATGGGGGGTCTCGGCCTGCAAAAACTTTTTGTAGGAATCGACTTGGGTTGCCAAAAGATAGGGTACTTCGAGAACGTCTTGGCGCTTTCCAAAACTTTTGCGTATGCGTTTTTTCTCGGTAAAAGAATATGCCATGTTGGTTCCTTACCTAAATATTTGCTTCAACTAACCACTGCGGTGTCTGTCACGAAAGATGCAATTTTGTGCAATGAATTTTCATAAAGACATGAAACTCGTTTTAGCCTGATTTGACTACATACTTCAAATAGCCCGATAGGATGGGTATAGACGGTAAAACCGTCAGATTACTGAATATGGAGACACCAAAAGGCCGACAGCATAACGCTGTCAGCCCAATGGAGATTGTTGACGTCTAGGTATATCAAACTTATTTGATGGTTACCGCAGCGCCGGCATCTTCGAGCTTTTTCTTCATACCGTCAGCATCGGCCTTGCTTACTGCCTCTTTTACAGTGGAGGGAACGCCTTCAACCAAATCCTTGGCTTCTTTCAGCCCTAGCCCGGTAAGTTCGCGAACGACCTTGATCACGCCAACCTTGTTTGCGCCAAAGTTGGTCAATATCACGTCGAATTCGGTCTGCTCTTCAACAACAGCAGCCGGACCTGCGGCAGGCGCGGCAACCGCCACGGCGGCGGCGGCGGAAACGCCGAACTTCTCTTCCATTGCGGAGATCAGATCGACCACTTCCATTACTGTCATGTTGGAAATTGTTTCCAAGATATCTTCTTTCGATACAGCCATTTGTAACTCCAGTTTAATCTATTGTGCTTAAAGCCGTTCAGGCGGCTTGTTTAAGGTCGCGAATTGCAGCCACTGTGCGCGCAAGCTTCGCGTGGGGTTCTGCCAAAGTTCTCACGAACTTTTCGATTGGGGCTTTCATGGTACCCATAAGGATGCCAATTGCCTGATCGCGGGTAGGCAGTTTCGAGAGTCTCTCCAACTCGGATGCCCCATATAGCTTTCCGCCAACGGCGACCAGTTTGGTCGCCAGTTTGTCGTTTTCCTTTTCTTTAGCGAATGCGCTGATCACTCGAGCAGCCGCACCCGGGTCTTCCATAGAGAAAGCCAGTATGAGGGGACCCACCAGCCCGTCTTGCATGCAAGCAAAATCGGTTCCTTCAACAGCCTTGCGCGCCAAGGTGTTCTTGATTACCCGGATATAAACTCCGGCTTCGCGCGCTCGTTTGCGAAGGGTGGTAAGTTGGGAGACTGTCAGTCCACGGTATTCCGCAGCAACTGCGGAATGCGCTTGGGCGGCAATGGCAGCAACTTCGGCGACGACTGTTTTTTTGTCATCTAATCTAAGTGGCACGCTTTACCTCTGCAGTTTGTCTGAATAGTTTTTTGGAACCATTCAGAGCCAATAAAATCTCCAGAATTTACTCCGAAGACAGGTTCACGGCTCCTTTCGCCAGTAATTGGCCGCAGTACACCGTCTGCGCAGGCTTTAGAGATTAAGGGTTTTAACCCGCCTACGGTCTTTGACGGTTGCCGACAGAAACCGGCAACCCAAAGTCTAGTTAAGCGTCCAAGCTGGCCTGATCGACGGACAAGCCCGGACCCATTGTTGACGAAACTGTTATTTTTTTCACATAGACACCCTTGGATGTGCTGGGTTTCAGTTTCTTAAGGTCGGCAAGCAAAGCCTCTAGGTTCTCCTTTAGTGCGCTTTCCTCAAAGTTGGCTTTGCCAATCGTGCAATGGATGATGCCTTTCTTGTCGGTACGGTAGCGAACCTGTCCGGCCTTGGCGTTTCTTACGGCGGTGGCTACATCGGGGGTGACGGTACCCACCTTCGGATTGGGCATCAGACCGCGCGGACCCAATATCTGACCCAATTGACCGACTACTCGCATCGCATCGGGCGACGCAATCACTACGTCAAAATTCAAATTCCCCGCCTTAATCTGGGCAGCCAAGTCATCCATTCCTACAATCTCCGCTCCCGCTTCCTTTGCGGCATCGGCATTTGCACCTTGGGCAAAAACAGCTACGCGAACAGTCTTCCCCGTTCCTCGTGGCAACACTGTGGCTCCACGCACTGCTTGATCCGACTTTCTGGGATCAACTCCTAGATTTACCGCTACATCAATCGATTCGACGAATTTAACTTTAGGGAGTGACTTCAAAACGCTAAATGCCTCCAACGCTTGGTGAGTTTTGTTGATATCGACCTTTTCCCTTATTGCCTTTAATCTTTTCGTTAGTTTAGCCATTATATGCCCTCCACGTCCAAACCTATGCTACGTGCGCTCCCGGCAATTGTGCGAATCGCCGCATCCAAATCGGCTGCTGTCAAATCCGGCATTTTAGCCGTTGCGATTTCAGCCAACTGATCACGGTTTAGCTTGCCAACTTTGTTTTTGTTTGGAATTGGGCTGCCACTCTTTATCCCTGCGGCTTTCTTAAGAAGGAAAGTCGCCGGAGGGGTCTTCATGATGAAGGTAAAGCTGCGGTCACTATAAACAGTAATTACGACTGGCAACGGCATCCCTTTTTCAACATTCTGGGTTTGTGCATTAAACGACTTGCAAAACTCCATGATGTTCACCCCTCGCTGCCCTAGGGCTGGACCGATCGGGGGGCTTGGATTAGCCTCCCCGGCTTTTACTTGTAACTTAATGTAACCAGTGATTTTTTTTGCCATTTAAAACTCCAGTGGGTCATGCGCTTGACTAGGCAAGCTCCCCGTTGATGAAGGCAGCGTTTACTGGAAATGTCCGGTAACGCTGGGATCAAGCTTTTTCGACTTGGCCAAAATCGAGTTCCACAGGGGTGGATCGGCCAAATATGAGTACTGAAACCCTAAGCTTGCTTTTCTCGTAGTTGACTTCTTCAACTACTCCATTGAAGTCCTTAAAGGGTCCTTCAATTACTCTTACCACTTCTCCGACTTCAAATAAAAATTTTGGTCGCGGTTTATTGACCCCTGCCTCTACACGATTCAATATTGCCTCGGCTTCCGCCTCGGTTATCGGCGCAGGATGGTCGGATGTGCCCCCAATAAATCCGAGTACACGCGGTATTTCCTTGACAAGATGCCATGTTTCGTCATTCAACTCCATTTGAACTAGCACATACCCCGGGAAGAATTTCCTCTCGCTTTTCCTCTGCTGGCCTTGGCGCATTTCCACAACTTCTTCAGTTGGAACCAAAATCTTACCGAAAAAACGCTCCAAGTCAGCCCGTTTCACCCTTTCTTCGAGGGCTTTTTTGACTTGATTTTCATAATTCGAGTAAGCATGAATGACATACCATCGAAATGCCATTTCACACCTTCTGTCCGGTCAGAATACCTACGGCCCAAAACAAGACCATATCCATCAACCAAAGAATCAAACCCACACTAAAAACGACGGCAACAACCAACATGGTTGCTTGCATAGTCTCTTGGCGGGTGGGCCAAATTACTTTTCTGACTTCCATTTTGGATTCTGTTATAAACCCCCAAGCTTTCCGGCCTATCGCAGTTGTAAAAACAAGTGCAACGGCCAAGCCAAACACTGCCAATATCCCTAAAACTCGGTACACTAGGGCATAAGAAGCGAAATAATAAAAACCTGTTATTCCTAAGATTAACAAGCTTATTACTAGCACCAGTTTCACTGTATCAAACATCGAAGCGCTTGGTTCTGCTTGGGGTGCCATGTCTATTACTTTCTCGAAAAATTTTGATAAGGACTATAAGCCTTAACCACAAGAATGTGGCAGGCCAGGAGGGTCTCGAACCCCCAACCTGCGGTTTTGGAGACCGCTGCTCTACCAATTGAGCTACTGACCTGTACTTTGGTGCTTGGAAGGGCGCTATGATTCAAATTGTCACTAAATCCTAGCACCCATTTGTCATTCTATAACCTTTGAAACCACGCCGGCACCTACGGTCCGACCACCCTCGCGTATGGCGAAACGCAAGCCTTCTTCCATCGCAATCGGGGCTATAAGCTTCACGTTGATCTTGATGTTGTCTCCCGGCATGACCATCTCAACT
>CAIODU010000337.1 GCA_903857165.1 uncultured Methylococcaceae bacterium | reverse complement strand
CGGCCGCCTTCCACCGCCAGGTCGTCGCCGAAGGGGTGGAGACCGTGGAACACGGCGAAATGCTGCTGCAACTCGGCTGCGAACTGGCCCAGGGCTATGGCATTGCCCGCCCCATGCCGGCCGCCGACCTCCCAAGCTGGGTGGCCAATTGGCGGCCCGCCCCGGCCTGGGTCGATTTGCTTGCGGTGAGCCGCGACGATTTGCCGCTGCTGTTTGCCGGCGCCGAACACCGCGCTTGGATTGCGGCGCTGGAAAGCCACCTCAAGGGCGGGCGCGAAACCCCGCCGCCACTGGTGGACCCCCGCCAGTGCCGCTTCGGCCTGTGGCTGGATGCCGGGGGCCTGGCCCGCCATGGTGCCAAGCCGGCCTTCCAGGGGATTGATCCCTTGCACCGCCAGGTGCATGCACTGGCGGCCGGACTGGCTGGACTCCAGTCTCAAGGCCGTGGCCCGGAGGCGCGGGCGATGCTGGGCGAACTGCACGGCATGCGCGATGCCTTGCTCGGACAGTTGCAGGCGCTGGTGCGGGAAATAAAGTAGTTTCGGTTTCAGACAAATTGACGGCAGGTTTCAGCAATGATCCGCGAGGGTGAACATGACCGGGCTTGGGGTGCGCGGGCATAGCTACGATAGTCGGCTACGAATCGGTCGATAAGCTCCAGATTGTATGAGCTCAACAAACAATTGCCCCCCATCCCCTCTTGACGTTCCGTGGCTTTTCTCAACAACAGGATCGGTTTGCCCAAGTAATGACATTCTTCTTGGTTGCTGCCCCCGTCGCTGACGACAAATTCGGCAACTCCGACCAAGCGAATGAAGCGAAAAAAATCGTAACGCCGACGCAATTCGACATTTTCGAGTCTGGCGAGACGATCATACAGTCCAAACTCGCGTAGTTTTTTTTCCGTGGGTTTGTGCAATATGAAAACTAGATGTTGGTTTCGGCTGATATGCCCGACAATTTCAACGACCCGTGCCAAGGCCGTCCGTGAATAGATGTTTTCGAAACGATGGAGGGTGACAATGCCAAAAGGCATGTCGGGAATGGCTACATCCGCAATGTCACCGGCGGCTAGTGCGAACCTCAACGCGTCGGTTAGGGTATTTCCGCCAGTGTCAATTTTGTTGCCGGGGTAGGTTGCCAGATTGGCGATCGCCCATTGGCTTGGGCAAAAAAAATAATGGGTCAACCGGAACGTCAGCAGTCGGATGAGTTCCTCAGGGAACGGATGGAAAAGATTGAAGGAACGTAGCCCCGATTCCACATGCCCCACCTTAAGCCCCGCCAACCTAGCCATAAGGGCGCCGAGCAATGTGGAGAAGGTATCGCCATGGACTAAAACTATGCCGTTTTGGTCATCACCGAATATCTCGCGGCGACGGGTCAGGGTATGCCAAAGAATGCGTAGGGACCACCCTGCCATGCCGGTGATGGAGGTAATGTCACTGCCCCCATAGAGGCAGTAATCGGGCCCGTCCAGCCCAAAATTATCAAGGATATCATCCATGGTTTCCCGGTGCTGGCCAGTGGAGATGAAGCGGTAAGGCAGTCCTTCATTTTGAAGCGCCTTAAGTACGGGTGCCATCTTGATTAGCTGTGCTTTGGTACCGATGACGATATGAATCATAAATTATCTTTCCCGCTGCCCTCAATACCCCGGTAATGCAGCGAGGAAACTTGCTCGGACAACAAGCCGATGAGGAGCGTAAACAGGGCTGACATCAACAGCAAAAGGCTCATATTGGTGAACCTGCCTTGGGTTTGGTAGTTGTAAACATAAAGCCCCATGCCCGAACCGAACAGGAAAAAGCTGATCGGCAGGAAGATGCGCATGGGGGAAAACAGTGCGCCGATTTTCAGGATGATCATAAAAAACCGCGCGCCATCCCGAAACAGCTTGATTTTGCTCTTGCCTTTTCTTTTTCCCGCCTGAATCGGCACATAATAGACGGGGAAGCCGGCGCGGAAGAACGCCATGGTGCTGGTGGTGGGGTAGGAAAAGCCATTGGGCAACAGATAGAGAAACTTGCGGAAACGCTGCGCCCGGACAGCCCGGAAACCCGAGGTCAAATCTTTAATGCGGTAGCCGGTCATCAGGCTGGCGAACCGGTTGTAGAACGCATTGGCCAGACGACGTGCCAGGGAGGAGTGGGAAGAGGGTGTCCTGGCACCGACGACTAGATAGTAGCCTTCGTCGATTTTGTCGAGCAGGCGGGGTATGTCGGCAGGGTCGTGCTGTCCGTCGGCATCCATGAAGACGATCACATCGCCTGAAGCCTTGCGTGCGCCTGTCTTGATGGACGCCCCGTTACCCATGCTGAATGGATGGCGGATGGTTTCAACCCGGTTGGCCTTGCAAACGGCTGGGGTGTCGTCGGTTGATCCATCGTCAATCACCAGGATTTCAGCTTGGCCGTAGGCTAGTCGCAGCTTGGGCAACAACACGCGCAAATTTTCCGCTTCGTTTTTGGCGGGAAGGACGATAGACAGTCTTCGTTGTGGGGATTGAGTCTTCAATTCGGTCGGGCCTAGTGAGTCACAAACTACAGATGCAGAACTTACGCTAGTCCCCAAGCTCCAGCTTCAAAGCCTTTAACTTAAAGAATAAATCGTCATTTCATCGCTTTGGTTCAAAATCAGAACTGTTGGACTGACTGGCCAACCATTGCTCGAAATCCTCAGCATGGGTGAAATCCAGCAATGCTTCGGCCAAGGCTTCGATCTGTTCCAAGCTGAGAGTATGGACTCTACGGTTCTGGTTTGAAGAGAGTAGTCCGATGCGCCGGGGTAGTAGGCGCAAAACCAAGGCTTGGGCTTCTTCCTGCCTGCCTTCTTTTCTGCCTTCTTGTTTTCCTTCGCCCAATACATCCTGATAAAAGCGTGTTTGCTTGAGATCGCTATAGGTGAAATCCAGCATTTTCTGTATCTCCTCCCGGCTTAACCGGGGAAATTTGTAGATTAATATGGTTTCAATCAGTCCCAACAAATCGGCGGTATCCGCACTGTCAGGGTGCCCCGGTTTGATACGTCCTGCCAAGTCCTTGGCGGTGGCGATAGCCTTAACCGCATCTTGGACGATCAGGCGCACAAGCCGCAAACCCAGGCTATCCTGCGGGCAATCGGGAAGCTTGTCCAGATATATCCGCTGGACTTCAGGCAATTGCAACAGACCTTGGTAATGCCTTGCATCGGTTTGTTCAGTCGCTTGGTTTGGGTAAATCACCACCACCCGCCATGGGTTTTTTGGGTGGAATTGCCGCAGATAGAGGAACAATTCGGCGAACAGCCGGCCATAAAGACCCTCATCCGGTTGAAACTGAACCTCGGCAAACAGCAGTGGCGAATTTTCGTCCCCCTCGGGCGGGGTAAACAAGCCATCCAGCCGGAAAGCCGTTTGTTTAAGCTCAACCGATTGGAACCGGTAGTCTTGCGGACGCTCCACTTGCCAGCCGCTCAATTCGAAAATCAGTCCGGGCAAATGCTGGAATAGGCTGTAGAAAAGGCTGTCGGTTTTCATGACTTAAGAATATCACATGGACAAACCGCTGCCGAACTTTGATGGGCTGAAATCAAAAAAAGGGGGGGACACTAAACTTTAGTTGCGCTGGTTAGCTGGACTACCAATCGCCGCGAGGGCTTGGCTCCCACAATCGCCTATTATGGCCTAGTTTGCTGTGTATTCAAAGGCCCGGGCGGAGCGGATGGACGCTCCATATCCTGTTGGATTTGTTGCCTTAACCGTTTAATTTCCATCGGATAGTCATGTCTGGATAAAACACCTTTGACCACCGCCGGGGTAGTGCCGAGCAGCTTTTCGGCAACGGTCAAGTGCGCGAGCGCTTCCGCATAAAAGCCATGGGTCGCCAATAAAGCCGTTTCCAATAATCCCGTATCAGGATCATTACTGATTTGCAAAGCTTGGGAAAACCAGTTCGATGCTGCATCCTTGTCGTTCATTTGCAGGGCAATCAAGCCCTTGAGATGGATGAGCGTAAACTTGGCGTTTATATCATTTTTTACCGTAGGATTGACCAACAGGGTCTCGGCCATGCTTTTTATCCCGTCCAAACTCAGTCCTCCACATTTTCCGTTACCGCTCAGGTTTGTCAATTGCTCAAGCATGTCGAAAATATGGGAGTCATAACTGACTGGGTTTTTCTCCATCAAGTGCAGCGTGTCGGTAAAATAATCCTTATCGGGTTTGTCGGCAAAGCAGCTAAAAACGATGCGATGCAGCCTGAGCTTGAAGTTCTTCGGGTGTTTGTCCGTCGCCGATTGCAGAATCGCCAAAGCTTGGTCGTACTGGCCGAGTTTGAAATAAACATTGGCCGCATAGCGCTGCGCCCTTGGTGAATCAGGATGTTGCGCCCCCCAAAATAGCAGCAATTCCGGCTCGCTGCTCCATAATTTGGCTTTGGCGGCGGTGAATCCGGAAAATATCAAGAGTACGATTAAGATTGCGAAGGCGGTGAGTTTAAACCGAAATTCCGCCACATAAGCCAAGGGAAGGAATAGAAAGATGGAAGGGAGGTAATTGCGATGTTCATAGTACAAATCCAAGGGGGCCACCGTGGATTCCAATACATGGCCGACAAAAAAGAACAGAATGGCCAAACTCACCAAAGGATAGGATCGGCGGACCTTAACGGCGACGGCTAACAGAGCAAGGAGGCAAACCAGTGCCAGTGCCGTCGTCGGCGGAGTGAACAGGCTGGCGGAAACCGGAAAATCGTCATTGAACAACGACCCAGAGTACAGCTTTGGAACCAGCAGATCATAGAGATAATGCGCTAGCACCCTAAACTCGGTCAGCACACGTTCGTAGAGCGTATAGTTTCGTGCGGCGAATGCATTAGCTTGGCTTGGCGTCAAATAACGGGACAGATAAAGGGTGACGGCCAATGCCGGAAGCCCGAAAAAAGTCATCGTCCAAAACGTGTGGGGATGTTTGACTAACTGGCTTTGCTGGCGCAATACGGTGAATTCCACTACCGCCAGCAACAAAGGCAAGACAGCGCCATTTTCCTTGCTCAATACCGCCAATACGGTAAAAATGGAAACCGCGACCGTCATCCATGCATAACCCATGGAGGGCTTGGTTTGCATCCTCTCGCGCCCCTGCAAATACACCAATATCCCCAACAGGGAAAATAAGGCCGCCAGCATCGTCATGCGTTGGATCACATAGAGCGTGGTCGAAACTAGCAGGGGGTGTAGCAGCCACAGGCTGGCCGAAGCCAAGGCCAAGCATTCGGCATGGTGGCTAATGAAACGACGGGTGTTCAACCGGCACAGCTTGAGTGAAACCCAGAAAACCAGTAGGCCGTTCAAAGCATGAATCAGCAAATTGGTGTATTTGAATGGCCACGGATCGGAAGGCCAGGCAACAGCATTGAGCAGAAAACTCAGCAGGGAAATCGGCCGGCCGGTGGGGCCGGAAAAGCCACTGACCACAAACTGGACAACACTGTGGAAGTCATTGATTTGGTTGTTGTCACCCAGCGATTCCAAGTTGGCAAAATCATCAAACAGGAACGGCCCGGAGAGGCCAGGCCAATAGACGGCCAGGCACAAGCCTATGACGGCATAGAGGGCAAAACCACAAATCAAAGCTTGTCTCGAAATTAATGACACTTAAAGTTCTCCCGGCGTCTGGGCCATCAATGGGGGGAACAATTCCCAACTCCATTGTTGGAACCCTCAGTAAGGTGATTTCCAACAATGAACCCACCAAAAGAAACGTCCACGAAAGACACGAAAAGCACGAACAAATCTTGCTTTTGTTCGTGCTTTTCGTGTCTTTCGTGGACTCTATTTTTGCGCTGGTTCCCAAGCTCCAGCTTGGGAACCTTTGCCTTACAAGCTTCAGCTTGCCTTATGCCAGGGAAGCTAGAGCTTCTAAGACCGCATTCCCAAGCTGGAGCTCTCATCGTTATACACAAATCGTTGCGGGAGCAGAGAAACCCCGAAGGGGTTCAAGCCATTAGCCGGGGGTTGAGCGCCAGCGACACCCCCGGACGGCAAGCCGAATAAAACATCGACCCCGGAGGGGTCGCAGTCTTTTCGGCGCGGCCTTAGGATACCACCAGTCTGAACCTAGCATTTGTAGCGTTTTTGGAAGAGCACCTAGGTTCATGGGCCGATTGCTGCGACCCCTCCGGGGTCG
>CAIODU010000336.1 GCA_903857165.1 uncultured Methylococcaceae bacterium | reverse complement strand
TGGTTTCCCTTAGCCAAGCCTTGATGGTGTTCCGCGACAGGCTCGTCCGCCGCCGGATTTCACTGATGGACAGGTGGTCACGATGAAACAACCGTCTTACTTTTGCGAACAAAAGACATTTCATGCACTCTCGTTTTGCCCTGCCAAAAACTCAGCAAGGATACGTGAATTGCCTGGTCAATTTTCGATCGGTACAGACCTCTCTAAATGGTCAATTTTCATTCGGCGTCAACACCGTAGGCACAGAGGTAAATCTGACCGTCAAACCAGACAACGGAGCCGACCGCATCACCGCCACACCCGTTGGATTGACGGGGACGACCAATAGCGCCACTTCGACCTTAAGTGTCGCCTTGCATGATGGCCCAAGCACAATGGAGGCCAATACCAGCTTTGCCCTCACCGCTACAGCCGGTGATGCACTCGCTCCTTACGCCAACAATGAGCGGGTGGAGAAAGTCACCCTGACCGCCTTCCACCGGCAAACCCGGTATAGCCATCCTGACCACGGTGCCCGGCAAAACCTACCGAGTGCCGCAAAGCGTATTGCCCAAGTCGTAGCCCGGATGGAGCCGCATTGCGGCGCAATCCGGGATGGTCGTGGCTCGAAACACCCCGTATTCCGCTACGCTGCATACGGGCTACGATTAAGCTGTTTCCTAAGCCAGAACTTGGGAACGAGTGAACCATTGGTTTTAGTTGCAATTTGCCTTTTGCAACCATGTAGACAATGCCCCCACATCTTGGAAGCCGGCGTTTTGTCCAATGTAATAGACATGATTGTCCAATGAAGATACGCCCACGTAAGAGTTGGTATTCTGATAGAACCTATAGGTATAATCCTGAAAGTTCTGAAAATTAGCACCCACCGGTAAGAACAGGTTGGGATATGCCGTTTCCGCCCAGTTGAGGAGGCAAGTAATGGAAAGATTAAAATTCACTTCCTGATCTGTCGCATTACCCTTGAGATGTTGAGAAAAACTATAAGGGAAATTTCTCCATGTTCTTGGAGTGCCTATTTCATCAACAATCAAATAAGGCGTTCCCTGAATGACTTGCAGGGTTTTAAGAAACTCAATGATGGCATCTTGTTCCGAGGTACTGAGTGCATGGTAAGCCGCCATTGATGCCGATGCCTCGCCGGCATGGGACTCAACCGCTTCGCGTATAGTCGTGAACATCCCATGATGAAAATAGGGCGGTTCGTTGGCGATACCCCATAACTTTCGTGTTATAAATTGGTTGTTTCCGGCTCGAAAGGCTGGCGAACCGGGTTTAAACTGCATATTCAATGGCTCCCGATTTGGATCATTCGGCCCTGAGGTGATGTCGTGAAGTTTGAAATCAGTAAATGCTGGAACCCAGGTGACTCCCTTAATCGCAGTCAGCCGGGGTGATGGCAATTGTTGATCATGAAGGTCAACCGTTAACGGTTGGGAAATATCGCTAGGCTTTAAATTGCCATCAGGGTTGAATGGGTTAGGTTCGCTATAGGCTTGATTGTTGTTCACCAAAGGCAAAGCAGGGATATGGCAACTTGCGCAACCTATGGCAACAAACTTGTCCTCGCCCAAGCGGACGGCATTTTCAATGTCACTGTTCCGAGGAATCACCCGTCCGGGTGGCGGCAGGGTGGCTTGGAAAACTGTCAATGCGGTGACATCCGCACGAGTGGCCTCATTGGGGATGCCGTCCTGATCGGGATCGGCATTCAAGCCAAACCGCTCGGTCGATTGGATGCCATGATGGTGATTCAGTGCATTGTTGGTGAACATGCTCAGCGACACGACCGCGCCCGCCTGATGGAATGGCAGGATGAGCAGGCTGGGCGGATTGGCCGACCCCGTTGAACTGGTGCTCGGCGGCGGTAAACCCTCAACAGCGGAAGCATCCCAACTTCCGTCAGCTTTGCGGGCAAGCTGGCCGAAGTCGATGCCGTAAGCCAACAGTTTCACGCTTTGCCCCGCAGCCAAACCATTGCGCAAGGCTTGCAAACGGGCGGTGATCTGCCGCGCCAGCATTTCGATGTAACCGGAGCCAAACATGCCCAAGGTGTTGCGCGAGTTGGCGATGCTCTGCAAGGTGGTGGGAAAACCCGACTCGTCGATGGTCCCCCTGGTAGGAATATTATCGTTAGCGTCAAAGGTGGCGAAGTCGAAGCGTTGACCCAGCACGAACACATTGGCTACGAAGTCCCCGCCCCCGCCCGGAAACGGCGTGTTGTGGCAACCGGCGCAGGAGTTTGAATCGGGGCCGGAAATCCGATTCATCCCGCGTGGAAACACCAAAGGATCAAGGTTGTCGGAAAGCACCGCGCCAGTGCCTTTGGTTTGCGGACGACCCGCGCCTTCCTGCCGGGTCCATTTCGCATTGAACAGCACCTCGCCTTGTTTGATGAGTTGTCTGATCGGCAAAGTGTATTCTTCGCCGTCCTGTAAATGCCTGGTTACGGACAATTCATGGCAGTGTCAATACCTTCGCCAAAAGTTACATTGCTTTTGCATGAATCCTGCCGATTTCTGCGAT
>CAIODU010000335.1 GCA_903857165.1 uncultured Methylococcaceae bacterium | reverse complement strand
TTTAATATCCTTTGATTACTTTAAAATCCTTGGCGGCAAAGGGTTGCCGCCCTACAGTCCTTGTTAAGCAGTAGGTCGGCAACCCTTTGCCGACATGGGCATAAATAATAAAGTAACAAGTAGATATAGAAAACGCTGTAACGGCGAGCAATCCAGCGTGGGGAGTGCAGACGCCGGTGCTACAAGGTCACAATACCCGATGGATCGGGGTAAAACCAGTTCCCACGCTGGAGCGCTCATCGTTATACACAAGTCCCGCCGACCCAAAAACGCCGTCATTCCGGCATGGACTGCCGGAATCCAGAGCCATGGACGGTAACGCCGCTTGCACAAGTGCTTGATTCAGGTAAGTTGCCAGCCCCTAGGTTCACATCCTTGTGACTGGATTCCGGCAGTCCATGCCGGAATGACGGGCCTCTTACACTTGTGTATAACGGCGATCACGGGAGCGTGGGAACCAGAAAAAAACTTATCATTAATTATAGGTTTAACTCTATGACGATAATCTTTCATTTTATTCTTTTAATTATTAATGCCTAAACTACTCATGCGTTAGTATAGTTAAATTAAAATCCAAACGGAGGCACAAGCTGATAAGATATAAACCAAATAAAAATAGACGAACATATTAAAACTATTGGCCTTAAATAATACATTAAATAAAATATTAAGTCAAGCCTTGCTTCTGGTTGTTTTGATTTTATTTTATATATGAAATAAGATTTTTCCATAAAGAAATAAACACCTAAACAAATACCTGATATAGTCAACACTAAGATAATGCGATTATTTCTTCCATAATCATATACTTCATCTTTAAAGTAAGTTTTGATAATATTTTTTATTTTATGCTGCCCCTCAACTACCCCTTCCATCAAACAATACAGAGAGGTGTGACGATTGACCAGTCTTAACTATGATAACTTTTGCTTGATGTACCAAGCAGACAAGCTCTCGATGAGTAATTGAATTAAAATAAAAATAAAATGCGAGTAGGATCGAAATTATACTAATAATAGTCGCAAATAGTGAACTAGAAATAATTTTATAGAATATACTCGTATTTTGTTTGTCTGAGTCTTGCATGACTAGTGATTGCCGTATTTTAACTATCGAAAGACAGCACTAGCCTTTTCCCAAGTACCGCTGCCGCCCGTTCCAATTGTTTGATGGTTGGCGAATGACGGGGGTTTTCCAATCTTTTCACAGAGTGCCAAGAAGAACCTAATGAATGAGCCAGTTCGCTTAATGATTTATGCTCGGATTCTCTTGTTAAATGAACCAATAAAGCCGCTTGAGTTGCAGCGTCCGGTTCTACGACTTCCACTTCTTCTGATGTCAAAGGAAACGGTATAGTATCCGCTTGCTCCATGCGTACATCCAATACTAAAGATAGGCATTCGGCAGCATTGAAACGTGCTTGTTCGATGGTGTCACCTTCGGTAATTGCTTCGGGAAAATCAGGAAAAGTCACCGTGAAACCACTCTCTGGTTGGGCTTCATAAAAGACGGGATAAGCTATTCTCATGTTAAATTGATTCCTGCCTGTTTCTCGATGCTTTTTAGTGTACCCGGTTCTAAATCCTACGCGCCATGCACGGGGACGATCCTGCAATTCCCATTATGAGCCAAAGTGCTGATACACAACCCGTCATTCCGGCACGGATGCCGGAATCCAGTCACAAGGATGTGAAACTAGGGTTCGCTACCAACCCTTTTTCAAACACTTACGCAACCGACAAGTTACCGTCCATGGCACTGGATTCCGGCATCCATGCCGGAATGACGGCAATGGAACCATAATGAAAATTGCTGGGGTCGTTCACTCTGCGGGTTCCATCGGTCAGCATATGGTGGCTACCATTGATGCGTATGATCCTAAACCCAAGTTTTTCCAATGCTTTGATAGCCTGTTTGCCGTTCATGTCCAGCTTTCACTTAAACCATCACTTTGCAAAGCATTCACAAGGTAATTTCTTCCACTTTAAATCAACAAACTTCAACATCTTCGGCTTGGTTTCGTGTGCCATATCCCTCCCACGGCGCAAATTTGCGTTTGCCAACCAAAAAGCGGCCCTTGGTTTTGTCTGCTTCCCGCCAAACGGCATAGACCCTATCTTTTTTCGAGAAGTTGACCTGCTTAGTCAAATCTTCTTTCAGCGCGTCGTGAAAATCATCGCTGGCATCGAATTCGATCATAGCCAGTCCATCGCCACATTCTTTGGCTTCATGGTCATCCAGCCAAGCGTAGAGATTTTCATAATCGCCCCCGACCGCTAAATCGAAACTTAACCATACGGTTTTTTTCATTTCAAAACTCCGCAGGAGCTTTGTCATGCCACCCCGTCACCTGCTGATACTCATGGGCTACATTCAGCAAACGGCTTTCGGAGAAATAATCACCGATAATCTGCATTCCGACAGGAAGGTTCTTGGAGAAGCCCACCGGCAGGGACATGCCGGGCAGTCCGGCCAAGTTCACGGCGATGGTGTAGATGTCCGACAAATACATACTGATCGGATCGGCGCTTTTTTCACCGAAGCGGAATGCCACGGAAGGCGAGGTCGGGCCCATGATGACATCGACTTCTTGAAAGGCTTGTTTGAAGTCGTCACTGATCAGTCGGCGGATTTTCTGCGCTTTCAGATAATAGGCATCGTAATAACCGGCGGATAGCACATAAGTGCCGATCAAAATACGCCGCTTGACTTCCGCACCGAAGCCCTCGCCCCGGGATCGGGTGTAAAGGTCGGCCAAATCCTTCGGGTTTTCGCAGCGATGTCCGTAGCGGACCCCATCGAAACGGGCCAGATTGGACGAGCATTCCGCCGGGGCGACGACATAATAAGCCGGGCCGGAAAGGTTCATATTGGGCAGTGAGACTTCTTTCACGGTCGCGCCCAATTTTTCATACTCGGCGACCGCTTCATGAATAAGCTTGGCAATGTCGTGGTCCAGGCCTTCGCCAAAGAATTCCTTCGGCAGTCCAATCCGCAAGCCTTGCAAGCTATCGTTCAAGGTCGCGGAAAAATCGGCAACCGGACGGTTGACGCTGGTCGAGTCCTTTTCATCGAAGCCGGCCATGGTTTGCAGCATTAGGGCACAGTCTTCGGCGGTGCGGGCCATCGGGCCGCCTTGGTCGAGGCTGGAGGCGAAGGCGATCATACCCCATCGCGAAACGAGTCCGTAGGTGGGCTTTAGCCCGGTAATGCCACAAAAAGCGGCGGGTTGGCGTATCGACCCGCCGGTATCGGTGCCGGTCGCCCCCGGCGCAATCCGTGAAGCGACGGCGGCAGCCGAACCACCGGAGGAACCGCCGGGAACGGCCCCCACATCCCAAGGATTCTTCACTGGGCCGTAATAGCTTGTTTCATTGGAAGAACCCATGGCGAACTCGTCCATGTTAAGCTTACCCAACATCACCGCGCCGGCTTGGTTGAAGCGTTCGACGACGGTGGCGTTATAAGGTGCGATGAAGTTGTCCAGCATTTTCGAGCCGCAACTGGTGCGCACACCTTGGGTGCAGAAAATATCCTTCTGCGCGATGGGGATGCCCGTCAATGTGTTAGACTGCCCGGACGAAAGGCGGTCATCGGCCTCCTTGGCTTGCGCCAGCGCCAATTCGTCAGTAATGGTTACGAAAGCATTGAGTCGTTTGTTGTGTTCTTGTATTCGTTGCAGAAAATGGGTGGTTAACTCAAGGCTGCTAAATTGCTTCTGGTGCAGTCCCTGGGCAAGTTCTGCGATGGTTTTATTATGCATCTTCTTTCGTCTCAAGCATGGGTTTCGTGTTGTTTATTCGATGACTTTTGGCACCAGAAACAAGCCCGCTTCAACCGAGGGCGAGTTGGCTTGGAACAATTCGCGCTGGTCAGCCTCGGTGACAAGGTCTAGGCGCAATCGCTGGGCTTGGTCCATGGGGTGGGCCATGGGCGCGACGGCGCTGGTGTCCAATACGCTCATTTGCTCGACGAAGTCGAGAATTCCAGACAAATCGCGTGCGTAAGCTTCGATTTTGTCAGCGTCGATGGCGATGCGTCCGAGCCATGCAATTTTGTTGACTTCTGCGGTGCTTAAGGACATTTATCTTCCCCATATGTTCGTTGAAATGTAGAAATATCATAACCCATCTTGCCCAAACCCCCACCCACTTGTTAAATTAAAACAATTTTCACGGAATTCGACACATGTTCAAACGTCTCCGCGGGTTTTTTTCCAATGATATGTCCATCGATCTGGGCACAGCCAACACGCTGATCTACATCCGCGGACAAGGCATTGTTTTAAACGAGCCTTCCGTGGTGGCCATTCGCGAGGATAGGGCTAGGGGCACAAGGGTCGTCGCCGCTGTCGGCACGGCGGCAAAATCCATGCTCGGCAGGACGCCTGGCAATATCACTGCCGTCCGTCCGCTGAAGGATGGCGTCATCGCCGATTTCACGGTCACTGAGCAAATGCTCAAGTACTTCATCCAAAAAGTACACAAGAGCGAATCCAGTTTGTTCAAGCCCAGTCCCAAAGTCCTGATCTGCGTCCCGTGCGGGTCAACCCAAGTGGAGCGGCGCGCCATCAAGGAGTCGGCGGCAAGCGCCGGCGCCCGCGAGGTTTATTTGATTGAGGAACCCATGGCCGCAGGCATCGGTGCCGGCCTGCCGGTGGACGAAGCGCGAGGTTCAATGGTCATTGATATTGGTGGCGGCACTTCGGAAGTGGCAGTCATTTCCTTAAATGGGATAGTTTATTCCGCTTCGGTCCGCATCGGCGGTGACCGCTTGGATGAGGCTATCATGAATTATGTCCGCCGCAATTTTGGCACACTCATTGGCGAGGCAACGGCGGAGCGGATCAAGCACACCATAGGCACTGCTTACCCTGGCAGCGAAGTCATGGAGATCGAGGTCAGGGGGCGTAACCTGTCGGAAGGTGTGCCGCGCAGCTTTGTGTTGAATAGCAACGAGATTTTGGAAGCCTTGCAAGAGCCTTTGGCCGGCATTGTGCAGGCGGTCAAGCTGGCGTTGGAGCAAACCCCGCCGGAGTTGGGGGGTGACGTGGCCGAAACGGGCATCATACTCACCGGCGGCGGGGCGTTGCTTAGGGACATCGACCGCCTCATTGCCGAAGAAACCGGACTGCCTGTATTGATTGCGGAGGATCCGCTGACTTGCGTCGTGCGGGGCGGAGGCAAGGCATTGGAATTCTTTGACAAGAAGGGCTCGGCCCCCTTCTCTCACGAATAAACCTGCATTCAGCAACCCTTGCGGATTGTTCGATGAAGGGCCCGCCATGAAACCCCTATTCACCAAGCGCCCGTCGCCAAACTTCGGCCTGTCCGTCTGCGTGTTTGCCTCTCTGGTTCTGCTTGCGTGCGAACAGAAAGCCCTGCTGACGCCCTTTCGCGAACTGTTTGCTTCCGCAATTTACCCCTTGCAACAGTTGGTCAACTCGCCGGTTCAGGCCGCTAGGAAGTTCGGTGAGGTTTTTTCATCACAGGCTCGCTTGCTCGATGAGAATGAATCATTGCGCAGGGAGCAAATGCTGCTTAAAGTGAAATTGCTAAAGTTCTCCGCCCTGGAACAAGAAAACCTGCGCCTCAGGGGGTTGTTGGACACTTCATTCAAGCTCGGCGAACAGGTTATGATTGCCGAATTGTTGGCGGTCAACTTGGTCCCTTACGAGCAGGTTGTGGTTGTCAACAAAGGCAGCCGTTTCGGGGCATATCCTGGCCAGCCAGTGATGGATGCCAACGGTGTGGTTGGTCAGGTATTGCGGGTTACCCCTTACAGCGCAGAGGTCATACTGATTACCGACCCGAACCACGCCATTCCCGTCCAAGTCAACCGCAATGGCCTTAGGACGATTGCCCAAGGCACCGGGCAGATCGACAAGCTCAGCCTGCCTTATTTGAGCAGCAACGCCGATATTCAAGCCGGAGACTTATTGGTCACCTCCGGGATGGGCGGCGTGTTCCCGCAAGGCTATCCCGTGGCGACGGTGGTTGCAGACACCGGGCAGGGCAAAGTGTTCGCAAAGTTTGGTGCCGCCCCTCTAGCGAAGTTGGATCGCAACCGGGAATTATTGTTAGTCTGGAACAAGCCGGACCCGATTCCCCGGGTTCCCGGACAGGCTTCAACCCCGAAGGGAAGTCCCGCAGACCATGCTGCAAAGTAAAGTGGCCACCAAATTGGTGGTGTTGGCGAGTCTATTGGTGGCCATGGTGCTGCGAATCCTCCCATTGCCTAAGGAGTGGTTCGTTTATAATCCAGACTGGGTGTTATTGTTTCTGATCTATTGGGCTATCGCCATTCCCGAACGGGTGGGTGTGGGGCATGCATGGTGTGTGGGCGTGTCAAGCGATGTCCTCACGGGTAGGATGCTGGGCCAGCACGCCTTGGCCTATTCCGTGGTGGTCTTTGTGTGCGTCAAATTGCACACTCGCTTGCGGGCCTACCCGCTTTACCAGCAGGTGCTTCCGGTCTTTTTGCTGTTGCTAGTGAACCAGTTGCTGATTTTTTGGACGCAGAACATCAAGGGGGCCCATTCCACCGAATTAATCCACTGGTCGCCTTCGTTGGCGGGTGCCTTGGTATGGCCAGCCATTTTTACAACGCTTCGCCGAGTGCGTCGGTATTACAATATTGCCTGAAGATTTGATGCAAGGGATTGATGGTTTGAATTGCCGGGCTTAACTGTCAAACTCCATGCCGGGCCATGATGAATCTCGATTTCAATGAAAAAGACCGGTTCCATGAGAACAAGGTGTTTCTCAACCGCGTTGTTGCCTGTGTGCTGTTCATCAATATTGCCACAGCGGGCCTGGTGGTGCGGTTGGTCTATTTACAAGTGGTCGGCCACTCGCACTATTCCACCTTGGCTCAAGACAACCGTGTGAAAATCTCCCCCCTTCCGCCAACCCGAGGCATGATTATTGACCGCAATGGCGAGGTGCTGGCAAATAATTTTCCAACCTACAGCCTGGAAGTTTTTCTTGACCGAGTCCCGGACGTTGAAACGACCTTGGGGGAATTAAAGAAACTCCTCAGCTTGAGCGACGATGAAATTGATCGGTTCAATACCTTGCGGCATCGGCATAAAGGATTCGAGGCGATACCGCTGCGCATTCAACTGAGCGAGGAAGAAATGGCCCTTTTTTCAGTGAGGATGCCGCAATTTCCGGGTGTCGAAATTCAACGGAGAATGTTGCGCACCTACCCCTACGGAGAATTGACCGCCCATGTGGTGGGTTATGTCGGGCGCATCAGCGAGGCGGAGTTGCAGAAGTTGGATCCTTCTGTTTACAGCGGGACTTATCACATCGGCAAAAGCGGGGTGGAGAAGGCTTATGAAGACGTCCTGCATGGCAAGGCGGGTTATGAGGAGATTGAAACCAATGTGCAGGGACGCTCCATCAGCGTCCTAGGCCAGACCGGGCCCCAGTCAGGCGCCGACCTTTATCTGAGCTTGGACATCGGGATGCAAAAGGTCGCCCAAGATGCCCTAGGCGAGTTTAAGGGGGCAGTGGCTGCCATAGAGCCTTCCACCGGGCATGTCTTGGCAATGGCGAGCAATCCTAGTTTCGACCCCAACCCGTTTGTGCAGGGCATTAGCCGTGCGCAATTCGAAACTCTGCAAAACTCGCCTGACCGGCCATTGTACAACCGTGTGCTGCGCGGCATTTACCCGCCAGGATCGACCGTCAAACCCTTCATGGCCTTGGCTGGTTTGGAATACGGTCAGGTCACGGCGGGCCGCCGGGTGAGTTGCCCCGGGTTTTTCCGCCTGCCTGGCAGTGATCATCGCTACCGGGACTGGAAAAAGTCGGGGCACGGGGGCGTGGATTTGCGGCTGGCCATCACCCAGTCCTGTGACGTGTATTTCTACCAACTCGCCCTGCGTTTGGGGATTGACCGCATGAACCACTATCTCAGGAAGTTCGGTTTTGGCGAAAAAACCGGCATCGACATGGACGGGGAAAAAGCCGGGATTTATCCTTCGACGGAATGGAAGCTCAAGAACCGCAAAGCGGCTTGGTTTCCAGGGGAAAGCCTTATTGCCGGCATCGGCCAAGGTTATGTGCAAGCCACGCCCCTGCAAATGGCTAGGGCAACCGCCATTCTGGCCAACAAGGGCAAGGCGGTCGAACCTCGGGTGCTGGATCACATGAAAGCGCCGCCCGATACGGAGGAGCCTTTCCCCCTGGGAATAAGCGAGAACATCCCTATTCCACCGGCCAACTGGCGGGCCGTGGTGGATGCCATGGTCGATGTCGTCCACAGTGCGCGAGGCACTGCCAAGGGTATAGCAGGCGGTCTGACCTACCATATTGCAGGCAAAACCGGTACGGCGCAGGTTTTCTCCGTTGGTCAAGGCCAAAGCTACAAGCACATGAGGGTCAAGGCCCAATTGAAAGACCACGCCTGGTTCATCGCCTTTGCGCCGGCGGAGGCGCCGCGCATCGCCATTGCCGTAGTTGTCGAAAATGGCGGCCATGGTGGTTCGGTTGCGGCACCCATTGCCAAAGCCGTCATCCAATACTATTTGAAGGGACACTGAGTGAGTACGAAGGGCGCGCCCATCCTTGAGGAAATCCCCCTGTATGGGCCGAAGGCAGGCCATTCATGGTCGCAACGGCTGCATCTGGACTTGCCCTTGCTGGTCGGTTTGCTGATGCTTTCCGGCGTGGCCTTTGTCGTCCTTTACAGTGCGGGCGGGCAGAAGATCGAGATGGTTTTGCGCCAGGCGGGGCGATTGGGTTTGGCAATGTCCATCATGACCGCCATCGCTCAAATTCATCCGCGCCATCTGCGCCTTTACAGCCCTGTCCTGTATTTGGTCGGGGTGGTGCTGCTTGCCGCCGTGCTCATCTTTGGCGAAACTTCGTTGGGGGCGACACGCTGGCTGAATCTGGGAGTGGTGCGCTTTCAGCCTTCCGAAATGGTCAAGTTGACCATGCCGATGATGATCGCTTGGTTTCTTGCTTCACAGCCCATGCCGCCGGTGCTGCGCCATGTGTTGGTGGCGGGCACGCTGATCATCGTCCCCACCCTGATGATCGCCAAACAGCCTGATTTGGGCACAGCCCTACTGGTGTTTGCCTCGGGCTGGGCGGTGCTGTTCCTGGCCGGTCTGAGTTGGAATTATGTCTTGGCGCTGATGGTGCTTGGCGGTAGTCTGTTGCCCGTGCTTTGGCATTTCATGCACGGCTACCAGCGTGACCGGGTGCTGATGTTCCTCAACCCGGAATCCGATCCATTGGGGCGGGGTTACCACATCATCCAATCAAAAATCGCCATCGGCTCTGGCGGCATCTACGGCAAGGGCTGGCTACATGGCACCCAGTCTCATTTGGACTTTCTGCCAGAGCCTTCCACCGACTTTGTTTTCGCCGTGCTGGCCGAAGAGTTTGGCTTATTGGGTTGTGTGGGATTGCTGGCGATTTACCTGTTCATCTTGGCGCGTTGTTTTTACATTGTCGTGCAGGCCCAAGACAAGTTCAGCAGACTATTGAGCGGGGCAATGACGGTGACTTTTTTTGTCTATGTCTTTGTCAACGTCGGCATGGTCATCGGCATATTGCCGGTGGTGGGTGTGCCATTGCCGCTGATTAGTTACGGCGGCACGTCGATGGTGACTTTGCTGGCCGGTTTCGGCATATTGATGTCGATCCAAACCCACCGCAAACTTCTGCCGCCGTTGGAGTCCCCGTGAAAAAGCCTGTGCGCTTTATCGTTCAAGCCTTGGCTTGTCCTCCATGGTACAATGGGCGTCGTTTTTGCGGCTCAAAATGAAAAAATGGCTAATCTAAAGAGGTCTTATCGGATGCGATCCAGTTTGTTCTGCCTACTAATTACACTGCTGGCCTTTGTTGGTCCGGCGGCGGCCCTTGATCCTGCGCTGATTCCGGCTCCACCCACGTTGAGTGCCAAGGCCTATATCCTCGCGGATCATGACAGCGGGCGGGTGCTGGCTGAAAGCAACGCAGACCAGCGCCTGGAACCCGCTAGTTTGACAAAGATCATGACGGCTTATGTGGTGTTCCGGGAATTGGCCAAGGGTAGTCTCAAACTGGATGCGATGGTCACCGTTAGCGAAAAGGCATGGCGCACGGAAGGCTCGCGCATGTTTGCGCAGGTGGGCGCACAGATTTCGGTGGAGAATCTGCTCAAGGGCATGATTGTGCAATCCGGCAACGATGCCAGTGTGGCTTTGGCCGAGCATGTGGCAGGGGACGAGGCAGTCTTCGCGCAGGTGATGAATCAAAATGCCGAGCGTTTGGGGATGAAGAACACCCGCTTCAAAAACAGCATGGGCTTGCCCGACCCCGAGCACTATACGACTGCCCGAGACCTCTTGACACTCACCAGCGCCTTGATCAACGAGTTTCCCGAATACTACAAGTGGCATTCGATCAAGGAATTTTTGTTCAATAATATCAAACAGACCAACCGCAACCGATTGCTGTGGATAGATTCCACCGTGGACGGTGTCAAGACCGGCCATACCGACGGGGCGGGCTATTGTTTGGTGACCTCTGCCCAGCGTGATGGCATGAGGCTGATCGCCGTGGTGTTGGGTACCAAAAGTGATAAAGAGCGCGCCCAGGCCAACCAGACCTTGCTTAATTACGGATTCCACTTCTACGAGACCAGGCTACTCTACAAGGCCAACGAGAAACTGACCGAGGCCCGCGTCTGGAAGGGCGAAACACCCATGGCTGAGTTGGGATTGTTGAAAGATTTCCATGTCACTTTCCCCCGTGGACAGTATCAAAGCCTGAAGGCTTCCATGGAGGTTAACAACTCCACGGTCGCCCCGGTGCAGCAGAACGATAAATTGGGGGCGATCAAGGTTGTGCTGAACGGCCAGTTGATTGGCCAGGCCGATTTGGTGTCGTTGAAGCCCATACCCGAGGGTGGCATCTTCCGGCGGGCCTTGGACACGTTGCAACTGATGTTCAAAAAATAGACTTCATGGTCAACCAAGACCCCATCGTTTACCTGAATGGCGAGTTTCTGCCGCTGAGCCAGGCTAAAGTCTCGGTTCTCGACCGGGGTTTCCTCTTCGGTGATGGCGTGTATGAAGTGATACCGGTTTACGGCGGCAGGCCGTTGCGCTTGGCCGAACACCTGGAGCGCTTGGGAAAAAGCCTGTCGGACATCCGTATGGAACCGCCTCTGGCCGCAGAAGAGTGGGCGGCCATTTTCAACAGTCTCATCCAAGGCGGGCACGATCAGCAAATTTATTTGCAAGTCACGCGGGGAGTGGGAACAAGGCGCGATCATGCCTTCCCACCCGGCATAGCGCCCACCGTGTTCGCCATGTGCACGCCCATTGCACCGATCCCCGCTGCAGGCGTGAAAGCCATCACCGTGCAGGACATTCGCTGGCAGTGGTGCCACATCAAGGCCATCACCTTGTTGGCTAACGTCTTGCAACGGCAACAGGCAGTGGAAGCAGGGTGTGCCGAGGCGATCATGGTGCGTGACGGCTACGCCATTGAAGGTGCGGCCAGCAATTTGTTTGCGGTCGTCGAGGGTGTTTTGCTGACGCCGCCCAAGGGCACTGACATCCTGCCGGGGATCACGCGCGATCTGGTGGTCGAAATCGCGCAGGCCAATGCAATACCCTTGCAAGAGCGTAAAATTTCACTGGCTGAATTGAACCAAGCCGAGGAGGTTTGGATGACCAGCTCCACCCGCGAGGTTCTTCCCATTGTCGAATTGGATGGCCGGAAGGTGGGCAATGGCGAACCAGGCCCCGTTTGGGTGAGGATGAATGCGCTTTATCAACGGCGCAAAGAACTATTGCGGAAAGGGCTATGAGCGAACAGAACACCACGCTGCTGGAGTTCCCCTGCGATTTTCCGATCAAAGTGTTCGGGCTCAATCAAGATGGCTTGGAAGCCTTGGTTTTGGCCATGGCGCGTCGCCATGCGCCCGATATTGCGGACGATGCAGTGTCTAGCCGGCTGAGCGGGTCAGGGAAGTACACTGCCGTGACAGTGGCCGTATGGGCGCAATCCCAAGCGCAGTTGGATGCCATTTATAGGGATCTGACGGCGAGTCCAGAAATAATAATGTCTTTATGATTATCGGGAATTGAAGTTGATGTTTCTCTATTCCAAGCGAAAACGAGGGGAAGGGCCAGACTGAACCAACCGTAAGTCTCCTAACCAGACTTAATCCGCTAGCACCGACCTATCCTAGGCGCACATCATGGCAGAGCTTAATTCGAACAATACCCCCACAGAAGACTTGCTCAAACAGCACCTGGAAGATGTCACCATACTGCTCAACAAGCAAAGGCTGGAGGAAACCATCCTCCAACACCAGAACATGCCGCAGCATGATCTGGTCGAAACCCTGCTGCACAAGCAACATCAAGTTGCGCTCAAGCTAAAGCTGGATCAACTCCACTCCGCCGACATCGCTTACATCCTCGAAGCCCTGCCGTTGCAGCAGCGCTTGGTCATCTGGAACATGGTCAAGTCGGAGTTGGACGGGCAGATCCTGCTGGACGTTTCCGACGCAGTTCGGCAAACGCTCATCTCCGACATGGACCCGGACGAGTTGCTCTCCGCCACCGAGCAACTCGACACCGATGAAATCGCCGACTTGGCACCCGACCTGCCGGAAGAGGTGTTGCAGGAATTGTTGGAATCCCTCAACGACCAGAACCGCGCCCGGTTGGAGTCGGTGCTATCGCATGAGGATGACACGGTCGCCTCGTTGATGGATTTTGGCATGGTTGCGATCCGCGACGACATCACCCTCGGCGTGGTGCTGCGCTACCTTAGGCGGCGGGGCAATTTGCCGGAACATACTGACAAGCTGTTCGTGGTGGATAACCAAAACGTCCTCAAGGGTGTGCTTTCGCTCAAGCGCTTATTGGTCAACAACCCGGACGAACTGGTATCCGAGCTAATGTCAAAGGAAATGGTCCATTTCAAGCTCAACGACGAGGCTGCCGATGCCGCCCGAGCCTTCGAGCGCTACGACCTGCTGACCGCGCCGGTGGTGGACGAACGCAATCGCCTGCAAGGCCGTATTTGCGTCGATGCCATCCTCGATTACATCCGGGAAGAATCGGATGACGAGATACTCAACCAGGCAGGTTTGCTGGAAGAGGAAGACTTGTTTTCTGGCATCTGGCAAAGTTTGAAGAACCGTTGGTTCTGGTTGGGGATGAATCTGATCACCGCCTTTGTCAGCACCCGCGTCATTGGTTTGTTTGAGCACACCATCGCGCAGATCGTCGCGCTGGCCTCGTTGATGCCCATCGTCGCCGGTATCGGCGGCAACACCGGCACCCAGACCAGCACCTTGATTATCCGTTCCCTGGCTTTGGGACTTATCAGCCCGGCCAATGTGCGTAAACTCATCACCAAGGAGATTGGCATCGCCGTCCTCAACGGCTTGGTATGGGGTTCGTTGATCGGCGTGGTTGCCTACGGTCTCTATCGGGATGTCCATCTAGGCATGGTCATGGCCACGGCGATGATGCTAAACCTACTGGTTGCCGCTGGCATGGGTGTGGCCATCCCGCTGGTGCGCGACCGTCTCAAGCTAGACCCCGCCGTCGGCACCAGCGTATTGCTGACCGCCATTACCGACAGCATGGGTTTCTTCATCTTCTTAGGGTTGGCGACGATGTTTTTGCTGTAAGTTAAGACGGATTAGAACGATGTCGCAGTTATTCCGTCATTCCGGCATGGACCGCCGGAATCCAGATTGCAGGGATGCAAGCAAACTTCGCCGTCCATGGAACCTCACTTATCACGATCCAAGCGTGGACGATAGAGATTCCATATTAGCTGAAAAATCTTGCCAATCAGGTCGCAAATGAACTTGCGCATCAAAAATATTGGTCTCGTCGATTACCTGGCAACGTGGGAGACGATGCGCGAATTCACCGAAGCGCGGCATCCTGAGACGACGGACGAGATTTGGTTAGTCGAACATCCGCCGGTCTTTACCCTAGGTCGAAATGGTGACCCGGCGCATATCCTCAATGCCACAGGCATTCCCATCGTTGAATCCGACCGTGGAGGCCAAGTCACCTACCACGGCCCCGGCCAACTCGTCGCCTACACCTTGTTCGACCTCAACCGGCTCGGCATCGGCATCCGTAGCCTAGTCACCGGCCTGGAAAACGCCATCATCAGCATACTCTCCCAATATGGCATCAAAGCCCAAGCCCGACGCGATGCCCCCGGCGTTTATGTCGATGGCAGAAAGATTGCCTCCCTTGGTCTTCGCATTCGCAAGGGATGCAGTTACCATGGCTTGAGTTTGAATGTGGACATGGACTTGACACCCTTCACCGCCATCAACCCCTGCGGGTATCCGGGGTTGGAAGTGACTCGGTTGGCGGATTTGGGCGTTCCGGTCAGGCCGTTTGAAGTGGTCGTGCCTTTGGTGGGGGCGGTTATGCGTGAATTTTTATATCAAGGGTGCGAATAAAATGTTTAACCTCTTAATATCATCAAACTCTCGTGCTTGGGAAGAGGAAGATTGCACTATGCCTATAGAGCGTTTCTATGTCAGTGTCGCTAAGGAATGCGGTATCGATAAAGACCAAATAGACACTCTCCGCCAACTCGAAAAAATCCCTACTCTTCTTATGTATGAAGGAATCGCATCGGGACCAAATGCTAAAGTAATTCGTCATGGCCGGTTAAAGAACATTGGAAGGCAAGGAGAAAACTTTACTTTTAAATTTGAACCTGACCCTGATAAAGCCTATTTTAATCGGCGTTACATCCTAAAGTATAAGGATCATTTTGGTTTGAATTATTTTGGATTTGATCACACGCAATGGAGAATACTAGATGGTGATCCCCCATCTAGTTTATTAGATAATGCGGTTGCAACCTTGCCAATCCGATCAACATCAAAGAAACGCTTTGCTCTTAAACGTTTGCATTTAAGTAATTTCCTGAGTTATGGCTCAAACGCAGAACCCGTTGAATTGAAGCAGTTGAATGTATTGATTGGCCCAAACGGGTCAGGTAAATCAAACTTTTTAGAAGCATTTGCTTTATTGCAGGATGCACCAAATAATAAATCCAGACCGATTGCGACAGGCGGAGGAGTGCGCAAGTGGATATATAGGAGGGAGTTATCCCTAGGCAATCCTGAACCAGCAAGGTTGGAAGTCGTTGCTGATAGTTCTACAGGAAGTCTTCGCTACGTTCTCGCCTTTGATGAAATAGGTGAACGTTTTGAATTAATGGACGAGTTGCTTGAAGATGAGAGCCAGCAATCTCCATATAATGATATATATTATAAATGGAATGGGGGTTATCCTATTATCAATGCAGGTGGAGAATATAGGAATTTGTCTATTGGTTCCATCAAGCCAGACTTGTCTATCCTCTTTCAAAAAAAGGATAACGATCTTTATGAGGTTCTAACTGAAGTTGCCGACCGATTTAGTCAAATAAAATTGTATCGTGAATGGACTTTTGGGCCTTATTCCAAGCTACGTTCACAAGCTAGGTCAGACTTGCAGAATATTGACTTGGAAACAGATGCTTCGAACCTTGGTTTGATACTCAATGGTCTACGTCGGGACTACGATAATTATCAGAAATTTATGGAATCATTGAAAATTTTATACCCCGGCATCAAAGACGTTGATATTCGTGTTGGAGAGGGAAATATCCAAATATTTCTTCAGGAAAAAAATGGCCCTATACCAGCGTCGCGGCTATCAGATGGCACTCTTCGTTATCTTTTTTTGTTAACAATACTCTATGACCCAAACCCACCCCCGATCATTTGTATTGAAGAACCCGAATTGGGACTACATCCCGATGTATTGCCAACTTTGGCCCGTCTACTCCACGAAGCATCGGAGCGTACTCAGTTAATCGTGACCACCCATTCTCCGATATTGATTGATGCGCTTAGCGAAACACCAGAATCAATCTTGGTTTGCGAGCAGACGGATGAAGGGTCTACCATAAAAAGATTGGATGCAGACGAACTTAAACCTTGGTTGGAAAAGTATCGGCTTGGGCAGTTATGGATGAGCGGCCATTTGGGAGGGACGAGGTGGTAAAGCATTTAAAAAATGATGTATGGGTTTATGCTGAGGGTGGGTCTTCGCAATTGGAATCGGATGTGCGTCAAGCGTTTGCTAAGTTTTTCGCAAAAACCGATTTAGGTGAGTCCAAACGTCCACGCGTTGAGGTGTGTGGAAGCCGAGAAGATGCATATTGGCGTTTCTGCACGGCCATTTCCCAGAATAAAAATGCATTACTGCTAGTTGACAGCGAAGACCCCATCAGTTCTTCACATGAACCGCCGCAAAATAGCCAATTTAAACCATGGGAGCATCTTAAAAAGCAGGATAATTGGGACAAACCTAATGGGGCTAAAAACGAAGATTGTCACTTAATGGTTCAAGTCATGGAAAGTTGGTTCTTTGCTGATTGGGATAAGGTATCGGAATTTTTCGGGCAAGGTTTTAAGGCCAACGCCAAGCCCGCCCAAGCCATTGAGAAAATATGTAAAAATGATATTTACGAAGCCTTAAGCAAGGCGACTCGGGACTGCAAAACAAAAGAAAAATATAGCGACAATACGAAAGGTGAGCATTCGTTTAAACTACTGGGCTTGATTTCTGCCGATAACATTTTGAAGGCTTCGCCGTGGGCCAAACGGTTCATTGACGAAATCATCAAACGCAAATCTTTGAGTCAAGCATTTCCATGAACTTCATGCCCAAACCGAACAAGAACTCCTCCAAGAAATGGTGGATATCATTGTCCGCGAAGCAGACCCGGAACAGATCATTCTGTTCGGCTCTCGTGCGAGAGGTGATGCCCGTCCTGATTCCGATGTTGATTTGCTCATCATCGAAAGCGAGCCATTTTCTGTCCAACGCAGTCGGCGCCGAGGAAGCCGGTCGGTTGTGGCTGGCACTGGCCAATATCGACGTTTCCAAAGATTTACTGCTCTATAGCCGTGATGAAGTCGAAGCTCGAAAAGATTCGTTGAATCATGTCGTTGGCAGGGCTTTTAGAGAAGGCAAGATACTCCATGTCAAAAATTGAATCGGAATTACTCATGCCCGCCGTCAATCTGGCAATCGAGGCGGGAGAAAGCATACTTAAAATCTACTCTTCAAACTTCAATGTCGGCTATAAAGACGACAACTCCCCGCTGACTGCCGCCGATTTGGCTTCCCATGAATGCCTTGCCACTGGGCTGGCAAAATTGGCGGGTGAGTTTCCGATATTGTCCGAGGAATCGGCTGAAATTCCCTTCGGGCAACGCAGAGTATGGGAAACGTATTGGCTAATCGACCCGCTAGACGGCACCAAGGAGTTCATCAAGCGCAATGGCGAATTCACCGTCAACATCGCCTTAATCCACAAGCATAAACCCGTCTTAGGGGTGGTTTATGCCCCGGTTCCAAAGGTTTGTTATTTTTCCGTTGCGGGTTCAGGGGCTTACAAAATGACCGGGCATGATAACCCTGTTCAAATTTTCGCCCGAACCCAGGCGGCTCAACCGCCCGTGGTTGTCGGCAGCCGCTCGCACCAGACGCAGGAATTGAAAGACTACCTGCTCCGGCTCGGCGCTTGCGAACTGAAGTCAGTGGGAAGTTCCTTGAAATTCTGCCTAGTGGCCGAGGGGGAAGCCGACCTTTACCCGCGCTTGGGACTCACCTCCGAGTGGGACACGGCGGCCGCCCAATGCGTCGTCGAATCTGCCGGTGGCAGGGTTATTGACTTATGCGGGAAAACTCTGCTTTACAACACCAAGCCATCGCTGCTCAATCCATTTTTTCTTGTTTACGGAGACGAGTCACGCGATTGGTTATCCTTTGCCGCTAAAATTTCAACATCGCCGTGACGCGGAACATTTGTGGTTCGACGGGGTGGAAGATAGTGCCATTGACACCGTCAGGGTTGAGATTGTTGTAGACATCGCTTTTGGTGCGGTAGTTATAGTTATAGGCAATGTCGTAACGTTGGGAGTTAAGCAAATTGAACACTTCCAGTTCCAGTTTATAGGCTTCTTTCTGATAGCCCAGCCCTAGGCTGACCAGGGTGGTGTCGCCCGCGTTGACGGTGTTGGACTCGTTCAGCGGCACGTCGCCGAAGTGACGCACTCTGGCGGTGCTGAAGAAGCCATTCGTCAGGTCAGCCACCGCGCCGGCGGTGATGACCTTGCGCACCGAATTGGGGACGCGGTTTGCATAATACTGCACACTGGTGTAAATCGGCGTTGCTGACGGGCTTGAACACCTGGCGGTTGACGCTGCGGTTCAGCGCCAGTCCATTGATGCTGTCGTGGCGGACTAGGAAGCCAACGCTATTGTCCATCTCAAACCCGAACCAATTATTGAACCACGTCTGCTCGCCGTTGGCCCCACCCACCCAACGCCGCTCTTTCTGGTTGATCTGGTCGCCCAAGTTGGGATAGTCGAGGTAGCCGGTGAAGTTGGAAAATAGATCGAGATCGGAGTACACGGCGTAGGCGTTGAGTTCGTTTTTGTAGGAATCACCCCGGCTCCAGACATTACCGGACAGGCTATGGCGATTGGTAATGCCACCGTCGCTGGGGTCGCCCGTGCCATAAGTATTGAACTCGCCGGCATTGACCGCGAGCAAGGGAATCTGGACGGAATACCCAGAAATAATTTCGTGATAGACTGGCGGGAGTAAGTTGCGATTTTCACTTAAACCTGAGGAAGCCCAAACCATGCCATCCATTCCCCCTGCGGATTCCGACGAGGATCAAAAGTCTTTCAAGATAATGCTGCTGGCCATTGTCATGGCTATCATTGCCTTTCTACAGGCAGTTGTGCGCAAGCCCTTCAGCCGCTTGTAAATCCGCATGGTAGGACGAGCGCACCAGGGGCGCACTGGCGACATTTGCAAAGCCCAATGCCTTGGCGGTGGCGGCCAGCGCGTCAAACTCCTCCGGGCTGACATAACGGGCAACCGGCAAATGCTCACGGCTAGGCTGTAAATATTGGCCCAAAGTCAACATGTTGCACTCATATTCGCGCAAATCCCCCAGCGTCTGCCGCACTTCCTCCATCGTCTCGCCCAAGCCCAGCATCAGGCCGGATTTACTGGGAATGTTTGGGTGTGCCGCCTTGAATTGCCGCAGCAACTCCAACGAGCCACGATAATCGGCACCGGGCCGGGCTTGGCGGTAAAGCCTAGGCACGGTTTCCAGATTATGGTTAAACACATCCGGCGGACTATCCATCAAGGCTGCCAGCGCGGGGGCGACACGTCCGCGAAAATCGGGGACGAGGATTTCAATCCGGGTATCCGGCGTTTCACGGCGGATGGCTTGAATACAAGCGGCAAAATGCCCCGCGCCGCCGTCGCGCAAGTCGTCGCGGTCCACCGAAGTGACGACGACATAGCGCAATTTCATTTCCGCTATCGCCCGGGCCAGACGATCTGGTTCTTCCGCGTCCAGCGGTTTCGGCCTGCCGTGGGCGACATCGCAAAACGGGCAGCGGCGAGTGCAAATATCGCCCATAATCATGAAGGTCGCCGTGCCATGGCTGAAGCATTCGCCCAAATTAGGGCAAGCGGCTTCCTCGCAGACCGAATGCAGTCCGTTCTCCCGCAGCAAGCGTTTGATGCGGGTGGTGTGTTCGTTGTCCCCGGCGCGGACACGTATCCAGGCCGGCTTGCGCAAAGGCGTTGCCGTGGGTTCGATTTTGACCGGAATCCGTGAAAGTTTGTCGGCTTTGCGTTGGTGGGTTTCAGGAGTCAGGCGGGAGGGGGCTTGAAAGTTTTGCTGGTCAGTCATTAGGGCTGCTAAGGTTCGGCGATGGGTTTGTCCAGGTTATAAAATAACGGGTAAACAGAATTGCGTCAAAGAAAAAAGCGCTTGCCGCCCCTCATCATCCAACAAAGCGTTTAGGAATGGCGGCCAAGAGGGTCGCGTTCCCAAGAAAAGGCGGGGCGGAGTGAACGCTTTGACCAATTCCAGCGGGTGACTCATCTGAAAGAACTTTGTAATGACCACAAGATTGAAGCCTCGTCGTTTTGGAACATCTTTGGCTCGACTATTGTTTTGGGGTTGCTGGCTGAAGAACAAGCGCGGGGTTTGGTGGTGGAGGTGTTTGGGCGTAGTCTGGCAAACCGTCATACCGGCAGGGATTGCCGGTATCCAGATTGCATGGACGCATCGAAGCCAGACCATCCCTGGAGCCTGGATTCCGGCGATCCATGCCGGAATGACGGAGACAGCGTAGGGCGGCAACCTTTTGCCGCCAACGGTTCGGCCTGTAAAAGTCGGCATGGGGATGCCGACCTACCTTTATTGAGGCTATGGGAACAGGAAATCCGCCCATTGACCGGCTGGCATCCTGCGCTGATACAAATCGCCGCCGATGCCCATTGGAACGCCATCGCAAGCGGTTATAAGGTCGATGAATTGGCGGTTACGATGCGGGTGCGGGAATATCTGGAAGACTTTTGGCAAAAATGCAGCCAAAACCAAGCAGTCAAGGCGATCTTACTCAGGGCGGCGGCGGGGCAAACTTTGGAACCCAATTTTAGATCGGCGGAACTGATGCAACGCGGTTTGCTGGATGCCCAATTGCAACCGTTCAGTGCAGACTTCAAAGCCCGCCACCGCCAAAAGGCGACGGATTTCACCCGGTCGCGCTCCCTGGTCTTTCCGCTGGTGATGCTGTTCGTGCTGCGCAAGGGCGTCAAGTCGATCCAGTTGATGGTCAACGAATGGTTTGACGG
>CAIODU010000334.1 GCA_903857165.1 uncultured Methylococcaceae bacterium | reverse complement strand
AACGGCGAGAATCTTGTCCGCAGCCGCATGGAGCAGCGCCGCGCCGAATTCGAAGGCTGCACCGGCCACTGCAACGCCCGCGGCTTGGGGACTGGCAACCTGTTCAAACTCACCGGGCATCGCAGCGACAAGCAAAACCGCCATTACGTCGTCGTCTCCGCCGATTACCAGCTTAAACTGGACGGCTATATCGCCACCGCCCACCCGGCCAGCGAGGGCGACCTGTTCCAATGCACATTCGCCGCCATCGAATCCGCCCAGACCTACCGCCCGCCACGCCTGACCCCAAAGTCCGTCGTCCAAGGCCCGCAGACCGCCGTCGTCACCGGCCCGGCGGGCGAGGAGATTTACACCGATCAGTATGGGCGGGTGAAGGTCCAGTTCCATTGGGACCGCTACGGCAAGCGCGACGAGAACTCCTCCTGCTGGGTGCGCGTGTCGCAGCCCTGGGCGGGCAAGAACTGGGGCATGATGGCCCTGCCGCGCATCGGCCAGGAAGTCGTCGTCGATTTCCTTGAAGGCGACCCCGACCGACCACTGATCACTGGCAGCGTCTACAACAATAGCCAGATGCCGCCTTACGCCCTGCCCGCCAACAAGACCCAAAGCGGCATCAAATCGCGCAGCACCAAAGGCGGCCAGCCCGCCCACTTCAACGAATTCCGTTTTGAGGACAAGAAGGGCGAGGAACAGGTTTACATCCATGCCGAAAAGAACCAGGACAACGTCGTCGAACATAACGAGACCACCCATGTTGGTCATAACCGCAGCGAATCGGTGGGTAGTAACGAAACTATCCACATTGGTCACAACCGTAGCGAAACTGTCGGCGGCAATGAAGCTGTGAACATTGGCGGAGCCAAATCCGAAACCGTCGCCTTGGCACTGGCTGAAACCGTAGGCTTAGGCAAGGCCGAAACCATCGGGCTGGGCAAGGCGCTTTCCATCGGTGTGGACTACGCGGTAACCGTCGGTAACGACATATTTCTCACGGCCGGCAATTCATTCACATTGACTGTCGGCGACTCCAAGCTGGTGATGAAATCGGATGGAACAATAAAGATCGATTGCAAACACTTTGAGTTAACCGGATCGGACAAAGTCAATATATTCAGCGACGACATAGATCTTAACTAAGCAAGGGAGATATGCCGTGATTGAGGTCGAAAACCACTCGCCGTTTCCACATTTTTTGTTTGAAAAGTCAGGTTACCGAGGCAAGCAATTCGATGTATTAGCGGTCAAGGCTACTTTTCGCTTGAAAATAGACGGTACACGCGCCGACTTGGCAGAAAGCCAAAGACCTCTTGTGATGGCCGATATCTACTGGGGATCGCCTGAAAACAGCAGTCTTAAATTCGAGACTGATTTAGTCATTGCTAAGCAACGCACGGATATTCATGTTGTCGGGCATGCCTATGCGGAACAGGGGAAGCCATGCCGCAAATGGCTGGCTGGAATACGCGTTGGCGAGTTGAAAAAGCCGATTTATGTCACTGGCCCGCGTCATTGGAAATATATTTCAAATCAATGGAGGCTCAGCGAACCTGAACCAGTGACTTCTGTACCGCTTCGTTATGAGCTGGCCTACGGCGGGAGTTATACAGACAGGGAAAAAGGGAATGCTCCATGTTTTTCCCGCATGAATCCAATTGGTATAGGCTTTCTGGACATCGAGAACTTGCAGACAGACCGAGAATACTCGGCCCCTCAGTTCGACAACGCCGAAGTCTCCCATGCTCTCACGGATATCCGTAAACGATATGCTCCGCAAGGTCTCGGTCCACTGTCACGCTGGTGGGAGCCTCGCATCAGCTTTGTAGGCACTTATGACGATGTTTGGCAAAAAAATGGCTGGCCCTTTTTGCCGGATGATTTCGATTTTGCCTTTTACAACAGCGCCCCCGCTGACTTGCAGGCTGACGGTTATCTGGAAGGGGACGAATGGGTGGTTTTGGTGGGTTTGTTGCCGGAAGCCAAGTCGGTGACTACCGCGCTGGGCGGCTACAAGCCGGTGTGTGTGGTTGAAGATGACGGCAATGTTTTGAACACATTATTTCCGCGCCTAAGCACAGTTACCGTAGATACTGACGAGCGGCTAATCTATCAAACGTGGCATCTGACCCTGCCGCGTGACTTCGCGGCCCGGCATATCGTGCTTGGGACGTTAGTGCCGACCCCGGAAAATCGCGGCGATCTGCGGCTGATGAACGCCCGCTCCCGAGGGGCCGACTATGGCTGACAAGCATATCGCCGATGGAGAATCGGCGTTCAAGGCCGTTAGCAGTGCCCCCGATGTTTGCTTGGTCGGCAACAGCCCGGTTCCGTTCGACAGCTTTCAAATATTGTCGGCGCAAAGAAAATATGCCGCCACCGTCAAAGCCCGAGGCGAACATGTGCTCACAATAGGGTCGGTGATTGCGGGTACGCAGGGCAACGCCGGGAGCGGCGTCATCTCAGGCACCTCCCTAGGCAGTGGGGATTGCACTTTACTCACTGGCGCGGGCAGCGTGAAAGCGGAAAAGATGCCCATTGCCCGGCATCTGTCTGACGTGTCCATGAATAATGGCAACACCTTGGGCAAGCTTTACACGCAGGGTAGCTCGCCCAATGGCGCTATCGAAGACAGTCAGCAAGCCTGTCAAGACCCGCCGAAGCGTTCGGAGTTTTTGGATGCGCTGGAAGCGCAAAAAAAAGCGTTAGAGAGCGACAGCCTCAATGCGCACCAGTTGGATCAATATGTGCGTTTTGACGAAACTAGCCAAATACTTCAAGAAGGTATAGACAGTCTCCGTCCTGGCCCAGACAGTTGGCCTATCACCCAAGGTGCCGCAGGGGTAGGACGAGCGATACTGAGCTTTGGGAAAGATCTGGCCTTATTACCAGGCCAACTAGCTTATACTGTTGCCAAAAGGTATTCGCTAGCAACACTCAGTGAAGATGGTGTCAACGCCCTGATTCTCGCGGAGAATATTCGTTTGGGCAATGTGTGTACGGAGCAGGTTTGGCAAAAAACCAAGGCGTTTGGCAGCGCAATTGTCAAACCGGTGACAGTGCCTTGGGAGCGTGGCGATTATGCCGAGTCGTTCACGCGCGGAACACTCGAAGCAGGGACGATCTTTCTTTCGTTCACTAAGTTCGGGAAACTAGGCAAAGGGGGAAATGCCTCAAGCAAACTCAGTCAGTTAGAGAAAGAAGGCGCAGCCGCGAATATGGAAAAGACTGCGGCAGAAATAATGGAAAGCCCGCCTAAGAAAACGGATGGTGTGCATATCAAGGCCCGTTATGGTGAAAAAGTTGCCAATGATAGAATACTTAAAGTTGAGAAGGAATTTGAGTCTGTTGGTAACACTAATGGGGAATATAAGCCAGGAAAACAAGGCATTGATGGTGTTTATAAAAACAAAAAACCACCGCCTGATTACGTCATCACAGAAGTCAAGTACGGATCATCCGAATTAAATCCAAAAACCGCAGATGGGAAGCAAATGAGCGATTCTTGGGTGACGAACGACAGATTGATTGATAAAGTTGGCGAAGCAGAGGCAAGAACCATACGAAAAGCGATCAATAATGGAAGTGTTGAAAAATGGCTGATTAAAGTAGGAGAAGATGGCTCCACCAGTATGGTGAAGCTTGACAGTATGGGTGGAAAGATAGGTAGTTTGGCCCCATTCTAAGTTAAAGTAATTATAGGTGGAAATATGCGAGATACAATACAAACGAAAGAGTATTTTGATAAAGGCGTTGCCTTCAAACAGCAAGCAATTGATGAGGACAAGGACATTATCAATACTTTGCCACAACCAGAGGGGAAGGCATCAGCGGTATATAGCTTGTGTGAATACTCAAAAATGTTATGTATTCAAAGATATAGCCGAGGCGATGCCATAGCCGACATGAGGTCAAGCGTGACGCAAATGGCTCAAATGTATTGGTTGCGCCACCAAACGATGGCATCCATTAATTTAGAGCCGCGTGCGAGGGAAATGTGGGACAACCTGACCCTAAGCCAACTCTACGACAACCTGACTTTTTTGGCTTTATTGGTAGGGCTACGTTATTCGGCAGTCGACAAATTAAAGGCGTTAAACTGGATTGGCCATGCAGGCCAGGATGGGTTACTTGACCGCGTAGCCATTCAGCTAGGCGATGATTCTAGGCGTGTCGCCAAAGAATCCAAATTCGACAAGGTTTATAAAGGTTTGGTTGATACGATTGATGCCGATAAGGATGACCGGCCCAAGCTTTTGAAAACCTATGTAGAAAATTGGTATAAGCGCATGAAAATAATTAGTTGGCATGGCAATCATACGGGGGAAGCGTATGTTGGCTATTGGTGCTTTGAGGCAGCGCTGGTTGCCATGTTATGGAAAATAGATGACTCGTCATTGTCCAGTCACAAAAACTATCCCATGGATTTAGTCAGACACTATTGGGATACTGAACTGTAAGGGCGGATTAAAATCAACAGGGGGCAGACTCGATTGATTTAGCTATGATGTCAACGGGCAATTATAAACGTATACCGATGCCAGCGGGAAAATCACTCAGGCGCAATACAATCCCCGCCAACAACTGAGTGCGTTAACCAAAGGTACAACCCAACATCAGTTCATTTGGGATGCAGGCGGAAGGCTACAGGCAGAAAAGCAGCCTGATGGCGTAGTAAAACATCTGCATTACAACGCCCAAGGCTGGCTGGTGCAGCGCGATATTATAGGTTTCAATGAAAAAGGTTCGTTGGAAAAGCCCCCCGTGCGGAGCAGCCAATATTGCTACGATGCCGATGGCAGGCTCACCGCCCAACAAAGCCACACCGCCGGTT
>CAIODU010000333.1 GCA_903857165.1 uncultured Methylococcaceae bacterium | reverse complement strand
GTTCCAGCAGACCCGCGTGGAAGTTTGGGCTGGTTACCAAGCTACTGCTTCAAAGCCATTAACTTAAGTATTCTCGTAGCTCCAAGACCCAGCTTGGCCTTGGGTTGGCCGACGCCAAGCTGGGGCTTGGCGCTCCATCAATGTCCATTTTCGCATTCGAGGCAAAGCTCGGCTTTCTTAACTTAATGGCAGTGAAGCTCCTGCTTGGGAACCCTTAGTCTTGCAAGCTCCTGCTTGGCCCTTTCTCGGAAAGCTGGAGCTTCAAAGCCCGCATTCCCAAGCTGGATATCTCATCGTTATACACAAGTCCCGCCGACCCAAAACGCCGTCATTCCGGCATCCTAAGCCAATGACGAGTCGGGTGGATTTAAAGACAGCAATTCTCATTATGGCCTCATTTCCGTCATTCCGGCTTAGGATGCCGGAATCCAGTGCCATGGACGGTGACATGTCGGTTGCGTCAGTGTTTGAAAAAGGCTTGGTGGCGACCCCTAGATTCACATCCTTGTGACTGGATTCCGGCATCCATGCCGGAATGACGAGTCGTCTACAAGCACTTTGGCTCATAATGAGAATTGCTGATTTAAAGAGGCAATTCTTGAAACCAAGCGTTTATTTTGAGAGGGGGCCAAACCGCGGAATCCGATTCCCCAATCCCATCGCATATTGGGCCAGTAGGCGCTTGCCCGGCTGAAATCGATCCAGCGCCAATAAACCGGCATTGCGGGCAAAGGCTGCGGGGAAAAAGTCGGTGGAGAATACTCTCACCGTGGTGTCGGTGAAGCGAATGACTCGATCCAAATCCGCTTGGCGGGCTTGCACATAGCGTTCAAGGAAAGCTTTTTCGCCTATGTCTTCACCAAATTCCAACCGGGCAGTCAACATTTCAGCCAGCATGGCTATGTCCCTAAGCCCAAGGTTCAGGCCCTGGCCCGCCACCGGATGCAACTGGTGCATGGCATTGCCGACCAGCACGACACGCTCGCCTGTCATGCGCTCGGCACGGATTAATTTGAGCGGGAAAGCCTGTCGGCGGGAGGCCAGTGCAATCTTGCCCAGCCAATAGCCAAAGGCGGATTGCAAATGGTCCGTAAATTCTTTTTCTGGCATTGCCAGCAAGGCTGCGGCACCGGCGGCCTTCTGCGTCCACACCACCGAATAGCGTTTCTTGGCAACGGGGAGAAAGGCCAAAGGCCCGGTCGGCGTGAAGCGTTCGTAAGCAGTGAAATCGCTGCTTTTGCCCGTTTCCACCTCGGTGACGATGGCTGTTTGGGCGTAATCCCCGATGGCTTGGCCGATTTCCAACAATTGGCGAACCGTGGAATTGCCCCCGTCCGCCGCCACAAGCAACCGGGCGGTGAGATTGATGCTCTTATCCCCTTCCCTGAGGCTGACATGGACGGCTTCCCCGCATGCCTTAAGGCCGACGACACTGGCCGGGCAAATCATCGTGACGGGGCTTTGGTCAAGCCTCGTGGCGACTTCTTCCTCCAAGGTGCGGGCGGTGGCGACATAGCCCAAAGCGGGCACGCCTTCCCGTTGCGCACTCATGCGCAGCTTGCCGAAATGGCCGCGGTCCGAGACATGGATATGGCGTATCGGCGCGGCTTTCTTTTCCGCCCCCTGCCAGACCCCGATTTGGTCGAGTATCAGCGAGGAACCCCAAGCCAGTGCCAAGGCACGGTCGCCCGCGCTGGATGCAAGCCTTTTTTCCTCAGGGATGGATTCGATGACGCCTATGCGCAAGGGTGTATTGCCCAGCGCCAGCGCCAAACTGCCGCCGACCAGCCCGCCACCGACAATCAGTACATCATAATCGTAGTTCATCGTCCTGCCTCCATGAAGGCTTCAATTTCGGCCACCGTTTTGGGCAGGGCGGCGCTTAGCACCTCACAGCCTTTCGGGGTCACCAACACATCATCTTCTATCCTGATGCCCATGCCCCGCCATTTCGGGTCGGCTTCCATGCAGGTTGGCGGGACATAAAGCCCCGGCTCGACGGTCAACACCATCCCCGGTTCGAGTTTCCGCCATTTTTCATCGACCTTGTAATCCCCCACATCATGCACATCCATGCCGATCCAGTGGCCTGTCCTGTGCATGAAGAAGGGTTTGTATGCCTCGTCCTTGATGAGTTTCCGGACGCGCCCCTGCAACAAGCCAAGCTTGACCAAACCTCTGACTAGGACGCGAACTGCCGCATCGTGCGGTTCGATCCAGGCATTGCCGGGGCGGATTTTTTCGATGGCGGCCAATTGGGCATCCAGCACCAGTTCGTAAAGCAGTCGTTGCGGCTCGCTGTATCGGCCATTCACCGGGAAAGTGCGGGTGATGTCGGCGGCATAACTGCCAAACTCGGCCCCGGCATCAATCAACAGCAAATCGCCATCGCGAAGCAGGTCGGCGTTTTCCGTGTAATGCAACACACACGCATTGCGTCCGCCCGCGACGATGGAAGGGTAGGCGGCATGGCGCAGGCCGTGGCGCATGCATTCATGGGAGAGTTCGGCTTCGATCTGATATTCAAACATCCCCGGCCGGCAAACCGCCATCGCCCTCTTGTGGGCATGAATGGAAACCTCGACAGCTTTGCGCATCAAGGCGATCTCATCCCGGCTCTTGAGCAGGCGCATTTCATGTAGCACTCGATCCAAGGCGGTGAATTCCTCGGGCGGCTTGGCCCCCGTCCGTATCTTGCCACGCAAGGCGTTGACTGCCGCCATCACTTGCCGGTCGAGTTCGGTGTTGACGCCGACGGGATAATTGACCACCCGTTTTCCGTCCAGCAGTGTCGGAAGGGTTGCGGCAAAATCCTCAATGGGGAAAGCCTCGCCGGCGGCAAATTGCTCTTTGGCACCCTCCAAGCCAGCGTGTTTGCCCGTCCATACGGCCTTGGTCTCGTCGAACTTGCGGCAAAATAGGATGAACTCCCCTTCTTTGCGGCCCGGCGCAAACACCGCCATGGCTTCCGGCTCATCGAAACCGGTCAAGTAATGAAAGTCGCTATCCTGCCGGTAGGGGTATTCAACATCCCGGCTCCGCGCCACGGAAGGGGCGCTGGCCAGCAGGGCGATGGCGTTTTTTTTCATGCCCTGCATTAAAGTTTTGCGGCGTTGCTTATATTCTCCGGGGGTAATCATTGGTACGCACAACATGCCGGCGGGCATGCCATGGGCTTCGGCAGCGCTGCCGCTGCCGCCGTTGTTGTTCACGGCATCCTCGACAACATGATATGATGGGTTTTGCATGGCTCCCGCCTTGTGGACCGTTTACTATTGATATTATTTACTGATGTTACGCATGGACCTATGGCTGGAGCGTCAAAGCTTGCTTTGACATCAAGGCGAAGCCTTGACGGATACTTTGCCAAAGCAAGCTTTTGCGCTCCAACCCCAATCCGGGCCAAAGCAAGCTTTGGCGCTCCCTGCGTAACATCAGTTATTTATGCTACCACTTCGGCTGGGTCAGCCGGAAGACAACTTTGCAACCTCATGGTGTCCATGTAATGAATGAAACGAAATCGCCGATTAAAGTCCATCTCCTCGGCAAGGAATATCCCATCGTCTGCCCGCAAAACGAGGAGCACGAGCTATTGGTCGCCTCCCGCCACCTGGACGACAAAATGCGGGAGATTCGCGACACCGGCCGCGTATTCGGAGCCGAGCGCATCGCGGTGATGGCCGCACTCAACATCGCGCACGAATATATCCAGTTGCAACAGCAAAACCGGCTGCTGTCCGCAGGGTTGAGCGAACGCCTCTCCGCCATGCACGAAAAAATTGACGCCGCCCTGGGTTCGGAATAATTTTTCGCGTTCGCTGTTGCGCTACCCTCACAACCAAGTAGAATAGACATGGGTGTTCCCTGCGGCGCTCGAAGCCTGCTGGGTTTTTTCTTGAGCCTAATTCTTAACCCCGGGAACCAGTACCGGCCAACGATGTGAGCATGTCCGCCCCCGAGCGGAAAGCCTGATTCCTGGCCTACAACTCCCACCTGAACCTCCGGTTCAAGGGCGAAAGCGAGCTACGGCGCAGGCGGGGGACACCCACCTTCAATACTGTTGAATTAAGGAGTAGGTCGGCATCCCCATGCCGACAATGAACTTGTTCTTCCCTCGGCGGCAAAGGGTTGCCGCCCTACGGACTGTTGAATTAAGGAGTAGGTCGGCATCCCCCATGCCGACAATGAACTTGTTCTTCCCTCGGCGGCAAAGGGTTGCCGCCCTACGGATTCTGTTGCATAGGCTTAATTCAACAGTATTGACCTTCCCCCCCGACAAACTGCAATGAATT
>CAIODU010000332.1 GCA_903857165.1 uncultured Methylococcaceae bacterium | reverse complement strand
TCAAGGAAAGCA
The DNA here is from genome assembly GCA_903857165.1 of uncultured Methylococcaceae bacterium. Classification (GTDB taxonomy): domain Bacteria; phylum Pseudomonadota; class Gammaproteobacteria; order Methylococcales; family Methylococcaceae; genus Methylumidiphilus. The sequence continues at coordinate 5,366 of CAIODU010000332.1, read as the reverse complement.
AAGTGGTATGGTAATACTGTCTGCTTATACTTCAGCATATACTCTGTCATGGTGAAAACACCTTAAGGCCATGTTCAACTTGTTGTTTAAAAATGACTTTTTGCACCCATTCAAATTCCCAAAGAGCCAGAATTCTTTCCCAACTTGCACAGAATAACACCAAGAATAACAACCCAGGAAAACTCGATGAGCAGTCAAAAAATGAACATGATAACCGGTTGTTGATTGCGCTATTGGGAGAGATCCGGCGGCAAGCCTTAGAGGAGTGGCGGCTCCCTTACGCACAGCGAGAACGACTCGCCGAAATGCTCGATATATCTGTGAACATTTCACTCAACATAGAGCCTTATCTCCGTATAAATCAGAACTATGTAAAAAGAGAACTTAAAAAGTTCGAACACGGTACGCTGGATTGCTTCATACCGATGCCTATCCGTGTATTTATCACAACTCGCGATGAGGAGCGCGAGAGCCTAGCTGGAAGGCAGAAGGCATCACCATCCGCTCGTGTTTACAATTACAATGTAGTCGATATTCAAACAAAATCAGAAGAGAAAGTCGTCGAGATTCCCCATCGTTTAGGTGCGAGTCTGCTGTTCGCACACGACTTTGCTGCATCCCTGTGGGGCGGCTATTTGCAACACAGCCCATTGACCTATAGCGCTGGCATCCGCGGCCAAAAGGTCGGTGCTTATTGGGAAACGGATAATAGTACAAACCCTATCGTGGTAAGTTGGTATTCCCCAGAATGGTGGACGTTCCGTGATGCCGAACGCTTTGCTAGACATTGGAGCTTGCATTCTGACCAAAGCTATTCGCAATATGGCCTAGCTTGGCTTGCGGCTCTTCTTGAAGTAGCCTTAAACGAAGAGTGTAAACCCGGATCCAATGGATTATCATCAGAAAGATTAAAAGTTTTTTTGATAAGGCTAGTAATTGAGAAAACACACTTTATCGAACCAACTTCGCGCAGAAAAAAATCTTCCAAACAAGTAAAATCCGATAGGCAAAAGTCGATCCGTACCGCCCGGCATGTGCTTATAGACAGTGCCTTGGTAGCCATTGCTCTACTTTTGGCACCCGAGTCAGAGTCTGATGTTAATATTTTGGAGTTCGAACATTCAGAGATTGCATTTTTTCAGACAATACAAGAGGATTCGTTACTAAGGAATAAGATTCTGGAAGTTCGTTCGCGTATATGGTGTGAAGCCTGGAATAATGGAATTATCGATACCCCACAGAGAGCTTCGCTTTGCGAACTCATAGCCCCCAGACTGGTCTGGAATCTCACGATAAGAGAGATGATCTCCATCTTGATGGATCTTAATATTTTTGATGTGACTTTGCCTAGTTTATTAAATTTGTCTGAGCCAAACGAATCAAAGAATAAAGAATTGTCGGCTTTGAAAAGCCTCAAGAAGTCTTTTTCAGAGAGGTGTAAAAAACTCGCAGATAGGGCCAAGGAGAAAGATAGATTTGATCAATTGCTAAAGACTGCTCAATATTGTTTTGACGCAATGCCAGAGTATCCAAATACTCTTGCCACTTCCCAATTCAATTTGCTTGGCGATAATAGAGCCTTTATGCCCACCGAAGAAGACATCAAGCGCATCCAGCCATGACAACGGCCCCCCATAGCGCGGCGGGTCTACGCACAACAATCCTTCCCGTCGAGCATCTGGAAGCGGAATTGCTTGCAGCGCCTTTCGCCAGCGACAGCGCGTTTGCGGGTGTCTTGGTCGCGCTTGACCCCTCGCTTAAACCCGCTACGGATTCGCTGTGGCGGCAAACCGAGCGGGATTTGTTGTACCGCTTTCCCGGCATGTCGATTGACGAATTGATTTACCGACGTGACCGCGCTTGGTTCGGCCCGCCTAGGGTTAGGCTAGTCCCGGTGCCACTAGGCGAGATGCTGGGCCGGGTGGTGCGCGAAATCATCTCAGCCGATGCGGGCCGCGCCCGTCTTCTCGTCAAGCGTGACAAAAACGAGGCCGAGCAACGCCATTGGTGGCGCTGGCTGACTTTTTCCCTCCCTGCCGACCTGCTGCTTGCCGCTGTGGGCGCGGGTTCCGATCATCTGGAATTTGTCTGCGCACGGCTGCGGCAGCAATTGGAACTGGGCGGGATGGCCGAGCCGCATTTACATCTAAGGGCCGCCCTCAATTTCCCAACGCTGTGGGGTTCGCTAATGCGGGTTTTGGCATCACCCAAAGAGGCCAAGGCGGACATGCTGGCAAGCCCTGGGGCGGAGTGGGACGAGGGGCGGAAGCTTGCGCCGCTACTAATGCGTTGCGCCCTCGCCCGTTTGCTGCTGGCTGCGTACTTGCTGGAACCTCGTCTTCATGCCTTGGGCTTCCGTGATTTTCTGAACGAACATGCCGCGCCCAGGCTCAATAGCCGCTTTGGTGCCAGTGCGTGTTTACCGTTATGGCGGACGGTTTATACGCTGGCGGCAGGCCATGCCGAAACGGCGGATGCTTTCCCGATACTGCGCGGGCTCTACGCCCAGTTGATCGGCCCTGTTCAACACGGTTCCGAGCTTGATCCGCTGGCGGGATGGATGCCGTCTTTGCCGGAAAGTCGCCCTGATTTTTGGCTGAACTGTGCCGGGTTGGATTATCTCAACCGACAAGGGGCCAATGATCGGCTGTTTGCCCAAGTGTTCTGGCAAACCGTGCGCGGCAGGGTGTTGTTTTATCGGCATGTGGTGCAACGCCCAATGGTCGCCGGGCTGCAATGGTTCACCCGCACTTATGCCCGTTTGTCTAAGCCACGCAAAGCCGTTCCGCAAACGGAGTTCATCCGGCTAGCGGCCAAACTTGCAGGGCCGGGGTTGCGGGCCTTGGAAGTGCGAGTCACGCCGGAGGATCGCTTAAGCGATTTGATGAAACTGGTTGGGGATTTGGACAAGGCGGCGGGCAAACTGGGTAAGCCGGCTGGCAATTCGTCGGCCTTTGCCTCGCCTAAGAATCGCCTTTGCGATTGGCTTGAGTCGGTCAAGGAGCAGTGTGACACGGAGGAGAAAGTGGAAATGGGTCTGGTTTTCCATTTTTCCCGCTCACGCGGCCCGGATGCTGAAAAAGGGCGACCCTCGGCATGGTCGCGGGGAGGCCACGACGATCCAGAAGCCAGGGAACGCAACCCATCGGGGTATCGCTTCTCCGGCTATTACCGGGAGCAGCGCACCGGGGCCATGACGCTCGCCAATTTGTTGATTGCCTATCCTCGCATGTTGGAACGTGTGCGGGGAGTCGATCTTTGCACAGACGAACTGGCCGTGCCGCTTTGGGTGATGTTGCCCTTGGTACGACATGTCATGCAGGCGGCAGACCGAGCGACAGACTATCTTCAGCGCCGAGGATACCCAACGCAGCGCCCTTTGCGCGTGACCGTCCACGCGGGGGAAGATTTTGTGCATTTGTTGGGCGGCATCCGGCGTGTCGATGAAAGCATTGAGCTTTTGAAGCTCGGCGAGGGTTCACGCATCGGCCATGCCGTCGCGCTAGGCGTGGATGTCCGCGAATGGGCAGCGGGAGCCGGTCGTCTTGTGCTTCCGAAGGGCGAGCGATTGCTTGATCTTTTATGGGCATGGAGGGTGGCTAGGCTTGTGCCCGATGACTTGCGGTCGTGGTTGCCTTGGATTGAGCAGGAATTGTCGCGGCTCAGTGCCAAGCTATTTGGCGGCTCGTTCACAGTGGAAACACTGAACCAATGGTGGGAATGCCTGCATACGACCGAAGGCTTGCGGAGGGCGGGCTTTCCTGACGGGCCGCATCCTCAGACTGGCGGCGACAGCAGCCGCTTGATACAAGATTGGGTTTATCGCTGGCTCACCGATTCTGCATTGTTCCGGCGTGCGCAAGAATTAGAATCCATAGATGTAGAGAGGGAGATACCTCTAGTCACCGCACTCCAAGCCCATGTCCGCAAAGTGGTAGGTTCTCGCGGTATCGCCGTTGAAATCAATCCCAGTTCAAATCTTCTGATTGGGAATCTCGGCGATCTCACTTCGCATCCGTTATGGCGATTGTGTCCGCCTGCTGGAATTGTAAGCGACGCGCCGGTGGTTCGGGTCTGCATCGGTTCGGACGACCCCATCACGTTTGCCACTAGCCTCCCGGAAGAATACCAGCTTCTAGCCGATGCTTTGACGGATGCAGGCATTGCCGGGCCGGATGTGGATGCTTGGTTGGAAGCCGCACGGCAATGCGGCCTCACCACTAAATTCACCGTACCACGATTAGCTGGGCCTCTCGATAAACCGATATGTTTAGACATGTTTCCAATGCGGATATAAGCGCAATAGCCATTGCGCCCGGATTAGGGTTTTGTGTGGTGTCCCCTATGCAATGCTTACCAGACATAGAGCAAATTAGGCTATAGGGCGGCTTCGGGTCGGAATCCGCCAATCGGCAAATCCATTTCGTCGCCAATAAAAAAAACCCGCAGCCATCCACAAAGGATGCCTGCGGGCTTTATTAACGCTTAAGCAATCAACCGCTTCGCCAGTTCGACTTCCAGACTGTCGCCGTCCTGGTTGAGGACATCCAAGCCGGTGTCGGGCATGTCGCCCGAGGTGGAGCGATTTTCTTACGCCTAAGGCGCAAACAGTCAATCTGCGCCGTTTCGGCATAGCCGAGGTAGAAGACCTCCACCGGCTGTTTCTGGCCGATGCGCCAGGAACGCCGCGAGGCTTGCTGAACCGTAAACACATTGTAGCCGCTCTGCATGAACACAATCGCCGGGAAGTCCAGCAAGTCCAGGCCGGTCTTGACCAGTTCCGGGTTGCAGACTAGGACATCAATGCCCCGGTCCACCTGTTCGAGTATCCAGTCCTCGCGCTTGGAGGTTTCCACGCTGGAGCGCAGCACCGCCGCTTTGAAGCCTTCGCCCTGCAACAGGTTTTTGATCCGTTGCGTGGTGTCGCGGGTGCCGCTGTAGATGGAATAGACCAGCACCTTGCGGCCTTGGGCCTTCTGCACCCGGCATAGCCGGATCAGTTCCAGTTCCTTGGGCGCTGGCTCCAGTTCGCCGAACACCGCCGGCGCGAAGGCCAGCAGATCCCCGGTGCGCGGATGCTTCACTGCTTCGTCGCGAAACGCGCAATCCGGCTAGGCCAGCAGCACGTTCAGCACAACCCCGAGCAGGGTCTTGTCGCCTTTCGCCAGCGCCGCCTTCATCTCCACAATGAGCCGCATGCGCAACGACTGGTAGCGGTCGGCCTCAATACTGTTGAAATAAGGATTTTCCGTTCGCCCTGAGCCTGTCGAAGGGTGAACGGAAAAATCCAACTACTTCGAAGTTAAGCCCTTCATGGTTCGACAGGCTCACCACGAACGGCTTAATTCAACAGTATTGGCGGTCGG
>CAIODU010000331.1 GCA_903857165.1 uncultured Methylococcaceae bacterium | reverse complement strand
TGGTCGAAAAGGTTCAAACCGATTACTGTTTGTCCGTCATGCTCCAAGGCCATGTAACCATGCATGGTGGACCAGAGGCCGTAACCGCTGACAGGAATGATCACCGCCTTGACTTTACCCTCTTCCTTCACTAAGTAGACTTTGGCGTACTTGGATTTACGGCCGATCTTGGCTATGTCTTTATCGGAAGGGATTTCCACCCCCAGTGCCGGATCCTTCGATGCCTTGCGTTGGCTAAAGGTTTCGGGATTTATGAAATCGACGTAATCACCCGTCTCCAAATCGACGATTTTCGGCTCGAACTTCTTAAACGCCTCTTCGACATTGGTTTTTTCGTCCAACATGCCCGCAACTTCAAGGATGTTGGTTTTTTCGTCGGTGGCCTTGTTGCTAACCTGCAAAGGCTTCAATATCACGGCGGAACCGGAAACGAGCACCGCGCCGACTAGGCACAAGGCAAAAGCCACGGCCACCGTCTTTTCAAAACTATCGTTCTTCAGCGAGAGGATATGCTCGGCATAAGCCTTCGCCTTCTCCACCAGTCCGGCAAATTTGTCGGATAAGGCTTGTGTCTGATTGGTATTAGGCATTTCGTTTCACCCTTCTCTTAATGTTCGCCTGAACGACAACATAGTCGATCAACGGCGCGAAGATGTTGGAGAACAGAATCGCCAACATGATGCCCTCGGGAAACGCAGGATTGACCACGCGGATGAGAACCGTCATCAAGCCGATCAGGAATCCAAACGCCCAACGCCCCGCCTGTGTTTGCGCCGCGCTGACGGGGTCAGTGGCCATGTATACCATGCCGAAAGCAAAACCGCCCAACGTCAGATGCCAGTAGAATGGCATGGAAAACATTGGGTTACTGGAGCTGCCGATGATATTGAACAGTGTGGAGGTGGCGACCATGCCCAAGAATACACCCGCCATGATGCGCCAAGAGGCGATGCGGGTGTAAAGCAGAAACGCAGCACCCAACAAGCAGGCGACCACCGAGGTTTCACCCATCGAACCTTGTTCGATGCCAAAGAACGTGCTGAACCAAGAAATTCCTGCCGCATTGATGGCATCCACCCCGCCTAGGGCCGCCAAACCTAAGGAAGTCGCACCGCTGAAACCATCCACCGCCGTCCACACCGAGTCTCCCGACATGAAGGAAGGATACGCGAAGTAGAGGAAGGCACGGCCCGTCAATGCCGGGTTCATGAAGTTTTTCCCCGTGCCGCCAAACACCTCCTTGCCGATGACGACACCGAAGGAAATACCCAACGCGACTTGCCAAAGCGGTATATTCGGCGGCAATGTCAAAGCGAACAGGATGGATGACACGAAAAAGCCTTCGTTGACATCATGCTTGCGAACGGTGGCAAACAAGACTTCCCAAAAGCCACCCGCAGCCAAAGTGACGATGTAAACTGGCAGGAAGAACAATGCCCCATGCACCAAATCGGAGATCGGATTATAGGGGTTAAACCCGAAGATGCCTGCGATGGCACCGCGCCAACCCGGGGCTTCGGTCAAGCCCATGACCTGCATGGCATGATTGGCCTGATAGCCGGTATTGAAAAAAGCCATCAACATGCACGGCAACGCGGCGATCCACACATAGGTCATGACGCGCTTGAGATCGATGGCATCGCGCACATGGGTGGCGCCCACGGTGACATCCGCCGGAGAATAAAGGAATGTATCCACCATTTCATAAACGGGATACAGCACTTCGTAGCGTCCGCCCTTGTGGAAATGCGGATGCAACTTGTCAAGAAATTGTCTGGTTTTGGACATTTAGCCTTCCTTCTCGATTTGAGTGAGATTCTGTCTAAGCGCGATACCAAAATCATGCTTGCCCGGATCGACAAAGCTGCAAAGTGCCAAGTCTTCCTCATCCAGTTCGAGGATGCCCAGCGACTGTGCCTGATCGGTATCGCCGATGACCAGCGCCTTGAGCAATTGGGTCGGCAATATGTCCAGCGGCATCACATCCTCATAAACACCCACAGGCACGATGGCGCGCGGGCTACCAAATTTGCTGGTGTGCATCGGGAATTTGCGGCCCCTAAGCTTCGGTAGGCTGGACAGCAAAACATTCATGAACGAATATTTTTCCCGGCTAGGGATGATCCAGCCAAAGAATTCCCTATGCCGCCCTTCCTCCAATACAGCAACTTGGCTATGGTAGCTGCCGAGAAATGCGGCCCAACCCTCAGCCTTGCGACCATTCAGGACGGAACCGGATACGACGCGAGCTTCCTTGGAAGTGTCTATTTGACCTTCCACCAAATCGCACAGGTTAGCCCCGACGCGGGTACGCACCAGACGCGGCTTGTTGACTAATGGACCGGCCAAAGAAACCACTCGCTCCACGCTTAACCTTCCGCTAGTGAACAGGACGCCCATCGCTATGACGGATTGGTAATCCAGATGCCAGACAGTTTTGGATGGGCCGACGGGGTCGAGGAAATGGATATGTGTCCCCACCAACCCTGCCGGATGGGGGCCTTCAAATTCAGCCACTTCCACCTTGCCAAGGTCACAGGAGAAACTGGCAGCCGACGACTTGCAAAGATAAACCTTGCCTTCTGTCAGTTTAGTGAGGAGGAGCAAGCCACTCTTGAAGTCTTGCAAACGCTCCTTGATGACAACTTCGGGCCGGGCCGCCAACGGGTTGGAGTCGATGGCGGTCACAAAAATCGACCGGGGCGACGTGTCAGGATCGGGAATCTTGCTGTAAGGGCGGGTGCGGAAGGAAGTCCACAAGCCTGAAGCCAGCAGATTTTCCTTGACCTGTTCGGCACTTAGTCCGGCGAGGTCGGACTCAGCGTAGGCTTGGAAGGCGACTTCCTCGCTCCCATCCAATTCGATGACGATGGATTGAAACACCCGCTTTGCGCCACGATTGACCGCCTTTACCACACCGGCACCCGGAGAGGTGAATACCACGCTGGGATGTTGTTTGTCGGAGAATAGCACGTCGCCCAACTTGACCCGATCCCCTTCAGCGACCTGCATGGTTGGCTTTAAACCAACATAATCCAGGCCAATCAGGGCAACTGACTTGGCAACGCCCCCGTCACTATGCACCACCTGCTCAGGCATCCCGGTAATGGGGACATCCAAGCCATTTTTCATTTTAATTAGCATAATCGAGCCTGTTGATCAGACAATAAAACGGCCGAAACCACCTCCCCTTGCAATCCAGTCTTGAGCATCTCAAACACTGACAGGAAGATGGGTTAAGAATTTGTTTGATTCATAAAGCCAACAAGACTTCAGTCTGCGGGCGGGCAAACGTGCCGACACCCCGTCCAAAATCTCGAAAGCCCCAGAAATCCATGAAAAACCGATGCGCTATTAGACCATAAAAGCTGGAGGGCGACAATGCAGTCGTTTGCCAATCAACCTTTGGCAACGTGGCTTGACTAGTTAATGGATCATTTTTTATAAAACTGCCGATGAACACGATTTTCGACGGGCCTGATGCCGACCTCCCGACTGGCATTGGCCGCGCAGTTGCGAGACCTGTGGACGCACACCCGTACCTCGCTAGAGGGAAACTCGCTAACACTGGGCGAAACCTCTCAAATCCCCCATTAATGCTTGGGGTATTAGTTTTGTCAATGATCAGCCGTGGGTAGTCGGCGGAATACGCTAAATCGCCATTCCGCCCTTTTCCGACAGTGAACAAGCAACAATACCCTCCTCGTCTTTCAAACAAGGAGATACAAAAAGCTCACCCCGCCAAGCACCACAGACTGTCCGTTTACCGAAGACCGTAGCCCCACAGCATTACACAGGTGATTAAGCTAAAACCCCGTATGCCATCGGCATAGTTGCCCATATTATTGGCAATCAATATTTCCGGTGCAGCATCACCCAATACCAACAATCCAAGCGCTCCTGTGCCTATAGGCCAAGCGCCAGCCAACAGGAAGCGGCCATATTCACATGCGGTAACTTGTATAGTGCCATGCGTAGCAACAAAATAACGAGTATGCTCATCGCCACAGGCACTGAACAAGCCCATAGGGCATAGCTTGCAATAATTGTAGACAGTTGAGTGATTGAATCGGGCAGATGGGGTACAAGGAATCCTCCGCTTGCCGCAGTAACTTCGGCAGCCACAACCGGCAAAATCCATACGGCTGTCATTTGATCGACGGAATGATTCTGACATGATTTCAGTAATACAGTGGATGGTGAAAACCTAACGATCCCGTTCAGCCGACCGCGCCCGCCACGTAACCCGAACCCAACACGGCAAGCGATGGGCGCGAACCGGCTGGCTAGGCGGGTGGGCAAAGATACGGGGCCGGACATTCAAGCATTTTGCTATTTATTATCCATTCGGCGCAATACGCGGAGTACCGCTATTGCGCCTTACGGCCTTACAGCGTTTTTAATTCCAATTGATTACGTTGTTTAAGTTTTGAAATCGTTGGCGGCAAAGGGTTGCCGCCCTACAGTCCTTGTTACGCAGTAGGTCGGCAACCCTTTGCCGACATTGGCGTAAATAAATAAGTAACT
>CAIODU010000330.1 GCA_903857165.1 uncultured Methylococcaceae bacterium | reverse complement strand
TCACTGCCATTAAGTTAACAAAACATCGTCGTTCCGGCATGGGCCGCCGGAACCCAGGCTCCAGGGATGGCGCGGGCTTGGGGGCGTCCCTGCAATCTGGATACCGGCGGTCCATGCCGGTATGACGGCTTAACTTAATGGCAGTGAGCTGGGGCTTGGGAAAGAGCAATTGAATAAACTGGAGAAACCTTATGCAACTCATTGTGAATTACCCGGAGAAACTTCCTGATGCCCTGCAACAATCCCCAGAGCAATTCGAACGGGAGGCAAAAATGGCGATGGCTGTAAAATTATTCGAGATGAAGCGGATTTCCAGCGGCACGGCTGCGGCTATGGCCGGTGTGGACCGGGTGAGATTTCTGCTTGATCTGCACCGTTATGGTGTCGCAGCGATTGATTTGACCAGCGAGGAATTAATGGCGGACTTGCACAATGCCTGATCCTAAGGAGTTGGTCATTAACACCACGCCGATCCTCGCGTTGATTGCAGCGGTGGGTTCATTGGACATGCTGCCACTTTTGTACCGCCGGGTATGGGTGCATTGGGAGGTTTGCCGGGAAATTCAAGCGGGTGGCTCCGAGGGTTTCGCCATCTTGGAATTCGAGCGGGATGAATGGTTACATAAGCAAACCCAGCCCGTCACCTTATCTCCGCTATTGCGGAATTCGCTCGATCTAGGCGAAGCTGCCGTTATCCAGTTAGCTTTGCAGCATGGCATCCCTTTGGTGGCCATTGATGAGACTGTCGGGCGGCGTTTTGCGCGTTTGTCCGGTCTTACCGTCACGGGGGCAATCGGCATTCTTTTGCGTGCCAAGAGCCTGGGTTATCCCTTGTCCATGGCGGAAGCCATCCGGCGAATGCGGCAGCGTGGAATCTGGTTGGGCAACAAGGTAGTCGAGTTTGCGTTGCGTGAAGCAGGGGAGTAAAGATGACAACAGATTTTCCGACAACACTTCTTTTTGACTTGTTGGTACGCGGCGGTATGGAACTGCCGGACCCGGAGGAATTGGATGGCGAGCAACTTAAACCTAAGCTTTGGGAAGTGATACGCGGTCTGGCGATGCTGCGCATGTTTCTCTACAGCACCAACCACCTCGGCGACCGTGAGCTTTACGAGGAACTATGGCATAAGGTGTTGCGGGATGAAGGCCCGACCATGCCGATAGACGAGGATTCGGCTTGGCACATCGACTTGGTGGGCAGCGGCAGTGAAGAGGATATTGAACTTTATCTGCGCTACTATGCCGATAATCAAACGCGGCAAGACTGGGCCAAAGACTTTCCAGACGATGCCATGCCAGGGCATGAAACGCCGCCCTATGACCGTGACCGGCACTTGCCGGCCCGGGATCAGGCATCTTGATATTCTGCATTGATCCAATCCGCCTTTTTTGAGAATCAACGCCCCTTTATGATGTTTAGTTTGTTTGTGGGCTGGCGTTTCGGGGTGGGCGTTTGCGGAAACATTGAGAAAACCGCGAAAAAGAGGGTGTGTGGATAACGCTAAGCCCACGGTGAACCGTCAAAGGGAAGGTTCGGGCTTGCCTGGTTGGCAGGGTAAGCCTCACTGCCATTAAGTTAAGGATTTTTCCGTTCGCCCTGAGCTTGTCGAAGGGTGAACGGAAAAATCCAACTCATTGGTGTTTAAGCCGTTCATGGTTCGACAGGCTCACCACGAACGGCTTAACTTAATGGCAGTGAGGGTAAGCCTTGAGCCTAGGGCGAAACTGCCCCCGGATTTTTTTTCAGTGTGACCCCAATAAAAAAGGCTTACCGTCGATTGACTGCAAGCCTTTGATATTTTGGAGCCGATGATGTGAATCGAACACACGACCCGCACATTACGAATGTGTGGGTTTATGTTTTTCCGTACTTTTCCGCACATTTACAAACCTTAATCAGTCTATACAATTCAGTTGTTTATGGCTATACTATCCTTAACGGTGCTACACAAAAATAGACGGTTCTTAACCGGGAGCGTAGCACCAGCGTAGCACCGGGATTTACCGTAGCACCAGACATCACACGGATTCCGGCTTTAAACCGTAGCACTGAGGTAGGCCATGGACACGCATTTTAGCTTCACCAAGCCACTGCTTGAATCGCTTCCCGTCCCCGAATCCGGGGAACGCATGACCTATCACGACACCCATAAAAAGGCAGCGGGCTTGCAACTTCGCGTCACTAGCACAAGCAAAACGTACTTTGTCCAGAAGCGAGTGAACGGAACCCCGCAGCGCGCCACCTTGGGCAAGTTCCCGGACATGACCATCGAGCAAGCCCGTATCAGGGCAACAGAAACAAGCGCCGACTTTGCCAAAGGCATTGACCCCAACGAAAAGAAGCGCCAAGACCGGGCAGAAATGACGTTCGCCAAGTTTTGGGATGAATACATGGCGAAGTATTCGCGCATACGAAAGAAGGAGCGCACCATCCAAGAGGACGAAAAGACCTGTCGCAATTACCTCGCGCCACTGGCCGCCCGCAAGCTGTCCAAGATCACCAAGCAGGATTGCCAAAAGCTGCACCATGAGATAGCCAGCAAGACCAGCGGGGCGACCGCCAACCGTGCGCTGGCCGTGCTGAGTTCCGCATTGGGCGTGGCGCAGGATTGGGGTTACATGCCCGACAACCCCGCCAAGGCAGTGAAGAAGTTCAAGGAAATAGCCCGTGACCGTTACATCCAGTCCGATGAAATGATGCCGTTTTGGCAAGCCCTGTTGGACGAGCCTAACCGCGACTTTGCCGACTTCTTCATGGTGTGCCTGTTGACGGGCCAGCGGCGGGAGGATGTCTTGTCCATGCGATGGAATCAAGTCAGCATGGAGCGCAAAGAGTGGCGCATTCCCGATCCGAAGAACGGCGAACCGTTGACCGTGCCACTCATTGGCGAAGTGGTCAATCTGCTGGCAGACCGGCAAGCTAAAGGCGGGGAATGGGTTTTTCCGGGGGATGGCAAAACCGGGCATCTGGCGGAACCCAAGGCCGCATGGAAGCGCATCCTCGAAAGGGCCGGCATTGCCGATCTACGGATTCACGACTTGAGGAGGACGCTCGGCTCCAACATGGCGGCGGCGGGCGTGAACACCATCACCACGGCGCGGGCCATGGGCCACAAGACCCTATCCATGGCGCTACGCTACCAGCAACTAGGCACAGACCCAAGGCGGGCAGCCATCGAAGCCGGGGCGGGTTCCATACTGGCCAATGCCGGGGCAAGGGAAACAGCAGAGGTCATCCAACTGAAACAAGCAAGGGGTTAGGCCAGCGATGACCAAGCGTGAAAAGCTTTTGACGGCAATCAGGAATAACCCCAAGTCTGTACGTTATGAAGACGCTTGCAAGGTTGCCGAGTTGCTTGGTTTCACCTTGCGGGGCGGGGAAGGCTCGCACCGGGTTTATGCTAGGCAAGGCGAACCCGTGATATTGAACTTTCAGAATAGGCGTGGGCTGATTGCCGAGTACCAAGCCAGACAGTTGATTGCCATGATAGACCGACATGAGGAAAAGCCATGAACGAGCATAAATACCCGCTTGAAGTGTTTTGGGACGAGGGCAGCGAGGCTTTTGTCTGCATAGCGCCGGACTTGCCCGGATGCAGCGCGATAGGCGACACGCCACAAGATGCCGTCAAGGAGATGGAAACCGCCATGCGCCTATGGATAGGCGCGGCCTTGGGGCTAGGGCGCACCTTGCCGGAACCAAGACGCAAGGCGGCTTGACCGAACCCGACCGGCGAGGGAATCCACCAAGATTGTCCACCTTAGACAAGCGAGAGGTTAAACCCATGGCAAGCGTGGCGGAAAGAATTTATGAACTGGTTAAGACCCTGCCCGAATCCAAGGCCGAGCGGGTTTTAGGGTATGTGCAAGGCGTGATGGCTGATGAAGTTCCAACCCTGCCAGTGACCGAGGAAGAACACGCGGCATGGTGTGAACGCTTGCGGAAATTGGTTGAATCCCAACCGCTGACCGAGGGCGACACCGTTACCAAAATGCGGCAAGAGGCGCGGTATTGATGCGCTACCTCGACACCAGCCGAGTCTGTTTGAACCCCGACCGGCACGGGAAACCGCCCACACCGAAACAAGCGACCTGTGCGGCTTCCGCTTCGACCGGGAGGAGGCCAATGCGCGTTGAGTTTGTCGATGCCAACACGGGCCGGGGCTTGGGCAAACCGCCAAGGGCTGTGGGTAAGTGGCTGGATGACCGTGTGGGTAACTTGTCGGCAAAATGTGGGTAGAATAGGGAGTTGAAGTTATCCACAGCGCAGGGCGGGGCAATCCTTTCTTTGTCCACAAGGCGGTAAACCGGAAACCTGTTGTTTTTAAGCGATAAACGGGTTTCATACCGGAAAACGGGGTGCGCAATAGTAATAAAGGTAAGTCTTTTCTTTAAACCTTTTTCTATTGCGTAGAGGCCCCTTGTCGAGTCGCAACCAGCGCAAACCGAAAGTGCCGGCGAGTTTATCCGCAAGATGCGCGATGGGGCGCGGTATTGATGGTTTATGCAGACACTAGCGTATTGCTGGCGCTTTTCCTCAACCGGAAAAGACAGATTTCCACCGTGCCGCCGAACTGTGCGACCGCTGGCAGGGATGCCTTGCACTTGGCGATTGCCGAGCGGCACGGCTTGACTGTCTGCACACTGGATAAGGTCATGAAGGAATCGGCGCTTGCCCTTGGGCTACCAACCGAGTCTATTTGAACCCCTACCGGCGCGGGAAACCGCCCACACCAAAACAAGCGAGAGGTTAAACCCATGAACACGGCTGAATTGATTTACCAAGAGGCCAAAACCCTGCCCGACAATTTGGGCGCGGAGGTTTTGGATTTCATCGGCTACTTGAAAAGCCGCCACCCCGTGGTGGAGGAACCGATGGAAACTTCCACCGCGAAAATCGACGAGTTGGAAGGCTTGTTCGCGCCCTATCGCCGCGACCTGAGCGGCTTCCGTTTTGACCGGGAAGAGGCTAATGGGCGTTGAGTTTGTCGATACCAACACTGTCATTTACAGCCTAGGCGAGGATGCCACCAAGCGTAGGAAGGCACTTGCGATCTTGGCGGGGAAGCCCATTGTCTCGATTCAGGTGCTTAATGAAACGGCTAACACCATGCGCCGAAAGCTGGATTTTGACATTCCGGCGATAAGGCGTTTTCTCATGGACCTGATGCAGGAAAGCCGGGTGCATCCCATTACCCCGACTACGGTACTCGCAGCGTTGACCATTGCTGAACGCTACGGCTTTTCCCACTATGACAGCTTGATCGTCGCCACTGCCATTGATGCTGGTTGCGACATGCTCTACAGCGAAGACATGCAGCACGGGCAGATTATCGACAACCGACTGACTGTCATCAACCCGTTTCGCTCAAGGGTTGGGTAGGTTTCAATCCGCCATAATCCTATCCATACAAGACAGGGGTAAACCATGGACAAATCCAACGAGCATTCACTGACACCCGCCAAAGCACAAAGAATCAGCACGGCAGCGGTTTCGCTGGCGGGGCGGGGGTTGCTGGATTTGCAGAAAATTCAGGAATGGGAGTTGAAGTTTCCAGAGGATAGGATTGTGGGATGGCTTGAGGTTATGTGGAAAAGCATTCCGGCGCAAGGCATCGTTAGAATAGCGAAGGGGGTTCCGATTGGGTTCAAACTTGGAAGGGATGAGAGCGATTTGAGTTTCTTTGCTGGATTTCCTGCTGACGTTCCATTGTATGAGCTTGACTTTTTGGGGTGCGATAAAATTACCGACGAGGATTTGGTTTATATATCAGAACTGACCCAACTACATAAAGTTAGTTTTTGGTGGGGTGCTGATAAAATGACCGATATAGGTTTATCTCATTTATCCAAATTGCATCGACTGACATCCATTAATTTAGGTTCGCCAGATGGTAGAGACAATATAACCGATGACGGTCTAGCTCATCTGTCAAAATTATATCAATTAGAAGAGCTTGATCTTTTTGGTTGCGATAGTATAACTGATAATGGTCTATTCTATCTTAAGAACTTATCTCGATTACAGAAAATTGACCTAGCCAATTGCGATAAAATAAATGGAAGTGGTTTTGAATATATAAAAGGTTTAAGTGAACTGGAATCATTGGATTTATCTGTTTGTTTTGGATTGACAGATAATGGATTAAGTGAACTTTCCAAATTGGGTAGTTTGCGTTCTCTCGATTTGACGAATTGTGATAATGTAACTGATTTTGGACTAGCACACCTAGAACAGTTGTCGCAATTACAGAAACTTGACTTGAGAGGATGCGAACTGATCACTGATAAGGGTTTATACAATCTTTCAAAATTGGCAGAATTAGAGGTATTGTATTTAGGAAATGGCAACAAAATTAGTGATGTGGGTTTATCTCATTTGAGAAAATTAGTTACATTAGAAGAGCTTCATTTGAATTGGTGCGAAGAAATAACCGACAATGGTTTGGCGTTTCTTTCTTGCTTGCTTAAATTGCAAAAACTTGATTTGATAGGATGTAAGCGAATTACTAATAAAGGATTGTCCTATCTTTCAAGTTTACCCAATTTACGGATACTAAATTTGGAATTTTGTAATTTAATTACCTATGAGGGTTTAATTCAAATCACGCATATCCAATTCCTTTGGAAGCCAGTTGGGAAAGACCTACAAAGTTTTCCTCTTAGTGGTATTACCGAAGAAGCCTACGCCAATGTAAAGCCACATCTTGATGCCATGTTTTATGCTTGCGAAGATGCCGGTAAAGAAATCAAGGATTTATTTAAGCTTATGCTTCAAGTTTTTGGTACGGAAATACGCCCCTATGCATTACGGTTCGCAAAAGAGAAGAAATTAAGTTTTAACCTAGAAGCGACCAATAACTAAAATGAGCAAGGCAGAGGAGCATCCACTAACGCGAACAAAGACACAGACCATCAGCACGGCGGCGACTTCGCTGGCGGGGCGGGGGTTGCGGGATTTGCAGAAAATTCAGGAATGGGAGTTGAGGTTTCCAGAGGATAGGCTTGTGGGTTGGCTTGAGGTTATGGGTAAAAGTATTCCGGCGCAAGGAGTCGTTAGAATAGCGAAGGGGGTTCCGATTGGGTTCAAGCTTGAACAGCATGAAAGCGATTTGAGAATTTTTGCTAGATTTCCTGTTAATTTGCCGTTATACAAGCTTGATATGACTGATTGCTGCCAAATCACCGACGAGGGCTTGGCTTCTCTCTCTGGTTTGACTCATTTGCAGTATCTCGATTTGAGTTGCTGCGACCAAATCACCGACGAGGGCTTGGCTTCTCTCTCTGGTTTGACTCATTTGCAGTATCTCGATTTGAGTTTCTGCGACCAAATCACCGACGATGGGCTGTCCTATCTCTCTGGTTTGACCCAGTTACAACATCTTGAATTAAGTTGCTGCCTTGAAATCAGCGACGATGGGCTGTCCTATCTCTCTGGTTTGACCCAGTTACAACATCTTGAATTAAGTTGCTGCCTTGAAATCAGCGACGAGGGATTGGCTTATCTTTCCGGCTTGATCCAGTTGCAGCATTTCGATTTGTATTGTTGCGGCCAAATCACCGACGAGGGGTTGGCTTGTCTCTCCGGCTTGACCCAGTTGCAGCATCTCGATTTGAGTTGGTGCAAGCAAATCACCGACGAGGGCTTGGCTTATCTCTCCGGCTTGACCCAGTTGCAGTATCTCGATTTGTATGAGTGCGGCCAAATTACCGACGAGGGCTTGGTTTGTCTCTCCGGCTTGACCCAGTTGCAGCATCTCGATTTGAGTTGGTGCAAGCAAATCACCGATGAGGAGTTGGCTTGTCTCTCCGGCTTGACCCAGTTGCAACGTCTCTTTTTGAGTGGTTGCGACCAAATAACCGACGAGGGTTTAGCCCATTTCACAGGCTTGACCCAGTTACAGCAACTTGATTTGTGGGGTTGCGACCATATCACCGACGTGGGATTGGCCTATATCTCAAGCTTAACCCAGTTTCAGTATCTGAATCTGGCTAAGTGCAAGCAAATCACCGACAAAGGCTTGGCCCATCTCTCCGGCTTGACCCAGTTGCAGCATCTCGGTTTGTTGGACTGCGAGCAAGTTACCGACAAGGGATTGGCCCATATTTCTGGCTTGACCCAGTTGCAGTATCTCGGTTTGAGTAACTGTAACCAAATCAGCGACAAAGGGTTGGCTTGTCTATCTGGCTTGGCCCAATTGCAGCATCTCGGTTTGAGTAACTGTAACCAAATCACCGACGAGGGGTTAGCTTATTTCTCCGACTTAACCCAGCTACAGTATCTCGATTTGAGTGAGTGTAAGCAAATCACCGACGAGGGGTTGGCTTATATCTCCGGCTTTACCCGGTTGCAATATCTCGATTTGAATGGCTGCTACCAAATCACCGACGAGGGGTTAGCTTGTTTATCCTGCTTGACCCAGTTGCAGCATCTCGATTTGAGTTTCTGCAACCAAATCACCGACGAGGGATTGGCCTATCTCTTCGGCTTGACCCAGTTGCAACATCTAGGTTTGAGGATTTGCAACCAAATCACCGACGAGGGGTTGGCTTATCTCTCTGACATGACCCAGTTGCAACATCTCGAATTGAGTGGTTGCAACCAAATCACCGACAAGGGATTGGCACAACTCTCCCGTATTCCATTTATCGATGGCCCATCATCATGGCCCTACCATCCATAGAAACTCAACTCACCACCCTCCAAGCCGAACTTGATGGCCTAAGCGCCCGGTTGGTCGAGCGGGAAATGCAGCTTGCCGGGTTGCAACAAGACATACGGCGGTTTGAGGCGGAATACCAAACCCGTGTCGGGCCTTATTATGTGCGCTTGGACGAACTCAACGCCGAATTGTGGGAACGGCGGGCGGCGGTTGAACCCTTGGATGAGGATTTGCGGGCGGCGGCGGAGAAAGCCCGCGAACAGGCCGAAGCCACCCGCGCCGGGGTGGAGGCGGCGAAGTCCGAAGGTGTGCCGCCGCGTGTCGAATTGTCGGAAGACATCCGCAAGCAGTTCCGCAAGGCGGCCATGCGCTTGCATCCCGACCGGGCCGTGGACGAGGCCGACCGGCAACGCCGCGAGCATTGGATGGCACGGCTTAACGCAGCCTACACGCGGGGCGACAGCGATGGCATTGAGGCCGTGATTGCCGATTTTGAGCAAAGCCCGGATGCAGTTTCAGGCGAGGGCGTGGAGGCGCAACTTGAACGCGCCCGCCGTCAAACCGCAACGCTGCAACGGCATGTTGACCAGGTTGAAAGCGAACTCGCCGAACTGGAAGCCAACGCATCCAACCAATTGCGCAAGGCGTTTGCAGCCCAAGCCGGGCAAGGCTTGGACCCTTACGGCGTGTTGATTGCCGACATCGAGGGGCGCATTGCCGAGGTGGAGGCCGAATTACGCGCAATACCGGCGAAACCCAATACGGTTGAAACTCGCCGTCATTCCGGCGAACCCTACCGGAACGAACCCAACCTTAATTCAACAGAATCACCCGCCGAACCCCGTCCGCCGTTTCACCCGGAAGGCTTGAAACACCGCACCGACCGGGGCGAGAAGGTGCGCAGCAAGTCGGAGGTCATCATTGCCAACGCACTGCACCGGCTTGGAGTGCGCTATGTCTACGAGCGTGATTTCACGGCGGACGATGGTTCCCTGTTGCTGCCCGATTTCACGGCTTTTGACAGCGACAACAACCCGCTATTATGGGAACATTTGGGGATGCTGCACCAAGAGGCGTATGCACGGCGCTGGGAGGAAAAGCTGGCCTGTTATCAGGAAAACGGCTACACGGTGGGGGTGAACCTGTTCATCACCCGCGACGAGGCCGACGGCAGTTTGGATTCGCTGAAAATCAGCCGAGTGGCAAAGTTCATCCATGCGTTGACGGAAGAGGTTTGAGTGTGAATTGATTGGATGCAAAACGGGCAGTTGATTGACAATTGTTTGACCATTATCAACCCGTTTCAATGTTCCCGACCGGCGAGGGCTATCGCGGAAACAAGTAATAATTGAATTTGCCAGCCCTAGCCTTCGCGGGGCGAATAGCGGAATCCTTTCATCCGCGTGGGCTGGCTCCCTTCATGAAAGGTAACGCGGAAAGGGCGCTAGGGTGTCATTACCACAATCATCTGAATCAATTAGAAGTCTGCTGTTGGAATGGAAATTTCCAGAACGTAATGTACTAATCAGGCTTATTGCTCGAAAAAACTTGATTAATATACCACCCGGTCTCCCTCGTGCAGTCAAGGGAGATCGAGATATTGAGGTAAAGTACAATGAGATGATTGCTTACCAGAGATTATTAGAAACAAAATCCAACGAAGAATTGGCCGGTCTTTTTGAAGAAGAGAAAATAAAGCAGTCTGAAAAATTGAGATTGGAAGCTGAAAAGCGGGAAGAAGAAGCGGTTTTTAATCAATCGTATGCGATGGCGGATGCCAATGTTTACGAACATTACGCAAAAATGGAATATTGGACAATGGATGAAGCAATTATCCTCAGTTTTGGGAGAAATCCTGAAGTTGTTAATTCTGTGACTATTGCCAATTCTGGTTTATTAAAACCCTCAACACCTACTTCAACCTTTATTGTTCAATATACGAATTTGCAGGATTTAACCAAACGAGCAGTAAGTTTTAAAAAACTATATGACCCGGTAATTCCCAGTTTGTTTTTACAATGGGCAAAGAAGAAGGATATTTGCATCCCGCAACCGCTTATTGATATGGTCGATAAATATGGTACTAATTATATTGATTGGCAGGAACACTACAACCAACTTAAAGGACAGCACGATAAATTACTTAATGAATGGAATAAACTGGTAAAAGATTTTGAATGGTTGCGTAATGATCGAGACAATTTCAAGGCTAAGGTTGCCGAGCTTGATGCCAATCAGCCAAAAGACGGGCAGGAACCTGATAAGCCGCGCTATTCAACACCGTTAATTGCAATCATGGATAAAGCAATTGCCGAGTTCTTTGACCCGCGAAGGAACCCGGACGCAAAAAAAGATGAGGTTGTCCCTTGGATTAAGGAACAGATGACGGCGGAGAAAATGCGGGATTCAAACAACATGGCGACTGCTATTTTCACCATCATCATGCCACCAGACCACGACCCCAAAAAGCGGAGGGGTTGAACACCACAAATCCAACAGTGGCGAGGCTTTCACGCATGGGTTGAACCCTTTTTCACGTTAAGGTTTAAACCCGTTGACTCTATTTTTTTCAATCTGTAAAAATCAAAATTCTCGCTGAGCTTAATCAAGCTTGGCGAGGCTTCACCCCCTCGTCTGGATTAACATCATCCTTACGAGGTTTTCATGACTACCCCTGCCATCCCCACCACCACACCGCCCAAGCCCAAGTCACCGGGCGACATCCTCACGCCACTAGAAGTCGAGGCCGATTACAGAATTCCCGTTTCAACTCAATACGTTTGGCGATGCAATAACCGCTACGGCTGGCGTGACCTTGGCATAAAACTAGGGCGCAAACTAGCCTATCGCCGCGAAGACATTGAAAATTGGCTTAACGCAAGGACAGGGACAGTGGCATGAACGCCAACAATGAAAACATTCAGCGACTAATGAAAGGTGGATATATTCTCCTTTCCCAGACACTTTCAATAATCGGAGTCAAGAAGACCTGCTGGTATGAGGGCATCAAACGCGGCAAGTTCCCTCCTCCCGCTCCTCGCTTTGGTAGGTATGCGCTTTGGCGTTGTGCGGACATTTTGAAGCTTATAAGGCGAATTGAACGCGGGGAGATTGAACTATGAAAGTTCAAGGAGTAAGCCCCACCCGGACGGCAACCGGGCAGGGCCAATACAACTACCGACAAGCCCAGTATACCCGCAAAATAGCACCATACGGAAACCGGCAAAGCCCGGATTTCACAACTAGGGCCGTCATAACCGGCAGCGACGGCTGGATCAGGGGCAGCAGTCCGAGCCACTGGTTCCAGTGTAGGCGGCTGCTATTGCCGTTTGGCGAAAACCCGGAAAACTACAGTTGGCCGATGCAAGGCCGGGATTGCATCCTTTACGGTTTCGGCAGACCGGAACCCAAGGAGCGGCTGGTAAGGCTTTCCGTGACCTTGGTAAAAGACGGCGCTGATTGTGTATCATGGGGCGGGCAGTATCGGCTAACAGTCCTTGACGATGGATTAAGCCATGCCGAGATGGTTCACGGGGCGTTGTCCGACCCTAACGCGCCGGTTTTTCGCCCAGTGCCGAGGGGTGAACAGCATGGATGATAACAATTACACAGTCTATGTCGATCCTCGCGGCGAATGGCCGGAACTGCAACCCCTTATCGCCAAAATACAGCCGGAAGCCTATCCCATAGCCTCCTTGCCCAAAACCGTCAGGGAGGCGATTGCGGAGGTGCAGGGCTTTGTAAAAGCTCCATTACCCTTGGTCGCAAATTCAGCATTGGGGGCGTTATCACTGGCCATCCAACCTCATGTGAATATCAGGCGGGCGGTAAAGCTGGAAGGACCGACTAGCCTTTTTTTACTGGCGATTGCCGATTCAGGCGAGCGGAAAACCACTTGCGATGGTTGCTTCACGCAGGCCATACGGCTTCATGAAATTGAACAAGCCGATGCGGCGAAACCCCTAATGGAGGATTTCGATGCCAGTCTAGCGGCATGGGAGGCCAAGCGGGACGGGCTGCTGGCGGCGATCAAACAAGCCGCTAAATCGGGCAACGCCACGGAGGAACTCGAAAACAACTTGAGAAACCTTGAGCGCGACAAGCCAGACAAGCCGCTCAGTCCGCGTATCATTTTAGCCGACGAAACCCCGGAAAACTTGGCTTGGAGTCTGGCTAAGCTTTGGCCTTCTTCCGGGGTCGTTTCCAGCGAGGCCGGGGCCGTGCTGGGTTCGCATGGCATGGGCAAAGATTCGATAAAACGAAACCTGGCCTTGTTTAATGTGCTATGGGATGGCGGCACACTGCCGATAGGCCGCAAGACTTCTGAATCCTTCACGGTGCGGGATGTGCGGCTTACCGTGGCCTTGCAGATTCAGGAATCCACACTGCAAGACTTCTTCGACAGTTCCAAGGGTTTGCCAAGGGGAACCGGTTTTCTGGCGCGGTTTCTGATTGCTTGGCCTGATTCGACACAAGGAACCCGGTTTTTCAGCGAACCCCCGGAAAACATGCCCGCGCTGGCGGCATTCAACCGGCGAATCACCGAGATTCTGAAAATGGATCTACGCTTTAAGCGCAGCGGCGGGCTGGACCCTTTCATGCTAGACCTTTCAACGGAGGCCAAAGCCGAATGGGTTGGCTTTTACGATGGCGTGGAGGCACAGCTTAGGAATGGCGGGGAACTTTATGATGTGCGCGACGTAGCCAGCAAGACCGCCGACAACGCGGTAAGGCTGGCGGCATTGTTCCAAGTGTTTGAGCATGGCTTGGAGGGCAAAGCGGTTGCCGTCGATTCGTTAATTGCCGGGGCGCATGTGGCGTTATGGCACTTGAGCGAGTCACGCCGGTTTTTCGGGGAACTGGCCTATCCGCAAGACATAGCCGATGCCGCGAAGTTGAACGCTTGGCTGATCGAACATTGGCGCAATAAGGGCGCTAGGGAAGTCCCCAAGAACCACATTCGACAATACGGGCCAAATGAATTGAGGGACAAGCAAAGGCTGGATGGTGCGCTTGAATTGCTTTGCGAGCAGGGCAGAGCAAGGCTGTTCAAGGAGGGTAGGCGAGTGATCGTGGAGGTTAACCCGGCACTTGGGGGGGAACTGTGAGTATTTTCGCCCTGTTGCGTGAAAAATCGTTTAAGCGGTTTGCTACTGCTATTCCTGCCACTTCTGCTACCGACGGCAAGAAAGAAAGTGGAATAGTAGCAGAAATAGCGACGGTAGCAGTGGCAACACCCAAGCGCGAAAAGGCCGAGCATGGCGAGACTTCATTATCTGTAGCAAGAATAGCGGGAATAGCAGTAGCAGACTGCCAGAGCGAAAATTCCACAATCGAAGACTTTGCCCAAGCCCTAGCCAAAGAACAAGGCACAACAACGGAACTGCAACGGGAACGGGCAGATGACATTGCAGAGTATGCCGCCGAGCGGGCGGCGATCATGGAATACGACGGCGGATTGTCACGCACGGAGGCCGAGCGGGAAGCACTTCGGCTGACCGCCATCAAGTTCGCCATCACCGCCTGATGCAATTCGATGATCCTGTTGAATTTTATCTCGCCTGTGGGCTGGCGTTTTGGGGCGGATGTTTGGCGGAAAAATTAGAGATTCGGCAACTGAGCGGGAAGGGAAAGTGACCAAGTGGGCCGGTAGCCTTGAACGGCAGGAACAACACGGGACTTAGGCGGAATTTGTGAAAAAATGCACATTTGAGGGAGGGGGGTATCGCATAGTAACGCTGTATCGGGCTTGGGGCAAATGTTGGTGTCCGGCTAGGGGGATCAGCTAGGCCATGCTGTGAACCTTGGCGGAAACATTGAAAAAACCGCGAAAAAGAGGGGGGGGGGTTGTGGATAACTCTAACTTGTCATCGTTGCTGATCTTCAATGGCTAAATGTGTGGATGGCGACTGGCGGAAGTGGCCGGTTTTTTGAAAATGCGTAGCACCCGCGTAGCACCGATAAAAAAGGCTTACCGTCGAATGACTGCAAGCCTTTGATATTTTGGAGCCGATGATGTGAATCGAACACACGACCCGCACATTACGAATGTGCTGCTCTACCGACTGAGCTACATCGGCGTAAGGTATCCATTATAGAGAAAGATTAGGCTTTCCTACAAGCTTTTTACTGCGGATGCTGGCATTGCAGCCTCCGATTAAACGCCACTCTCGCCAAAATTAGCGAAGGAATGGATGATTAACCCCTTGCCGCCGGTAAATAAGGCTCAGGCGGGACGATGGGGCTTTGTTGCAACACTTGGCTGGCCAACAGTCGCGCCGAGGCCGGCGCCATCCCAAAGCCGTTTCTAAAGTGCCCGCAGTTGAAAAACAAGTTGGCGACATCCGGGTGCGGGCCGATGGTGGGAATGCCATCCGCCGAACCCGGACGCAATCCGGCCCAGTGTTTTTCTATCAAGCATTGACCGAGCGCGGGCAGAAGCGAGGTGGCAAAAGCGCTTAAGGCTTCGAAGGCCGAGGCGGTGATGCCTTTGTTGAATTGGGCGTTTTCAACGGTGCTGCCAGCCAGTATCTTGCCGTCCTTGCGCGGTATCAAATAACGTCCGCCACTCAACACCATGTGTTTAAGCAAGCCGGGCGGCGAGTCAAAGATGAGCATTTCACCTTTGACAGGCATGATCGGTAATTCAGGCAAGCCGGAATTTAGCGCAAGCAGGCCAGACCATGCCCCTGCCGTCACCACATAATCTTGCGCGGTGAGCAGTTGGTTACACGCCACGACGCCGACGACCCTGCCGCGCTCAATCTTGATTTCATCGACCGGGTGTTGTTCCAGTAATCCCACTCCGCGCCGGGTCAGATCCAGTCTAAGCGCATGCAACAATCGGGGGTTGCGGACTTGGGCAATGCCGGGAAGCAACAAAGGGTTTATCCCGGCAGCGCATAGGTTCGGTTCGATTCGGCCCAAATCAATGGAAGCCAAGGACTCATATTGGATGGCGTGGGTGTCGGCCCAAGCCTTCGCACGATCAATTTCCAGGCAATCACTGAACAAAAGGCCGCTGGGGAGCCATTCCGGGTCGATGCCGGTGCTTTCCATCAGTTCCTCCGCCAGGCGGGGATAGGCGGACTGGCTCCAACGGCAAAGCGCCGTGATGGGTTCTGCGGCACGCCAGGGGGCAAGCGGCGACAATATGCCGCCCCCGGCCCACGATGATTCCCTGCCTAATGCCTGCCTTTCGAGCAAAACAATCCGTTTGCCCGAGTCGGCTAGTTCCCGGGCGCACATCATGCCCGAGACTCCCCCGCCAATGATAATTACGTCAGTTCGATTCATTTTTTTAGTCGAGTTGGATGAAAATGCCCCTGTAAAGAGCAATAAAATTGAGATTATGTGGATTTGGCCGCATCAGATGGGAGACATTCCCGACAAGCTTGGTTATGCTTTACCACACCTAGACACAATTCCGCCCTAGACTTGAAACCCATGCAGGTCGGGTTAAAAACCACACGTTTTGCTTCACACATTAAGAGGAGTTCCATGATAAGGTCCCAACGTTTGTTATCGGCGTGTTTGCTTTGGCCACTGTTTGCACCGACTTCCGTTTCGGCACTGGTGGTGGAAATTCAGGGTGTCCGTCTGGAGTCACCATTGCCCGGTGCGAGTTGCGTCGAAATATTCGGCAGCTATCCCGGCGTAAAAATTGTGCCCAGCGAGCATGGAAAAATACCCAGGGTTTGCTACGGCAGCAACAAGGTTAATACCGTATCCTTCCTGAATACGACTTTCGTTGCCCAAAAACCCGTGCAAAAAGATGTTTTGCTAAAATTCGAACACGAATTCCCGCCGGGCATCAACGGGAAAGTCATGATCAGAGCCAAGCTCCAAGGGTTTTTCAGCGCCGCTAGTGGTGTGGGGGTTCCTACGGGCGACCAAGTTTCACTCACTGCCTTTTTTTCCCAAAACGGCCATGACGATGCCATCGCCGAGCCGTTTGAACGGATCGTAGGCGATGACATGGAATCGGCAATATTCGAATATTCAGTCAAGAAACAGTACCTTATTTCGGGGCCTCGCACCCTCAAAGGAAACTTAAAACTCTATTTCACCGCCATTGGCAATAAACTGACCTTGGTGGAAAAAAACCAAATTTTAATCGACAGCGGGTCGACCATGGCCGACAAGCTGGAGACAATGGAAGCGCCGCCGCTGCCCGAGGAAGAGGGTGTGAAGGAAGATGCCGGCCAGCAGAAGCCCCTACCCACTCCGGGCGGAGGAAAAAAGGCTTCACCGGCCGCTCCCATTCCATTCCCTATGCCTTCGGGTGGCGAAGAGCTACCCTCACACTAACCCAACCTGCAAAAAATTTCGCAACAGCCAAGCATGGCAAACCCATGAGGGGCTGTTGTTTTTTTTTTGCTCACATCGGACTTGGGGAAGGCACGCTTTTAACGGTGGGCTGCGGGCTGGGAACCTCCTTTACACCCTCAGGGGAAAACCGCTGGTCGCTGCGCAGGCGGGCTTCCAACTTGTTCCAAGCCCCCTCCAAACTGGTGTCCATGACGACCTCGTTGCCCATGGAAAGGACGATCCGGACGAGTTCCGGTATCTTGGTGGTTCCCGTCGAAACTAGGTAAATCGGCTGCACATAGATAATTGACTTGCCTATTGGCAGTACGATGATACGCCCCCGCACCACACTTGACCCCCTTTGATCCCACAGCGAGAACAAGCGCGAGATTTCCGGGCTTTGGTCAATCAAAGCGCTGACTTGCGAGGGTCCGTCGATTTGGATTTCCCGGCTGAACTTGTAGACGACGATTTCCTTTTCGAACAACACCCCGGCGGCATCCAACCGATCCACACCCGCCACCGCCAGCATACTCAGATTGTTGCGTCCGATGGGGGTCATGGGGTTGAGCAACACGAAAGGCTGTAGCTCGCTGGCCCCTTCCAATAACGTGGTCAGATAATAGGGCTTGACTGGCTTGTCCGCCACTTTGGCGAAGTCCCATGTTTCCGACTGCTGGTAAAACAAGGCCGGGTCGGTCTGATGGTACTTGGCATAGATGCTCATCTGCACTTGGAAAATATCCCGTGGGTAGCGCATTTGCTCGCGCAACAAGGGGGGCATCGCCGCAATATCCTTGAACAGGTTGGGATAGGCCTTACTATAGCCTTGAATGATCGGGTCTTTGGCATTGGAGATGTAATAGTCCACGGTTCCGTCAAAGGCATCGACGACGATCTTCACCGAATTGCGGATGTAGTTGAAGCGCGTTTTATCCTCGCGTTTGAAATCTTTGAAAGTGTAGCGGTAGTCTTGGGCAATCGGATACCATTTCGATGTCGTGTAGGCATCCAGCACCCAGTAAATCCGCTTCGGAGTCACCACAATATAGGGGTCGTTGTCGAGGGAAATAAAAGGTGTCAGCGTTTTGACGCGCTCAATGATATTGCGGCGGAACAATGCCTTGCTTTGACCGTCAATGTTGATCGAAAAAAACAATTTTTCATCCCGGAAATAGAGGGACATCAGTAATCTTCGGAACATGGACGAAAGTTGTATGCCATCCTTGCCGGAATAGCTTTGGCTAGAACCCATGTCATCAAAAGTGGAAATGGCGGGGACTCTGAGTCGGTTGGGCACGATGGCGTAAGTCAAGTTTTCCGCGCCGATATAGATATCCGGCTTTTCGATCTTGAACCCCTCATTGGATTGCAAGCTCAAATCACGCAGGAACCATTTCATCGGCGTTTCGCCGTCTTGGGCGGTCGGCGTGATCACCGCGCCAAAACCGTGGGTGTAGCGCAGATGGGTGTTTTCCCAGTTCTGCGCCTCGGACGGGAGCTTTTCAATGTTGATTTCCCGCGCCGCCAGATTGACTTGCTCGGTCAGCCCGTTCAGTGGGTAGCGCGCCACATCCACTTCGGTGAAATTATAATAGGGCCTGATGCCTTGCAACTGTTGATACACATCGTCGAGGAATTCGGGGTCCCACACCGGGATGTTATGCAAGTGCTGCCGCATATCCGGATCGATCATTTTAAGACCGGTCGCTTCGGTCACCTGGATGGTGTGGAGGTCTTCGAGTTCGTATGCCCTTAAGGTCGCCTCGATGTTGTTGGCCATGTAATTGCGGTCGAACTTGACAGGATTGGGCTTGACCAAGAACCTGTTAATGGTGTCTGGCAAAAAATTGTTAAACCTAAGCCCCCAAGCCAACAGGAAAACCATCAACAAACCTAGGGTCGCCTTGAGACCCTTGTCGAAGTGCACCCAATAGATTCCTGAAATAGCCGCCGCCATCACGGCGATCACGGAGACCCAGATGAGTGGCATCAGGTAGTTCATTTCGACAAAGCCCGGGCCGAAGAAGACGGGCTGATGCACCGAGGTGTACAGAAGGTAGTCCAGATCCAACCAGAAACCCCAAGCCAGGATCAAGGCAGTCACGAAGACTAATAGGCTCAGATGAACCCTAGCGCCTTTCGGCCATGCCTTTTTCTGTTCGGGTATCAGTTGATGCTCCAGCCAGTAGAGGAAGGCTATGGCCAGCAACAAGACGGAAAAGGCGATCAACAGCTCGCTTTCGATCACTTCAAAGATGGGCAGCCTGAACAAATAGTAGCTAATGTCCCTCCCGTATTCCCTATCGCGTATCCCGGAGTCTGGCCCGAAGAAGAACAGCAGGGCGGTTTCCCACTGGCTGTAAAAGGGCTTGGCGATCATGATCGCCAAAATTAGCGCAATGGGGATGTAGACCCGCATGGAGCCGCTCTGGAACATTCGCAGCACTTTCTGGTACTGGGTGTCGCCATCATTGCGTCCAAGTGCGGAAAAGGCGCTCTGATCCACCCCCAGATAGCCTGAGGCCGCCCAGAAATTCAAGAAAAAAATCGCGAAGAAAAAGCTTGTCACCCCACCCAAAAAAATATAACGGTAGAGTACACGCCGCCAGAAGTAGTTCTCGTAATCAAGAGAGCTGAACCACCAGAAGTCGACCAGAAAATCAGTCAGGGTGATGCCCATTACAATGGCGACCACGGCCAAGACAACTAGCACCACGGCGCTGATCGTCAGTAGGCTTTTCCAATTTTGCATAGATTCCTCCTTCATTCTTTTAGTTTATCGATTATTCAGCGATACTTTAGGGGTTTGAGTGTAAACGACCCGCTTTGGCAGTGGTCGTTTATGCGCTAATAACTGATGTTACGCAGTTAGCACCTGTAGGGTGGCCTTCAGGCCGCCTCGGTGGGTAAAGCGAAACTTGGGGCTTGCTTGGCGGCCTGAAGGCCACCCTACGACAACCCAGAACCGTTGCTGCGTAACATCGGCTAATAATACCGCGTCTGGACGCAAACCAGTAGACGGACAGGCACAAGTATCTGCATCAAGCTTGCTGCTTGCCCCTTGCGACGGATGGATCAAGGGGCTGCGAAATGCCTTCCCGGCATGCGGAAGGGACGCGACCCGCCCTTGCAATGGTAGCCTATCCAACAATGTTTTATTTATAAAACAATAACTTAGGTTAAAATACAATGGCGGGTGACGAGTGTTGGCTTGAATCCTGGCCGGAAGGCCCGATAACCAATGGACTTGTTGCCCGTAGCGGCATTGTTTGATCAGTAAATTTAAAATATGCTTCCCGACATGAATAAATGCAATAAACTCATCCCCGCCTTTTTCGCGGCTTTTTTTCTTGCCGCCTGCCAACAGGGTGGGGATGAGACCGAACTGTCCGGTGCCGCGCAAGGCACTACCTATCATATCAAAATGGTCTTGAACGGCTTGGAGGTCAAACCGGAAGAACTGCATAAAGCGGTGGAGGATGTCTTCACCGACATTGATGCCAAGCTGTCCAACTATCGTGAAGATTCGGAGATTTCCCAACTAAACCGGCAAAAATCTTCTGAATGGCTGCCCGTATCAAGGGAAATCGCCGCATTGGTCTCCATTGCCAAGTCAGTCAGTGCGAACTCCAAAGGTTGCCTAGACCTTACCATCAAACCCGTGTTCGACCTTTGGGGTTTTTCCAGGCATGAAATGAAAGTGCCGGAACAGAAGGATATCGACAGGGTCTTGACCCACGTCGGCATGGCTAAAATCGCACTTGACGAAGAACACCTACGGTTATTAAAAAAAGACCCGGAAGTGGGCATCGACCTGTCGTCTGTTGCCCAAGGCTATACGGTGGGTGCCATTGCCAATCTACTTGAATCCAAGGGCATTCAGAACTACATGGTGGAAATTGGCGGGGAAATGAAAGTGAGGGGCCGCAAGGCCAATGGCGACGAATGGAGGATCGCCATTGAGAAACCCACGCCGTTCGCCCGAGAAGTGCAAAAAATCATCTCGATTCACCAAGAAGATGGCGAGGCGGTGATGACCTCGGGCACCTACCGCAATTTTTTCGAAGAAAACGGCAAGGTGTATTCGCACATCATCAATCCGCAAACCGGCAAACCCGTCGACCACAAGCTGCTGTCGGCCACCGTGCTGCACGACGACCCGACGTGGGCGGATGCCTGGAGCACTGCCTTGCTTTGCCTAGGCGAAGACGAGGGCTACAAGGTAGCCGAAGCCAACCAGTTGCGCGCCCTGTTTATTTACCATGACGGCAAGGAATTGAAAGAACGCATCAGCAGCGAACTGGCCAAGAAGCCTTAAACTGGAATGCGTCCGGCCTATTGGTGCGTTGGGGCTGGAGTTGTGGTTATGCCTTCCTCGATGCGGTCTACGAGATAGGAAAAGAACGGATTGGAGGAGGTTCGCAACAGTCCGTCCAGACTCATGATCAGTGCGCCGCGTTCCCCGCGCGCGGCGATGGCACCCAGGTTGATGCCAAAATCCTCGTCTGTTCCAGGCTGCATGCCGTATAACGCATCGTCCGGGGGAAAAGGCAGGGCGACATGGGAAAGCGAGAAGATGTCGGCTGGGTAGGACAGGCCCAAGGGTTGGGACTGTTCCGTCAATGTGCCGGCCTCGGTCACTTTGATGACTTCCCCGGTGCCGGGGTTGGCATTCGTAATGATGACTGTTCGGAATGGGCGGGGCGGCGGCGGGAGGATGCGCGTCAGCTTGGTTTCCAGGTCGGGCCGCAACAGTAAACTAAGCTTGGCTGCGCGGTTCATGTCAAACAGCACGAGTTCGCTGCCGTTTTCCGGTAAAAGGGCATGCAGGGTGGAGACGACGGCGCTCGTGCTGACGGTGAAATCAATCAGCGATTGGAACGTCAGGACGGGCGGGAGTTTGGCAAGCCGCCCTTCACGCGCATAGCGCACCATCCTTTCTTCCAAGGCCACCGTGAGCTGGTGGGCTTGCCGCGCACCGTTGATAGGGAAAGAGTTGTACTTGAACGGATTAAACTCGGGTATGACACTGAGCCAGGCCGCCTTGGCGAAGGGCGGCAGGATCGCCGGAAGACCCGCCAGCCCGGCGAAGCGGGCGAATCCTGTCAGTCCAATCATCGGCGAAATGAGGACGAGGCGATCCGGTCTAGCCAAGGTGTCGTCGTTGATCGCATCAAGCGCATACTTGAGTGCGAGGGCGCCGCCATTGGAGAATCCGACGATATGCAACGGCGCGGAGGGTCCGGCGCGCCTACGGGCCTCGCGGACCGCCAGACGGGTCGCCGCTTGCCATTCTTGCCATCTCACCTTGGTCAGCGCGCCCGGGACAGTTCCGTGCGCCGGTAGCCTAATCGCCACTGAAACATAGCCGTGCGCGCGATAGCGCCGCGCGATGTGGCGCAGACTGTAGGGGGAATCGGTCAGCCCGTGCAGGAATACGACCGCCCCGACGGGTGGGCCATCCGGCTCAAGTATGTAGGAGCGGTTCCAGTCCTGGGCGAATTGACCCGGATAGATCGGGCTACCTTCGAAATAGCGGTTATACTGAACCCGCCCTTCCGCGTTCAACTGTTGCGTGACTTCAGTCCGCACCGAATCGAAGATCGCCGCCTCGGCCTTAAGATAGCCATCCCAGTCGGAGTTATTGAGTTCTTCCACGCTCAGCTCATGCGGGACGAACCTGTGCCAGAGTTCGAGAGGCAGGCCGCGTTGCGCGACATAAGCCCTCGCGCCAAGTAAAGTCACCGCTATGATGGATAACGCCACCAACGCATATTTGATGCTTTTGAACACAATGGGTTTCATCGCCGCTTCCCTTAGTTCGGTCGGGGATTCGTTTGCACGCCGGGGGGGAAATTCGCAAACATCTTTTGGACGCCTTCATTCAGCGACCTCTGCATGGCTGCCGCGCCGCTGGAGAGGATGTCCGATGCCGAGCCGCGCCAAATCGCATTCTTGCCCTTGGTGTCGTACAGGTCGATGACAAGGGTGCCTACCCGGTAATTCACCACCCGGGATGTCGTCATACCCGACATTCCCGCACTGCCCCATCCGTTCCAAGTGGGGCCCAAGTTGTTGTGAACGGTATCGACGCGTTGGCCGTCGCGCACGGTCACCACGGCAGCCAACGCGGTTTGGGCTTGATTTTCCGCAACTTTCCGCCAGCCCCTCGCGTACAACTGCCCGTCCACAGCCGAGACAATCCGGCCATTCATCAGGGAGTTGGCGGAATCCGGGAGCATTTTCCAAAAATAGGTGGTGTATTGCGAAAAATCGACCGAATTGTCATAGTCAGTATGTACGTCCACACCCGCGCATGCGCTCAATAAGAGCGGCGCGGCCCACAAAAATTTCCTAAAACTTCGCATGCGCTTGACCCCTCATATGCATAGATGGATGGAAAACCGATAGCCCTTCACTCATTTGGAAAGACTACAGCATCATTGACTGGTTCCGCAAGTCTTCTGCGTCCAAGGGCCAGGCAAAGGGCATAGGCCCCTAGCGCTGCGGCAATGTGTTTCAGGGGATGCCCCCCGATGAAACCGGTCAGGCGAAACAGTTCATGATCGAAATATTCCAGCAGTTTCGATACCGCATAGGCGACAATGACCGCCCACACATAGATCACGCTTGAAAACCGCGAAGGCAATAAGACCAGCGTCAGCGGAATGATTAACATGGGTAGGAACTGGACCAGCCCGTAAAACCGTAAATCGCCTTGACCGAGGGATTCGGTCCAATGCCAATAGCCAACCGAGGCTATCCCCACCATAATCAGAGGCCACAGCAGCAGTCGGCTGGCGCGGACATCCATGTGTTCGCCGATGATGATGGAAAGCAAGGCCATGAAGGCGAGCGTCATTGGCACTCTATCCCAGACCAGAGTTTGATTGTCGGGGTGCCAATGGTAATAACCGGAGCCTAGCCCGGTGAGAAACACCCCGGCGAAGAAAACCGCGTAATTGGCGCTGAGTTCCGGCAAGCCTCCTTGCCCGCGCCGAGTCGCGAATAGGCCGAGAATGCCGACGGCAAGGAATGGAAGGTTGGACACCACATTCCAGAAATGGGGTATGCCGAAGTATTTGCCAGTATCGGCAAAATCGTGGTAACTGGGATCTTGCGGTATGGCGGGAAAAAACCACACACCGGTTGCCACAATGCAGGCGACCCCCAGCAGCCAGCGGATTTTGGTCGTTTTGCCCTTATCGTCGAGAAATTTCATGAAGCCTACCTTAATAATTTTGTAACAAAGGGGGGGGATAATCAAACCGTGACGTTTTCGCTTTACAGCTTTTGTAAAACCCTCTATTATTCGGGTACAGATGTTGTAGATATTTGCGGAAGCCCTGAAAATCGTGGATTCCAACTGTCTTTGGTCAAATGCGGTCTGCATCTTTGCCAAGGATGCCTTTAGGAATATCAAGAAATCACAACCCTATAAACCAGTTCAACAACACATGAGGTTATTATGAGCGTTTTGATCGTGATTGGCTACGAAGACCCGTTTAAGGCGGAAGAAGTGCGACTGAAGGTGATGAAATTACAGCGCGACTATCTCATCGATCTGGAAGACGCAGTGGTTGCCGTCAAAGAAAAGAACGGCAAGGTCAAGCTGAACCAGATCCACCATATGACCCAGGCGGGTGCCGCCAGTGGCGGGTTGTGGGGTGCGCTGATAGGCATGCTGTTTCTCAATCCACTGCTCGGCGTGGTCATTGGCGCCGGCGCGGGGGCCCTTTCCGGATCTTTGACGGATGTGGGCATTAACGACGACTTCATGAAGGAAATCGCGGCGACCTTCCAGCCTGGCACTTCCGCGCTTTTCGTCTTGGCCCGCAGTACCACGCCGGACAAGGTGATGGAGGAGCTGAAAGGATCCGGCGGCAAGATTCTCCAGACTTCGCTGTCCAAGGAGGGCGAGGACAAACTGCAAGCCGCACTGGATGCACAGCCGGAACCGGCCCAAACCGAAGAAGCCGTAGCAGAGTAGTGCTTTTCAAGGAGGGGGTGCTTCGAAGGCACCCCCTCCTGTTTCAGGCTTGCCATGCGGAGGCGTGGCGATAGGGCCATAGCCTAGGTGGGCAAACGGCTCCATCGTTTGCCCACGCGGAACCGGCACAATCGGTGGGCAACAAAAAGCCTGTCCCGAGCTTGTCGAAGGGACGTTGCCCTCCCTCCCTACCCGGCTACGATTGCGACTTACTGCGTTAGACATGGAAGGTTAGTCTTTGTCTGGTATAATAAATGGCAGTTTCATCTGTACACTAGCATTTCGATGTTCTTTTATTTCCTTGATAATATATTCAGTTCTCAGTTCTTCATTGGTAAGCCATTGACGCTTATTGATGGTAACTCTCAAAATATCGCCCTTAGAGAAAGATTCTTCATTTTTATTAATACTATCCAAAAAACGATCATCACTTATTGCTGCATAAAAAGTATTACCACCTTCAGAAAATCTCCATTTGTTATCTTCTCTGAAAGATATACTTACCAATTGAAGATTTGTGTCATATTCTATTGTACCCATATCTTCAGCTTCTGGCTCAGGGGCTTTAAACCAAACGGAAGAAGCTTTTTGAATCTCAATGAATTTTCCTTTAGATGTTTCAACTGCAAAACTTTCTATGCCTGGCTTATCAAGGGGTTTAACAATAGCTGCCTCCAATGCTTGACGCAGCTTATAGCATCTGTACATATCAAGAATACGTTGTTCAATTTCCAAGCACTCATTATCACAAATTACCTTAACAAGACCGTTATTAAGCAATTCTACACCTGTCGGCTTACGACCTTTAAGCCATTTCATAAATACAATAAGGCTTGTACATGCGGTCACTCCTGTGCCTATAACAGCGTCAAATGGACTTATACCGAGCAAATCAAGAATTTCTTTGGCTTTTGCAACATGTTGATTTGCAAATAAATCTTTTATTTGATTAGCAAGGCTTTGCACAACGTCTAAATCAATCCCAAAACATCCTGTTTGAAAGGATGCTTTTACTTGAACAGAAACTTTTGCACGATCACCATTGAGAACATAGTTGGCCTCTTCAAAAACATTTCCCATTGCCAAGAGGGCGGGAGCCAAATCACGAACATCCATCGTATGTTCTTGAAGAGCCTGCCCATCATAAATGATACGAAAATGTTGTTTGTTCATGGCTTCTGTCTCAAGGATTTGTTTAGTCATTTTACCAAATTCACTAAAGACAAAATATGACGCAATTTATATGCCAAACTTTATAGGGGTTAATTACTGCATGAACAACGACGGAACCTATAACAAGCCGCCCAACGCCCCCGTTCAGCCGCCCGTAGGTGTGACTGGGGAAAATCACCAGCGTTTGCAGTCCGTGGCGAATCGGAATATTTTCATCATGGGTAATAAGCTTGGCCTTTGCCGCCATGGCCTGTGCCACAACGGTCAAACGGGTCGCGAGTCCACGTTAAGGATTGCGCTTGCCCGATCACAGCGGAAAAGGATTGATCGCACTCCCTAAGACATAGTGGTTCAGTATATGAGTGTCAAGGTGGGCAAGCACAGGCGAGGCAGATGCTATCATAAGTCGTCCCATTGCTTGGCCCATTGGGACTCATCCCAAACGCGCACCTGTTCCAGATTCTCATCGGAACCCCGCACGGCCTCAGGGTGCGGCCTGAGTGCTTGCAAGCGGTTACATGGTGATTTGGACTTGGTGGCTTCCTGGGCAGAATTAACCTGTGGAATGATTGAAGCTTGCCACACTCCCTGCTTGACTTCAATTTCCACCCAAGTTTCTCTAAGTCCAATACCGAATTGTTCGCGTAACGGGGCAGGTATCGTCAACTGGCCTTCGGCGGATATTCTGACTTGCATGGCTAAGCCTCTGGAAACATATTTGTTCGTTGAAGCGTTTTGTTAGGTATTTTAGGATGTGAGTTATAATCATATGGTGTAATACGGCTTACGCCTATTGTGCCTCACTGTATTGAATAATACTAATCCATGAGAATAAATATGTCTGAACAGAATGAACACGCCCGAAGCCGGACGGGATTTGTAATCCCGTCCTAAACGTTTGGTGCAATGTCGGATGCCGTGACTTCGTACAAAACGTAAGCGACGGGGTTGCAAACCCCGCCGCGCTTCGTGGTGGAAAATGATACTATGCCGGGGATTCATGGATTTTGCTCTTTTTCTCCATCCGGAGCAAAACGCGGCAAGCTGCTATCACGCCCTGCGGCCTTATCTCGCTGCACTAACAGCATATTATCTGAACATTTCTGCCTTCCGCCTTTTAATCCTCGCGTGAAATTGTTCCTGTGTCCCGCAGAGATTTCAATTTTTCCCATTCGTCTTTCCTTTCTTGTTTTTCAATGTAAGCCCATTCCTATGGCGCAACACCAGAACTCATTGCATCCTGTATATCAGCTTCGCCGTACCCACGATCTTTCATCTCATACAAAAAATCCCAATCGCTCATTTTATTACCTCCGTTCTATTCTAACGCCAGCGTTGAGCAGCTCGCGTAGGATGTGCCGACGAAGGAGGCGCATCATTCGCGAATGATGGGCTTCGCAAGTTCAGCCCATCCCACGGCCCTTGTGTGCGCTCGACAATCAAGGAACGCTCAAACTCCGCCAGCGCGCCGAGGCCCCATCAGTCGCCCCGCCGCGCTTTCGGTGTCTATGGCTTCCGTCAGGGACAGGAAGGCCCCCGCGCTTTTGCAAACCCGCTTTCTGATCGTCGGTTGAGACTCGCGCATAGCCGTATTTCATGAGATCAATTTTAGACAACATTGTTAGAAGCGCAAGCCACTGTTTTACGGTTTTATTTTTTGCCTAAGCAACCATCGTTTTTTGGATCACGCGATTGTCGGACGCATTTTTTGGCTTGACATATGTAAGTACAAACGTGCATAGTGAAGCGATGATTACACAAGGGGTAACAGGGTTTGAATGGGACAAGGGCAATCGTGACAAATGTCAGAAACACGGCGTTTCGGTTGATGCCCTTGAATCCGCATTTCATCAAACGATGGCGATTTTCCCCGATCCTGCCCACTCGCAGGACGAGGAGCGATTTATCGCCATAGGCAAAACTGGCGAAGGGCGCAGTGTCTTTGTTGCCTTCACATTGCGCCAGAAAAATGGCGAGACATTCATTCGCCCTATCAGTGTCCGCTACATGCACCAGAAGGAGGTTGATTACTATGAAGAAGCCATTGCCAAAGCTGACGACCGATGAAGCGGCAGAAACCTTCATCGCCGATGCCGACTTGACTGAATATGAGCTTTCCGGCCTGAAACCCGTTCGCTTTGAGTTTCAGCCTAAGGGAAAGAGTATCACCATGCGCTTATCAGAACCCTTGTTTGAGGCTATCAAGGAGGAAGCAGAGCGTTCAGGCATACCCTATCAGCGTTTCATTCGTCAGGTTCTTGAAAACGCCGTGTCGAAAACTGCTGGCATGGCCTA
This sequence comes from uncultured Methylococcaceae bacterium, assembly GCA_903857165.1. Lineage (GTDB taxonomy): Bacteria > Pseudomonadota > Gammaproteobacteria > Methylococcales > Methylococcaceae > Methylumidiphilus. The sequence goes on along the minus strand of CAIODU010000330.1, from coordinate 5,021 downwards.
TATCCCAAGCCGAAAAAGCAATTAGACCCACCGATTTGGATTAATCTGACATCCCGAGAAAAAAGCGGTTGCCATGGATGCGGAAAGGCCAACAATGAATTTACGACGGGCGTTAGAGCAATTATCTTTCATGATATATTTTCTCATGAGTAAGTGTCTCAAAAATTGATATTTTTGAACCCGTATAAAGGATTACAAGCCAGCAGGATTGGCTTTGCCTTCAATATTTGGCGCAATACGGCTAACGCCTATTGCGCCTTACGCGTTGTTGCCCACCGTTCCGCCAAATCCCGTGGCATGGTTCGCGTGGGCAGACGGTAGAGCCGTCTGCCCACCCTGCCGGGCTCCACCGTGGACCGTTCCAAATCGCTGTCTTCGATCCGCAAGATGAACGTGCCGCCATGCGTGAAAACTCTTATTGCTGTTTTGGTGCTGAGATACCAGAACGCCCAAGGGTTTACGCCAAACTGAGAATTGCTGGCTCCCGATGTGATTTCAAACCTAAAACCCTGTTTGTGCGTTATGATAAGCCCATGGTTTCAATGATAGACGGAGGCGGGTATGTGGCGGGTGTTGGGTTTGATGGTCATGATAAGTCTGGTGGGCTGTGCGACGAAATCGCCGCCAGCCTCATTCCCTCTACCGATCCAAACGGCTGGCCCGGTTACGACCGGCAAGCCCTTTTTGCGTCTGGACACCGGCGGTCACACGGCAGCGATTATTCGCATCGCAGTGGATGCCAACGCTGAATATTTGGTCACTGGCTCCGATGACAAGACAGCGCGGGTGTGGCGGGTAGCGGATGGAGCCTTGCTGCAAACCCTGCGCCCACCGATAGGCGAAGGCAACGAAGGCAAGGTGTATGCGGTGGCGATCTCACCCGATGGCGGCGTGGTGGCGGTGGGCGGATATACTGGCACTGGCAAAGAAGTCAATTCTATTCGTTTGTACCTATTTGACCGCGCCTCCGGTCAAATGCTAAGGCAGATGGGCGGATTGCCTAATGCGATAACTAGCCTAAGCTTTTCGCCACAGGGCCGCTATCTGGCGATTGGCTTGGGCGATGGTGGCATCCGCGTCTATCGCAGCGAGGATGGGCAAGAAGTCGCGCGTGATACCAATTATCAGGGCACTAGTTATTCAGTCGAGTTTGATCGCTCAGGCCGCTTGTTAACGACTAGTTTTGATGGTTATCTCCGTTTGTATGATGCGAGTTTTAAACTGATCACCAAACAAAAAGCACCGGGGGGTAATCAACCATTTTTCGCCCGGTTCTCACCGGATGCGACAAAAATTGCCGTGGGTTTTCACGATTCCACCGCCGTCAATGTGCTGTCGGGTGCAGACCTTAAGTTGCTATATAGCCCCAACACCGGACAGTTTAACAACGGCAACCTATCTAAGGTGGCATGGTCCGCCGATGGTAGCCTATTGTATGCCGGCGGACGCCATAACGATGGTTCAGGATGGGAACCGGTAATCCGTTGGACGGATGCGGGCCGTGGTTTAGCACAATCCTTCCGGGTTTCGACCAATACCGTGATGGATTTGCGCACTTTGCCCGAGGGTCGCTTAGTGTTCGGTGCTGCCGACCCTGCTTTCGGGATGTTGAACCGCGACGACAGCAAGCAGTGGGAGCATAGGCCCGACATACTCGATCTTCGGGCAAGCAGGATCGGCAGACTGTCAGTGTCCAAGGAGGGCAATCAAGTCGAATTTAGTTTTGATGACTATCTTACCGACGGGAGTAAACAAACGCATAGGGTATCTGTTGATCTGAATCAGCCTCAGCCCCGGTTTGATGCATCGTCAGCCAGCGGTCTCAGTGCGGCGGACACCCAAGGTGAAGCACTAGCCAATTGGTATGATACCGACCATCCCAAAATTCACGGTCAATCACTGGCATTGCAAGCTTACGAAGCTTCCTATAGCCTCGCGCTGTCCCGGCAAACGTCGGGGTTTCTGCTCGGCACCATTTGGACTTTACGCTATTACGACCGCCCGGAGCAGCTACGTTGGGCCGTGCCGGTTCCGGGTATGGCTTCGGCGGTCAATCTCAGCCTAGATGAGCGTTATGCGATTGCCGCGTTGGGCGATGGCACGGTGCGTTGGTATAACACAGCGAATGGTCAAGAAGTGCTGGCTTTGTATATCCACCCGGACCGCAAACGCTGGATCGTTTGGACCCCGGAGGGTTTCTATGATGCCGCGCCGGGGGCGGAGGGCTTGATCGGTTATCATCTGAACCAAGGCCCGGATCATGAGGGAAAGTTCGTCGCCGCCGCGCAGATGGAACAACGCTATTACCGGCCTGATTTGATCGCCCGTCGCTTGTCCGCCGACGGCGACAGACTGATCGCCGAGGCGGTGAATAAACTGGGCGATGTAACCAAAACGCTTGCCGATGGTTTGCCGCCGGAATTGGAATTGTTGTCTAGCCATTTAGACGGTTTTGACTTGGTGCTGGAGTTCCGCGTCAAACCCCGCCTAGGGGGCATGGGCCGCATCGTCTACACCGTCAACGGGGTCGAGCAAGCAGCCCGCGCTTTGGCGGTCGTCCCACCGGGTAGCAGCTTGCCGATGAAGGTCAGCCTGCCTTTACCGGCGGGGCAAATCAACACGGTGACGCTGTCCGCATTCAATGCCCGCAACTCCATCCGTTCCACGCCGTTGACCGTGCCGCCGCAAACCACCCCGGCAGCCGATGTCAAACCCACGCTGTATGTGTTGGCGGTCGGGGTCAGTACCTATCAAGACCCCAGCTTTAAGTTGACATACGCCGCTGCCGATGCGCAAGCCGTCAGTCGCTTATTGGTCAAACAGGGCCAAGCTTTGTTTCAAGTCGCCCCGCCGATACTGCTGACCGACGCACAAGCGAACAAGACCAGCATCAAAGCCGCCTTCGCGGAATTGGCGGGCAAGGTCAAGCAGGATGACGTGTTTCTGCTCTATCTGGCCGGTCATGGCGCGGTGTTTGACGGGGCTTACCACTTTATCCCGACGGAGGCGATTTATCGTAACGAAAAAGACTTCCGCGCCGCCAGCCTGGACGAGCAGGGGTTTCGTGAGTTGCTGAAAACCATCCCCGCCCAGAAAAGCTTGATCTTGCTGGATACGTGTTATGCCGGGGCGATCAAGCTGGACGGGCTGGCCTCCGGGTTGGCGATGCGCGGGGATTTGACCGAGAAAACCGCCATCACCAAATTGATGCGCGCCACCGGGCGGACGGTGTTGATGGCCTCGTCGGACAAGGCGATGGCGTTGGAAGGCTTTCAACAGCACGGTTTTTTCACCGCCGCTTTGTTGCAAGGTTTGCAGGGAGAAGCCGACACGGACCACGATCATGTGGTGGACGGCTTGGAATTGGCTAGCTTTGTCGAGAAGCGCGTGCCGGTCATCAGCAAAGACCGGCAATTCCCCATCCATGAATCCAACGGCACTAATTTCCCGATTGGTTTTGCCCAATGAGCAAGAAGAAAGCTGCTAAGGGGAAAGCTGTTGGATCAAACCCACCTTCCAACGGCAATGATATTGATATGAGCCGTCATTCCGGCATGGACCGCCGGAATCCAGATTGCAGGGAGGCTGACAGTCTTCGCCATCCCTGGAGTCTGGGTTCCGGCGCTCCCCCGGCAATCCCTGACCGGGGCAGGCTCTGCCGGAACGACGAAGAAAACCATCATACATCAGCCTTACCCGTTGCCGTCAAAACGGGTCTGGATTGGTTTTGGGGGAAAGCGTGGCAACTGGTCGCCGGGGGTGGATTAGTGGTTTTCATCATCGGCGTAGTGGGGTGGAGAAACTACGATAAACAATACCTAGAGAAACTCCAGAAAGGCCAAGACTCGCTGAACATGGGCCTTTACGAGCAAGCCAAAAAGGATTATCAAGAAGCCATCAAGCTACACCCTTTGCGCCATGTCATGTTATTGGGCAAATTCTTTGGTGATCCTGCCGATGTCGTCGCGCAACAAACCCCCGATTTGCTAGGCATGGACAAAGAGGCCCAATGGGGCTTGAAAATAGCCAGCGCATTTGATTCCGCTGACCCGCAGCAAATCGAAATATCTTTGCGGCAATTGCCAAAAGATAAGCAGAAGGATGCGGATATTAAAACGCTGTTGGGAAAAGTCCATACCGCGCAAGCCGTGCAAACCCAACCCATGGATTTCAGCCAAGCCGAACAGGATTATCAAGCGGCGTTGGCTGATAAAGAACAGCAAAATGCCGAAGCCCATTATGGCTTGGGGTATGTTCGCTGGTTACAAGGCCGATTAATCGATGCCTTAGACCAATATCAACAAGCCTATGACCTGTCCCAAAAAACATCACCTCGCTATGCCATCAGTTTGGCAGGTCTGTTTGCCGAGCAGAAAAAATATTCCGAGGCTTTGGACTTATATCACTATAACGGTTCCAACCGAAAATATCCGATAGCCGCGTTGGAATCTGCGCTGGTTTACCGGTTACAAGGCAAATTCAAAGAATCTCAGGAATGGTTGAACACCGCACTGATATTATTGGATGATCCCGAAGCCAAGACCAAGCCGGAAAACCAAACCCCTTGGCAATTTAAAACAAAAACGGCGCTGATCAGTTTGAGCAAGCCGGATGACAAACGCTACTACGTTTATGTGACACTGGCGGCGAGCCAGTTTTTGAATGACGACAAACCCAATGCGAAAGCGAGCCTCGCCAAGGCAAAGGGCTTAAGCGAAGCCCATCCAGTCGGCATTAAGGGTTTGATCGACTATGATCTCAATCGTTTGGTGGAGGAAAGACCGGCACTGGCGGATAAGATTAAAGCATTTAAGGCGGAATTGCGCTAATTTTTTTCGATCGTTCAAACGCATCTGGGTGTGATTTTGCTCGTTTGCCCTAATATAGTGGACCCCAATTTTCGGACAATCATTTAAGATGGTGGCCTTCTGGAAAACGGGGGTTGTTGTGAGCGAGAAGAAACGCAAGGTTTTCACTGGCGAGATCAAGGCGAAGGTTGCGCTTGAGGCGGTTCGCGGCGT
>CAIODU010000329.1 GCA_903857165.1 uncultured Methylococcaceae bacterium | reverse complement strand
TCCCTGATTTTCACATTGATCAGCTTCTGCGGATATTTTTCCATGCCCTGCTTAAGCTCGCTTAAAATCTTGCCGGACTGCCTCATTTCCGTTATGACCTGGAGGGCGGCAACAATGCCGTCACCCGTGCTGGTGCGGTCCCGGCAAATAATATGACCGGAACTTTCGCCTCCCAGCACACTTTCGTATTGCTGCATCATCTCCCTGACGTAGCGGTCGCCGACAGCGGCACGCTTGAGCACCACCCCCAAATCCTCCAGGGCATGCTCCATTCCCAGGTTGCTCATCAGCGTCCCAACCACGGGGCCTCTCAACTGTCCCAAATTCAATCTGGAACGGGCAATGATATAGACTAACTCGTCGCCATCGACAATTTCGCCTTGCTCGTCGACCATGATAAGCCGGTCCCCGTCACCGTCCAGTGCGATGCCAAAGTCGGCCCGTTCGGCCAACACGGTCTGGCGCAACTTTTCCGGTTGGGTGGCACCCACGCCTTCATTGATATTCAAACCGTTTGGCTGCACACCGATTTTGATGACATCCGCCCCCAACTCGCGGAACACCGGGGGCGCGACATGGTAGGTGGAACCGTGGGCGCAATCCACCACTATCTTGTAACCGTTGAAGTCTATTGCCGAAGGGACGGTGGATTTGCAAAATTCAATGTAGCGCCCCGCCGCATCTTCGATACGGGTGGCCTTGCCTAGGCGCGAGGATTCCACCGTCGTCATCGGCAGGTCGAGCTGCTCCTCAATTCTATACTCGATTTCATCGGGCAGTTTCATGCCGTCCTGGGAAAAAAACTTGATCCCGTTATCATAATAGGGGTTGTGCGAGGCGCTAATGACGATGCCGGCACGGGCACGGAAGGTGCGGGTGAGATAGGCGATTGCCGGGGTCGGCATGGGTCCGAGCAATTGCGTGTTCACTCCGGCCGCGGACAGCCCCGCCTCCAATGCGGACTCGAACATGTAACCGGAAATGCGCGTGTCTTTGCCGATCAAGACATTGTGCTGCGAGCCTTCTTGGGCGAACACCCTGCCAGCGGCCCAACCCAGCTTTAGCATGAAATCCGGGGTGATGGGATACTCGCCGACCCGTCCTCTCACGCCGTCGGTGCCGAAATATGTTTTACTCACTAATAAAATCTCCGCTCACAAATCAGTGACAATTAAACCGCAGTCTGCATTTTTGCATTGCGATCACGACATCCAGCTGTTTATTGTACCTCAATTCGACGCATGAGCTGGTTCAGAAACCTACCACTTCGCGTAGAATAGGCAGCATGCCCTATTCACTTTATGCCACTCATGCCCAAGCAAGATTACAAATACGACTTTCCCCACGGCCTGCTCACCCCCTTCATTCGAATGCTGAGCGCCCGGTTTCAACGCTTTTATTTCCGCGCCATCGAATCCGTAGGCCATCACAAGCGCGACATTTTGGTGATGCGCGTGGAGACCGCCCGCGACGGCTTGGAGGAAGCCAAGGCACAATTCCAGACGGCCCTGGAAAAATTCAGTGCGCTGACCGAGTTCGACGGCGGTTCCTTGGAGGATGTCTACCGCCAACTCAAGGTCGAATTCGATTACAGCAAATCCAAGGCTTTGGCGGTTTCTGACCGCATTGATGCCGTGCAGGAAGTGGCCGAAGCACTGTTTGCCGAATGGGAAGATGAATTGGAGCAATACACCAATCGCAGTCTGCGCAACACCAGCCGCATGAAGCTGAAGCAAACCCAGCAAATGTGCGGTCAATTACTTTCCGCCATGCGCCGTGCGGAAAGCAAGATTGGACCGGTGCTTGGCGTATTCCAAGACCAAGTTTTGTTCCTCAAGCATAATCTCAACGCCCAGGCCATCGCCCACTTGGAGGGCGAACTGGTCACTCTGACCATCGGTGTGTCAGGATTGATCACTGCCATGGAGCGATCCATCGACCGCGCCAATTCCTTCATGCAAAATATGAACGGGCAGAAAGCACTGCCGTCGGAGTGATTAAACTATGTTATCCGTTAACCGGCCATTGCTTGGAATCCAATGGTGCATCGCCTGTTTGCTCACCCTGCCCTGCCTGGCTCAAGGCAGTTCTCATACCGGGGCTGACAAGTCCATTGCCTGCAGCTATGGACAGAAAACCCCCATGACCAGCGGCGAGGCAAAACTCAGCATCAGAAATAAGCTGATTCACCGCATCTGGTTTAATAGCTATTTCCCCGGCGGTCGCGGGGAGTTGGGTTTTACCTGCCATATTGATTTGCAACGGGAAGATCAATCTTATGCTTGGCTAGACGATGGCATGGGCATCACCGTCACCGCCAAGGACACTGGGGATATGCTGCGGTTAAACCGTGACAAGAAGGGCTATAGGCTGGACTTTACCCATTTCAAAACCCTGTCCAAATATTGCGGGGCAGGGGCCGATGTGCCTTTGGAGGTGTTCATTCCTTTTTCAGGCAAATCCTGCAAGGTAAGGCTGCCTGAATACACCACTGAAACGCAGTTAAAAACCGCTCCCGCCCGTTGACCCGCCTTGGTCAACGGGCCGAAACCACGGGCAGTTCGTCCCAGCGCGTAGTATAGCAGGGCGACTTGTAATCGGACCTGACCTTCCAGCGCTGCTGCAAGCCTTCGCCTGCCAGCCGCAACGCACCCTTGCCCATGCGGCGGTTGACCTCGTCCAAGGTTTTCATCAAGCGCTTGCGCCTTTCCGCCGCATCGGCTTCCGGCTCGTCGAACAATTGGGATTGACGGCTTCTGGCGGAATCCAATTCCAATAACATGACCCCCGCTTTCTGGTAGCGGTAGCCGGGGCGGTAAATCTGTTCCAGCCCGCCTATTGCGGCTTTTGCCAGTTCCAAGGCATCGCTGGTAGGCACAAGCAGTGGCACAGCCAAGCCAGCTTGGTAGCGGGGTTCATTGGGTTTGAACAGGTTGGTGTTCACGAACACATGGACTGCCCCGGCGACGGAGTTTTGGGCCCGCAGTTTCCCCGCAGCCCGCGCTGTGTAAGCGGTGACAGCCTCACGCAATTCCGCCAGCCGCATGACCGGCTGCCCGAAGGAGCGCGAACACATGATTTGCTGCTTGGGCGGGTTGACCTCTTCCAAATCCAGGCAGGATTCCCCTCGCAGTTCGCGCAGAGTGCGCTCCAAAGTCACGCCGAATTCCCGGCGCAGTATTTTCGGGTCGGCCTCGCGCAATGCCAGCACATTCGTTATGCCGCGCCGCTGCAACCGGGCTGCGATGCGTCCGCCCACGCCCCAGACCTCGCCGACATCGATGCTTTCCAGCAATGCCGCCTGTTCCGAATCGGCCAATGTGCCATAATCAAACACGCCATCGTATTGGGGTCTTTTTTTGGCGACGTGATTGGCCAATTTTGCCAGGGTTTTGGTCGTGCCGATGCCGACGCACACCGGCAAGCCCACCCAACGGCTGACGCGGGCGCGGATGGTTTGGCCGTAGCCGGTCAAATCGACATTTACGAATCCGGTCACATCCAAGAAGCATTCGTCGATACTATAAATCTCTTGGCAGGGGCTGAACCCGGCAAGAATGCCCATCACCCGGTTGGACATGTCGGCGTACAGCGTGTAATTGCTGGAACGGGCGATGATGCCGTGGCGCTCGGCCAATTCGCGCAACTGAAACCAAGGCGTGCCCATCTTCACCCCCAAGGCTTTGACCTCGTTGGAGCGGGCCACGCAGCAACCGTCGTTGTTGGACAAGACCACCACGGGCCGCCCTTCCAGCGATGGGTCGAACACCCGTTCGCAGGAGACGTAGAAATTGTTGCAGTCGACGAGGGCAAAATTTTGAGGCATTAGCGATTCTTATACGGTTTTATCGACAACACTACCACCTTTGCACCGTGACCCTATCGACCGGATACTGATTGCCCAATCGCATAATCACCAATGTCACCTATTGACGGTTGATGACAAGATTGCCGGGTATCAAATGCCTTATGTGATACTTGCAAAAGCTTAAATCTTGAAATGGAACAAAGCGGAACTAGGGGTATGGCAAGGTTTAACGCTCGTTTCTATACATGGAGAGTACTGCTTACGCCTTGACCTTGTTACTTAATATTCAAAATGCTGGAATTCTTTTCTGCTTCGAGATTCGCCAATCTAGCCAATTCTTCTAATGATAATTCAGGCAAACCGTGCCTACGCCATTCTGTATAATCGAATCGTTCACGGGAGACAGCCATTAAGAAACGCTCTGCTTCAACTAACCCTAAAGCGCCAATCAGCGCATTCATGCCAGCAACCCGGATTTCAGCTTCAGAAACCCGCTATGGGTCGCTGCGCAAATGGGTCACAAGGATTGGGGGCAAATCAGAAAGGTTTATGGGTGGTGGATTCCACAATCAATAAAATAAAAGGTAGTCTATATAATTTCGGGCGCAGAGACACCAGACAGTGTTTGTACTGGCAATCTGAGCAACCATAAAGAGTTAATTTTCAAATGAATTAATTACCTTTGAGATTTCCAATCCATCACCTAAAGACATGTTTTGGGTAAGGAAATTTTTGGTTCTAATATCAAGTCGGCATGCGTCCCGAAATGTGTTAATAAGCATCACAGAATAATCGTGAACTGAAATCATGTCCAACTCGTTATATTGACTATATATATCTTCAAGCGCACGACTATCATCAATATGTGCCGCAAATGTATTTCTTAGATTACGGACACTCGATTCGAGATCAGGTTTTCTTTGAGAACCTACATTAGACAGATACCTATATCCTATTATGTCATTGTCTTTCCAGTATTGAAGAAGAGATATGTCGTATACCGTATTTTCAAAGAGGTTATCGATTAAGGAACAAAGATCAATAGTTACCAGCATCCAAGCAATATCAAAAATCATCTTCGTATATATTGTTGATGGATTATTTGTGACAGCAGTTACGGCAAAATCAACCTCTAATAAATCGATAATTGAGAGAATTATCTGCGCTTTATCTTGGGTGGGATGAGATGAAATCATATATGCCGCACTAGACTTTGAAAACCCGAGCCTATCGAAAGCAATTGAAGGAACCACCTCGACTTGGTAAAGCTTGCTATTTGAAGGGATATTGATTGGCGAATAATCTGAGACATTCAAGAACCGAATATCATGTATACTTTCAAACATTGTCTGAATCTCTTTAATATCACCATAGAAAATTTCTATTGCGCTATAATCAATCGCATTCCACCAACGGTATAGCGACAGAAAATCAATTGGCTGGCTATGTGCTCCCAGTTTATCACGTATAACATCATAGGATCGGTCGTAGCTCGTTGATAGTTTTTGAATTTGGGTTTCTAGCCCCCGCTTCAACACAGCATTGATCACACCATTCCTATACAAGGAATTTTTTACTCTCGGAGCAACTTTTGTTAGATTATCAATCTGTATAAAAAACGACCTCATCATTGCACGCTTGCAATAATCGTTAACTTTTTCATTTCTAAAAAGATAGATTGCATCAATCAACCGAAATATGTAATCTAGTTTCTTGATATCATTATTCATAATCAGTTCACCGAACATTGAAAAAACTACAGAAAACCTTTAGACTGGAACGCAAAGCGCCAGCACAGCATAGCACAAGCTGGCAAAAACGACACAAACACGGCAACAGTGAAACACAAGTGATTGATTCAAAGACAAAGGCTCAAGGTTCAATCACCGCCGCTATCCGTCAAAAACCCTCCTTCCAAGCCCACCAGAAGTATTTGCAGCGCTTCTGAAAAATGCGGGGTCTGAGGGGGCAGTTCCCAACCACGCAGGATGAAGCTTTTAAAACTTATCAAGCACAAAGAAAAAATTTACCTTGCTGCCATGTTATAGATGCCTTCACACAACACCTAATTAAGTAAGATTATCTTTTCCGGGTGCTTACTAATAGTATCTAGGTTAGGTCGGAATCAGCGAGAAAAGCAATCCGGCCTAAATCTTTTGCCTTGTCATAATAACGCAGGTCGGCGGTGAGATAAACCGCTTCGGGCGTATGTAAAGCCGTGGCATGGTAGAGCGTATCAAAGAGGTGATGACTCAGGCGGATGGAAAGCTTGGTGGCTGTCGCGTAAATCTCCGAGTCTTCTTCTCTGCACATTTCGGTATAGAGCAAATCGTTTAGGATGCCTGGTGCTTCCTCTGGGCAAATCCTCGCAATGACCCCCATCACTTCTGCGATGAAATGCGGTGGCTGATGTAGTTGGATTTCTCCGGCCTCCACTTTTTGCAATAGCGCCAGCGCTTGGGGAACGTCGGCTTCTTCGGGTTGCTGCGGTATCAGCCATTTGATTGCCACGCTGGCATCCACAACAAGCCGTTTCACCATTCCCGCAACTCGTCGCGGACTGCCTGCACGGCCTCGGCTGAAATTGGCTTCATTCTGGCTCGTCGTTCCAAAATGCTGGCAATGGCTTCATGGCTACGCTGTTTGCGTTGTGCCCGTTCCACCGCCTCCCGCATCAATTCGGCGATGACGGCACTTTTGTTCATATCCTTGAAGGTTTCGTTAAACGCATCCTCTACTTCGTTGGGTACACTGAAATTGACGGTGGCCATCGCTTGTCTCTGTTGTTGAAGATTTTAACAAACAGCATAAACCGCTAAAGGGGTGGTGGCAATGATTTTTTGATACTTGCTTCGGAGTGAATAAGTTATCTTGAAAGCTTTTCATAAAGCGGTACTTTCACAATCCATGAATAACATACGTCGCCACACCCCAAACGAGAAGCTCGCGGTCTGGTTTGATCCGTATGACTGAGTAAGCGGGGTTTTCCGGGTGCAGTCGCTTTTTGAAGATGTGTATTTAGATTGGGCATGGAATTCCGGGTATCAAGAAACAGTCTCATGATAGGATAAAAACCTTTTCTGTCAAGCCATTTTTTCTCATGCGCCGGGAATCATTTGCCCAAGCCTTATGGGATTTCCAAACAAATAAAATGATCCATTACTTGTAGTGTCGGCAGATGTACCCCAAAATAGTCTGAAATGCTCACCAATATCTCACCCAAGGAGAACATCCCCATGTCCACCGCAAGAGACGAAATCTGGGAAATCCTGAACAGACTCGCCGTCAGTTCCGAGGATACTGACCGGAAAATCAAAGAAATGGGCGCTCGATTGAGTGCCAGTTCCGAGGCGACTGACCGCAAGATCAAAGAAGTGACCACCGCCATCGGGCGCTTGGGCAATCGTTTGGGGGAGTTTGTAGAGGAAATGGTGCGGCCCGCCGTGGTGAGGCTGTTTCAAAATCGCGGCATCGCGGTGCATCAGGTGTTTCAGCGGGTTTACGCCGAGCGCGACGGCGATGCGATGGAGATTGATCTGTTGGTGGTCAACAGTGCGGATGCGATTTTGATCGAGGTCAAAAGCGAGTTGAAAGTGGATGATGTCAGGGAACATATCAGTCGTTTGTCCCGTTTCAAGAAGTTATGTCCGCAATATGCAGGGTTTCGGGTCATGGGGGCGGTGGCTGGCATGGTCGTGCCAGATGACGCCGCCCGGTTCGCCTATCGGCAGGGTTTATTCGTGCTGGCCCAAAGTGGCGAGTCGGTGACCCTTCGCAACGACGCAAACTTTCAACCTAGCGTTTGGTAGTCTCATATCTAGCGAATCGCAAGACCTACTCGGTTTTGGAAGCCGAGTCGGTCTTCTATGACTATAGTGCATGGATGGCATACGTCGCCACGCCCCAGACCAGAAGCTCGCGGCCTTCTTTGATCCGTATAACCGGGTAGGCAGGGTTTTCCGGGTGCAACGAAACCTCATCACCACACAACCGCAACCGTTTCACCGTCAATTCGCCGTCCAAGGCCACGACGACAACCCGCCCGTCGGCAGCTTCCAAGGCGCGGTCGACGACCAACAAATCGCCGGGATGGATGCCCGCACCGCGCATGGAATCGCCTTTCACCCGGACAAAAAAGCTTGCCTCCGGGTGGCGGATCAGGTGCTGGTTCAAATCCAGCCGCCGCTCCACGTAATCGTCCGCCGGCGAGGGAAAGCCGGCGGCGACCCGGTCCAGATACAGCGGCAAAGATCGCGAACGGGCTTCACTGTCAAGCTTGAAAATGTCAGCAGACATTGGGGTTTTAGCTTAAAGCAAGCGCATCCGCGCCAGCCGGGTGATTTCCATCTTGGCGCAGCGCAACGAGCGCTCGCGACGTTTCCGTTCGCTGTTCCGGTTCATGCGGGCTTGCAATTGTTCGAGTCGAATGATGAGTTTTTCCAACATGGCAGTCTACCTCTTTTCGGGTTGATATGGATGGAACAAAAAAACAATTCATCGGATTTCAATGTTTATCTCGACGATTAAATGTAGGGGCGGCTTTAGCCGCCCTTGGCGAATGAATTCGCCCCTACTATTTATTACGTTAAACATGAGCGTGGATACCGATATAATGACTATTATAATAGTCAAGTCAGACAAAAAAAATTCAATCAAAATCCATCACCATCTGCCGTACCACACCGCAGACGGTGGCGCTTTCGCGGATTTCCATCAGCGGGTAGCGCGGGTTGAGCGGTTTCAAGTAACGTGTGCCGCCGTCGATGACCAATTGCTTGAAGGTCGCCTGCTCGGCCTCGTCCAAGCGGACCACCACATAGCTGCCTTGGCGTGGCTCCGCCGCCGGGTCGACGATGATGACACTGCCGTTGGGAAACACCGGCTCCATGCTATCCCCCTGCACCCGCAAGGCATAGGCGTTAGGGCCAACGCGGCAGGTGACCGGCACCAGCGCCTCGCCCTCGCCCGGCGAGTAAGGGTCGGCCACATCCCGCCAACAGCCCGCCGCGACCCAGGAAATCAATGGCACATAGGCGGTGATGGCAGGGCCGGTGGCAATATTCCCCTCGCCTCGCGCATCGCCCTTGCCCGTCGCCAGCCAGCGCGGATCGACCCGCAACACTTCCGCCAGCCGGAACACCTCCGTGGTCGATTCCACCAAGCCATTCTCCAGTTTGGAAATCAACTGCTGGCTAAGGCCCGACCGCTTCGCCAACTCCCGCTGGCTGATGTGGGCTTGTTCTCTGGATTGTTTCAGTCTTTGGGCTAGGGACATGGTTTTTCTCGTTCCCACCGGTAACCGGTTCGGGTGGGCTGACTACTATGATAGTCACTTATGCGAGGATGTCAACAACAATTTTCATCATCCCCTTCTTCACCGATCGCACCCTCTCCGCCTGAATCCGTTTGAGCAATTCCGCCGCCGGTTCGCTGTCGGGGGTCTTGCCCGCACTGAATTCAAGCATCGCCTCGGCGGCTTCCCGTACATCCCAAAGATAGGCTCGCGGGTCACGCTCCATGGATCACCTCGCGGGTGCGGTTCACACTGGCCCGGACATGGGGGTTACGGATGGCGGAGGCTTCCGCCAGATCGACCGTTCGACCGAGAACTTTGGACAAGTCGGTTTGCAAGCCGAAAAACACCTAAAGTGAAGGGCTGTCGGAAGCGGTCGAGAACTCCACGAGAAAATCCGCATCGCTAGTCCCGGGGTCGAAATCGGTTCCGTGCGCAGCGGAACCGAAAACCTCCAAACGTTGCACTCGATACCTTTGGCAAAGTTCGGCGATGGCATTCCGATGTTCATGGATGAGTGGGTGCATGTTGCCCACCTAACGCTTGCTAGAGTTTTCTGGTTCCCACGCTCCAGCAAGCCCTGATTAACTGTAAAAACCCAGCGTCGCTCCGCTCCGACCGCCTGGCCGAATGCCCGTGGAATGGGTGGACGAATGGCGTGGAATACGCACCCACGTTACTCGTCCTATTTCGTCACATGGTGAGACGGTTGACAACGTTTTCCCAAAAGTGCATCCTTCATTCGAAATGGGCATGAAAGCTCACTGAAATTTTTGCATTTTTCTCCTTCTGTTGGTATATAAATGAATATTTATTCGAAATCCGTCATAAATTTGGTGCATATTAACCATGCGGGACGGCTGAAAGATATCGTCTATCCTCTAGCTTTACTTCTATTCTTTGCAGTATTTGTTGCCTGGAACATCCGTCTTCCGGGTTTATACATGGATGCCGTCAACCCAGACTATATGGTGGTCCGGTATCTCGAACCTGGCAGTACTTTGTTACCTATGTGGTATAAAAATGCCTTTTTGCCTTCCTACTATCATGGCAACCAACATATATGGTTTGGTTTGCCTATCTATGCTGTATTCGATACGACACTCAAGGCATTACGATCTGTCCAAGCGGCTTTTGGTGCTGGTATCCTGCTTTGCCTTTACATGATGTTTCGGCGGATTGCCGTACCGTTCGTGGCAGCATTTGCAGTAGTGCCTCTTGCTTGTGATCCCAGTTTTTTGATGTCTTTTCGTACTCAAGGCTATATTACACTTGCCCCAACCTTATGGCTATTTATGAGCCTACTCCTGATCACTGGTAAGAAAAGTTTGCCACCTTGGCGATGGATTCTATCAGGGTGGGCAATGGGTTGGGCAATATTTGGGTATTTCATTTACGCATTTTTTTTACCGGTTGTTGGATTAGTGGCCTGGCACAGTGCGAAATTCCTTAATTCAAATGGACAATTATGTTATTACCGTTCGCTTGTCTTATGGATTATAGGGTTGATATTGGGTTTGAGTTTCTACTTTATTGGTTATGGATTACTTATTCATGACGCTGGAGGGCTGGTCGGATTCCTTGATATGTTCAATAAACAGGCAGCAGATTTGGGCGTGTTCAGTTCGACCATGGGTTTAATGGATCGTCAGGCCTATGCATTTGAACTGATGCGAAATGTGCTTTCAGGCACTTGGCACGAACATTGGGTTTTTTATTGGGTGGCAACGCTAGAAACTCATACTACAGTGACGATTCTTGTCCTTTCGGCCGGGGCATTAATTGGCTTGACCACCCCATCCACGCGGCGCTTCGCCGGTCTTTTTCTGGTTCTTGGGGTAAGCTTCGTATTGGTCGGGTTGATCTTCGGTAGCCGCCTTGGTGGGCATCACTACCTGTGGGTGATACCTTTTCTTTATGCCATGGCCGGGATGGGCCTCGTCAACCTATTTTCCCGAGGAGTCGTGCAAAGATGGCTTGCAGTCCTTGTAGTGATTGGAATCGTAGGCAACAATATCAATAATCTCCATCTGTTCCATGCCAAGCTCGAACGTACTGGTGGTATTGGGTTGTATAGTGATGCTATTACTAACTTTGCGGAAGAGGCATTGGTCAATCGCCGGGCCGACCACTACTTTTTTCCAGAGTGGGGGCTATTCATGCCCTTTAGTTTCCTAACTGGCGGTAAAATCCCCTACAACCTGAAAGTGGACGATTCTGTCTTAAAAGATGCGTTGTGTAACGACAGGCGAGTGATGATTGCGCTGCCTGGCGCGGACCGTCGCATTGCAATGCTTGAGTACGCGGAAAAACTGCACTCTGTGTTGGGGGAGACGGTTGCCTATAGGCAGCGCGACGGGAAGTCCGCTTTGGAATTGGCTTTTCTCTCACCCGAGCATGGCTCCTGCACTTCAACAAAAGTTTTTCCCTAACCAGGCAAGGATAATTTTGCTTCCATATGCGCTTCATAATCCTGCTTGTCGAGATGTGGACTGGCAGCCGGGGAATATTCTGGTACCCAGGACTGTGAATTGGTCAGGAGGTCAGGAGCAATTTAAGGTGATTACCATGGCGATGTACGCAAACGTCAGGCGGATGTTTTTCCGCGAGAAGTTGTCGATCAGCGAGATTTAGCGGCGGACTAGTCTGTCGCGCAACACGGTCAGGAAGTGGCTCAAGGCCGAGATGCCCGGCGAGCCGAAGTATGAAAGTCAGCGTCATGGGCCAATGCAGTGGCGACAATCAGTCCGTCTTGTGGATCGCTATGGTGTTTGGGCAAATCTACCGCAAAACAAGAATGCCGGGCAACAGCTTCATCGTTGCCCGGCATTCTTGGCACGGCATTCTTTGCCTACAACAACACCCTCCGCATATCACCCAACACTTGGGCAAGGTAGGCGCAGAAGCGGGCTGCGTCCGCGCCGTCAATGACGCGATGGTCGAATGACAGCGACAAGGGCAGGATCAAACGCGGGACGAATTGACCGTCTTTCCAAACCGGTTTGGTTTGCGACTTGCAGACACCGAGTATTGCCACTTCCGGCGCGTTGATGATGGGGTTGAAGCCAGTTCCGCCGATGCCGCCCAAGCTGGAAATAGTGAAAGTCCCCCCTTGCAGTTCCGGGGTGCGGAGCTTGCGCGCCCGCGCCCGGTCGCTCAGTTCCGCCACTTCTTTTGCCAGTTCGTAAATGCTTTTGCGGTCGGCATCGCGCACCGGCGGGACGATCAAACCTTCCGGCGTGTCGATGGCGACGCCGATGTGATAATACTGCTTGAAAATTAAATCTTCGCCATTGGGGGCCAGCGAAGCATTGAAACGCGGGTAGGCTTTCAATGCGGCGACCACGGCTTTGATGAGGAAGGGCAGCAGGGTGACTTTGATTTTCTGCTTCTCCGCTTCGGCTTTAAGCGAAACCCTGAAGGCTTCCAAATCGGTGATGTCAGCATCATCGTTCAAAGTGACATGGGGAATCGACACCCAGTTGCGATGCAGATTTGCGCCCGTCAGCTTGCGGATTCGGGACATCGGGCTGGATTCGATGGGACCGAATTGGGCAAAGTCGATTTCCGGCGCATCGGGCAGGTTCAAGCCGAACGAACCGGTCTCAGGGGCTTGCAAGCGGGATTTGATGTACGCTTGCACATCGTCCTTGATGATACGCCCTTTCGGCCCTGTCCCCTTTATTTTCTCCACAGTCGCACCGAGTTCACGCGCAAAGCGACGCACGGCCGGGCTGGCGTGGGGTTTGCCCGTGCTGGGGCCATAATCGTCGATGGCTGGCATGGCGGCCGGCGCGGACCGAGTGGCCGGAACGGCTGGCGTGGCCGTTGCGGTCACCGGCGCGGCGGGTTTCGCCTGGATCGGAACGGGTGGGGTGCCGCCCACTACCCCAGCCAACACCAGCACGGGCGAGCCTCGGCTGACCTTATCGCCTACTTTGACTAACACCTGCTTGACTTCCCCCGCTTTCGGGCTGGGGATTTCCATCGCCGCCTTGTCGCTTTCCAAGGTGATGATGGAGTCTTCCAGTTTGATGATGTCGCCGACCTTCACCAGTACTTCGATAATTGACACATCCTTATTATTGCCAATGTCAGGAACGGTGACCGTGTTATCGGCATCATCCGCCAAGCCAACTGGGATGGGCGGCGCGGCAGCCCGTTCAGGCTCGGCAGCGACAATCGGGGCAGCCCCGGCCTCTTCCTCAACCAAGACCAAGATGGGCGAGCCTTGGCTGACTTTGTCACCGACTTTGACGATGACCCCCTTGACAACGCCCGCGTGGGAACTGGGAATCTCCATCGCCGCCTTGTCGCTTTCCAGGGTGATGAGGGAGTCTTCCTTGTTGATGATATCGCCGGCTTTGACCAGCACTTCGATGATGGAAACACCCTTGTTGTTGCCGATGTCGGGAACTGTGATCGTTTGTTCTTTTGCCATGATGAAAGCTCCTTAAACCGTCACCGGGTTCGGTTTCTCGGGGTCGATCCCGTATTTTTCCATCGCTTCAGTGACCTTGGCGACGGCGATAGTGCCCTCGTCGGCCAGCGCCTTGAGGGCGGCCAGTACGATGTAATGGCGGTTGACCTCAAAGAAACGTCGCAATTCGGTGCGCCGGTCACTGCGTCCGTAACCATCCGTACCCAAGGCCACAAAATACTTGCCGGGCAAGAATTGGCGAACTTGGTCAGCAACCACTTTCATGTAGTCGGTAGCCGCGACGACAGGGCCGGGCTTGCCACCCAAAACCTGTTCCAGATAGCTTTTGGCCCTAGGTTGGTCGGGATGAAGCATATTCCAGCGTTCCTTGTCCAGACCTTCCCGGCGTAGCTCGCTGAAGCTGGTCACGCTCCAAACATTGGCCTTGATGCCAAAATCCACTTCCAGCAACTCGGCGGCGGCGATAGCCTCGCGCAAAATAGCCCCGCTCCCAAGCAGTTGCAAATCGGCCTTCTCCCCAACGTCTTGAAGTTGGTAAATGCCTTTGATGATGCCCTCGGCGGACCCTTCTGGCATTCCAGGGTGGCTGTGGTTTTCGTTCATCACAGTGACATAGTAGAAAACGCTCTCCCCTTCTTGGTACATCCGGCGCAAACCGTCTTGCACAACGACCGCCAACTCATGGGCAAAGGCGGGATCGTAGGCCACACAGTTGGGGATGAAGGACATGGCCATGTGGCTGTGACCATCCTGATGTTGCAGCCCTTCGCCAGCCAAGGTGGTCCGCCCGGCGGTTCCGCCAAGCAGGAAGCCGCGTGCTTGCAAGTCTCCGGCCGCCCACATCAAATCGCCGATGCGCTGGAAACCGAACATCGAGTAGTAGATGTAGAACGGGATCATCTGCACATTATGATTGCTGTAGGCGGTGCCGGCAGCGATCCACGAACTCATGGCACCGGCCTCGCAGATGCCCTCTTCGAGAATTTGGCCGTTCTTGTCCTCACGATAGAACATTAATTGGTCGGAGTCTTCCGGGGTGTAAGGCTGGCCCACCGAAGAGTAAATGGCATATTGACGGAACAATCCATCCATGCCGAAGGTGCGCGCTTCGTCGGCCACAATAGGCACGACATATTTGCCGATTTTATTGTCCCGCAACAAGGCAGTGATTATCCGTACAAAAGCCATGGTAGTGGACATTTCCCGGTCACTCTTGTGCAACAGGGAGTCGAATACGCTCAAATCAGGCACTTGCAATAACGGCGCCTGTTTGCGGCGGCTGGGCAGGTAGCCGCCCAATGCCTTGCGGCGTTCGTGCAGATATTTAATCTCCGGGCTATCCTCCGCTGGTTTGAAGAATGGCGTTTCGGCAATCTTGTCGTCGGGAATGGGTATGTGGAAACGGTCGCGGAATGCCTTGAGCGCGGCCTCATCCATTTTTTTCTGTTGATGGGCAATCATCGCGCCCTCGCCGGAACTTCCCATGCCATAGCCCTTAACGGTCTTGGCAAGGATAACCGTGGGCTGGCCAGTATGGTTGACCGCCGTATGATAGGCGGCATAAACCTTGTGCGGGTCATGACCGCCACGGCTCAGACGGTAAATGTCATCGTCCGACATGTGGGCGACCATGTCCAGCAATTCCGGGTATTTGCCGAAGAAATGCTTGCGGGTGTAAGCGCCGCCCTTGGCCTTGTAGCTTTGGTATTCGCCATCGACCGCCTCTTCCATGCGCCTGCGCAAGAATCCTTTGGAATCCCTCGCCAGCAGGGCATCCCAGCCCGAACCCCATATCACTTTGATGACGTTCCAACCCGCGCCACGGAATTCCGCTTCGAGTTCTTGGATGATTTTGCCGCCACCTCTGACGGGCCCGTCCAGACGTTGCAGATTGCAATTGACCACAAACACCAGATTGTCCAGCTTTTCACGTCCAGCCAAGCCGATTGCACCCATGGATTCCGGCTCGTCCATCTCGCCGTCGCCCATGAAGGCCCATACTTTGCGGCCCTTGGTTTGGAGGATGCCGCGATCTTCCAAATACTGCATGAACCGGGCTTGGTAGATCGCCATGATCGGACCCAGACCCATGGAAACCGTCGGGAACTGCCAGAAATCCGGCATCAGCCACGGATGCGGATAGGAGGAAAGCCCATCGCCGCATACTTCACGGCGAAAGCGGCCCAACTGATCTTCGCTCAGACGGCCTTCAAGGAAGGCACGGGCATAAATTCCCGGCGAGGAATGGCCTTGGAAAAACACCAAATCCCCGCCATGGTTTTGATCGGGGGCATGGAAAAAATGGTTGAAGCCCACTTCGTACAAAGTGGCAGAAGAGGCAAAACTGGCAATGTGCCCGCCATATTCGGACGAAACGCGGTTGGCCTGAACCACCATCGCCATCGCATTCCAGCGAATCCATGAGCGGATGCGATGCTCCATTTCCTCGTCTCCCTGCAACCGCGCCTGTTTATGCGGCGGTATGGTGTTGATGTAGGCGGTGTTGGCCTTATAAGGCAGGTTGATCCCGGAACGCCGGGCCTTGTCGACTAGACGTTCAATCAGGTAATGCGCCCGTTCGGAACCTTCGTTCTCGATGACGGCATCAAGCGCGTCCAACCATTCGCGGGTCTCGGTTGGGTCAAGATCGTTTAGATGGAGCGAGGTGGAAGTTTGGGATTGGGCTTCTGGCATGGGTGTTCCTGAACCGTTTAAAGAGGAGGGAGGGTTGATTATAATCCTTTGGCATGTCTTGGCTCAATGCCAGACATTCGGATGTTGGGCAACAAAGGGACGTTGCCCAACCTACATGGACTTCAATCCGAACGGTGGGCAACAAAAAGGCCGTTGCCCATCATAAAGGGGCTAATTAAATAATGGCTTGAATGCCAGGCAGGCTTTTTCTGGATCACTTGCGCCAAACACTGCGTCAATGACCGCCAACACATCTGCTCCGGCTTCGACAAGTGACCGGCCATTTTCGTGCGTAATCCCACCGATGCCGACAATCGGCAAGTGCAGGCGTTGTTTGGCTGCGGTCAATGTGCCCAACTGGGCGCAGGGTGCATTGGGCTTGCTGCTAGACGGAAAAAACCGTCCAAAGGCCACGTAACTTGCCCCTAGTGCTTCTGCCTCGACCGCCCGTTCCAGCGAATTATAGCAGGAGACGCCGATGATGGCTTCCACGCCCAGTCTTTTCCTGGCATCAACGATGGAGCCATCGTCTTTGCCCAAATGAACCCCGTCCGCGCCTACATCCAAGGCTAGTTCCACATCGTCATTGATGATTAGCGGAACTTGAAAAGCGCGACATTCGACCAGCAACAATCGGGCTTCTTGTCGTTGATCCCGACTGGATTTGGAGCGGTATTGGATGACTTTGGCACCGCCGCGCAAAGCAGCGTTTACTGCGTCCGCCAAGGCTTGCGGGCTGTGGCGGTTTTCAGCAGTGATGGCGTAGAGGCCGGAATTGGGAAATTTCAGCATCGGACTGCCGTACCCTGCCGGTCGGCCATCAATGCCACCCGCCATATTGCTTGGTCGGGTCGCCCTTGAAGCTTTCCGTGGTCGCGCCACCACCCCCACCGCCGCCGCCTGATTTTTTGCGCAAGGAGATGGCCGCGCCAGCCGCTTTGGCAAGATTGGCCTCAGTAAGCCCGCCCAGGCTTAACGCCGTGTCAACCACAATCGTCGTGATCGGGCTGATGTCCTGTTCGGCGGCCAGCGGGCTGGCAACGGCGGCTTTCAATGGCGCTTCCGGCGTTGCTTGCGGGTAAGCGGTCAAAATCACCGGATAGACAGTCCCGGCGGGCAAGCTTAATTGATAGGTGCTGGAAGCGCCTTGCAGTTCGGTTTTCGCCGCCACTTGCCCCTTGGCATCTTTGGCTTCAATGCGGGCCTGGCCCACCGGCCCGTCGTCATTGCTGACATGGCCCGTGAGTCGGGTTGGGGTTGCTACGGCAGAGGATGAAGGGGCGTTGTCGTTGCAAGCGGTTAGCCAAAGGGTTGCGCCCATGCATAAAATCAAGAGTCTAATTTTCATATAATTATTTCTTGTGTTGGTTATTTATCGAGTTAATCACCTCTGAAACGCACTTCACAAGATTTGCGCTGTCAGTTCCGCTGCAAACGGTCTTTCCTTGGCGTGACGGCTGATGCCTAGGATGCTGAAACCCAACACCTGCCCTTGTTCGTCCACTCGTTCCATGACGGCATCATGGTCGGTTTCTCGCATGTAGCCGGGGGCTTCGGAAAATTGCACTTCAAGGAAATCGGCTTCCGGGTCGTACCAGACTTTCACTTTTTGGGCCATAAGCTGTCTCCAGTTTTTAGTTTGTCGGTAAGGTAGGCGGTGACGACGAACGCATCCGCTTCAAGATATTTGACCACAACACATAGCCACTTGGCACCTACCGGCGTGTTTTTGTAATATCGATAAAAAAGTCGAATGGATGGGTCAGAGCGGGAAAGCCGCACTTCCTTAGGGGCCTCCAAGGTGTTGGGTATGGCTTCCTCCAAGCCTGCCATCTCGGAGTGCTGAAGAATGTGGGCTTGCCGTTCAACCGTTAGCCTGACCTCAAACCCAAAACAGTCGCGCATGAATATCCTATTACAGAGTTCTCGGTATCAAACGAAACGTCGGGCGTTCGCCAAAGAGATAAGCCCAACCTACAGGGCTTTTAAATTTTTACAAAACGTCCACGTTCCAAAATTTGATCCAAATGAAAATCAAAATGATCGTTCCAATAAATACGCTTATTTTTAAACTTTATTGATTTAAACAACACCTTATCATAGAGCGGTTTGTAACATGGAATTCGTTCCAGTTCTTCCTTAACATCAAATTCGACGATGGAATCATCATCTAAATAGATTCTCACAATATAATTTTCTTTAATTTCAACATTAATCAACTTCATAACTCACCCCAAGTTTATCTTAATGGTTCAATTCGGTGGGGTTCTTGACCTGACATAGCTAACTTCCAGTCCAGCATTAAAGATTCCTGATATAACTCAATCCATGCCTGTACCAATCGCGTTTGTTTGCGAGGCAGATTACCCGAAAGAAGTTCACCATCCAAAATCGAAAACACTGCTTCATCATCTTGATATTCAGCATGAATGTGTGGTGTATGATGCTTTGCATCATCGTAAAAATACATCATGATCTGAATTCCATAAAAAATGGAAATGGTTGGCATTGTTTGTTCCTCTTTTAAAATCAATAGCTTTACAAGATTGTCGTGTAATTTCACATTTGAAATTAATCCGCTTAATGTGAGAAAACTAACCGGCTTATTAAGTGCCTGTCCGGCGCTGGGCTTTGATGTCTCGAATAATATCTTTGACCGACATGTCACCGAACAATTGATCACGTTCGACGGTGTAATCGCCATCACCTACCCTGAATTGATTGAGGAAGCGCAAAGTGTTGACTATCCCAACTTCCCGAACTAGCGCATTAGTCGCACGGCGGTTTAATTCCGAAATCGGTTGGATTTGTGCATTCATGTTAAAACCTCTTGAAAAAAGCCAAGATAAATTTGCATGGGAGTTGGTTTTCGTAAATCATTCAACTCGTATGATGCACTTCGTACCTCAGCGCATCATATGCGCTATGAACTATCGCCTGAAGTATCTTTTCCCGCATCTTTGTTGATAAAAAATGCACCCAATGCAGCCGCAACCAAACCTTGCAAAGGACCTAGCCATAGATTTGATTTTTGGAATCCTTTCAGTGGGGCATCGTCAAATGTATTGGTTAATGGTTGTAAAACGATAACGAGAATAAGCAGAAGTAGATAAAATGCAGACAATGCCAAGCTCAATTTGAACAGGAACCTATCGGCGGTTCGGGACTTTTTTTCAGTGTGTTGATTGTCAGATACGAGGACGGCAATCATTAATGAAAGGGTCGGCATGACACTGGGTAAAAACCAACTCCAGACACCTTCGGCGATGTCTTGGTAAGCTCCAACCATGGTAGTGACCACCATTAGAAGAAATAAAATGGCGGCAAAGGAGAACCAGACTCCTGCAAGCCATTTCTTACATAGACTCATCGAGATACGCATTTTATTCTCCTATCGCTTTATAAAAACCAGATGCATCTAAGTGGGCATGTGCTGACAACTTGCCCGGTGAGAGAAGTTGGGCTTCTTTTTTAGGGCTGGTTTGTTCAAACTCATAGATAAGTGCGGTACAAACGAAACTAGGAGCAAATGGGGTCAAAGCAAGTTCGTCAGGCAATCTATCATAACCTCGCCTTAACCACATGATTGCTTCCTCTTCGGTAATTGTATCTTCACTTTCTCTCCATGCTTTTCTTGAAATTACAAAAACTATTAAACGATAAAAACCTTGTTTCGCCGTAAAAAGACCTTGAAGATATTGCCTGAGGGAAATATCATTCCACTCACCTGATTTAACTTCCCAACGTTCAATCTCCGGTTTTGGCATACCATTATTTTGTATCTTTTCAAGTCGTGTGACCAAAGCATATCCGGCTGGAATCCAAAAATAGCTATACTCACCATGCCCTATTTTTCGGAGTGCTTCAGTAATGTTGGTATCAATGTCTTTAATTGTCGGTTTTGAAACCTTTTGAGCCAACAATTTTCTGGGAATTACCTCTTTAGAAGAAGCTTTAGGTGGGGGCCAAGGGAAAGTATGTAGTTTACGATGACCTCCACCTTGGATTCCATCTGGGATGGCTATTGTTTCAACTGTAGTTGGTATAGGTGGTATAGACCATACTCCCTGTCTATCATACGATATAAAATAAATAAAGGGAATAATTCCGCCAAAGAAGGCAGACTCTAAAACTAATGATAAAATTAACTTATTAGATTTTTCATTAAGGTCGCTATTTAATTTTAAATAGACAATTACTGCCAAAGTTACACTGACTACACCATCGAATATAATTAAATTGTTACGTAATTGAAAATCAATCCATCCATTGCTAAATAAAAAATAAAGAAGTCCAAAAAATACTAAACCCCCAGTAAAAGCCGCTATAATAAGACATGCATCAATTATTACGATCTTACTAACTCGACTTTGGCCTTTTTAAGCCACCGCCGCGAGTTGATCCAGCAAGGCATCCCAGTCACGGCAAGATAATTCCAACCGGTCGCTGCCGGTTTTGGAGTTGACGAAATACTTGCCAGCCCAGATGGCGCGGCGGAC
>CAIODU010000328.1 GCA_903857165.1 uncultured Methylococcaceae bacterium | reverse complement strand
TTACTGATGTTACGCACCGTAGAAGGCCGGAATAAGCCCGTTCACGGGCGTTTCCGGCATAAGCACCCAGACAAGTGCGGCTTACTTCGCCGGAAACGCCCGCTAGGGCGGGTTTATTCCAGCCTAAACATGGGCATCGGCGGCGCAGTGCGTAACACCCAGACCCTAAGTCAGGCAAATAGTCGCGCAATCGAAAGAAAAGTCCATGCAAACGAAAGCGGCGGTTCGGCGGGTTTGAGACTCTATGCCCGTGCTTGGTGATACTGGATTCTTTAGTGCATCCTCCACGCAGGTCAACCCTTTAATGAGTTGGCTCATAAATAGAGGATGATGCTTGATCCTGAGCGGTTGCAGACTGACCCTCTCGGCTAGACGAGATAGGCCGGAGAAAGGGGTGAAGTTGTGGTGTGGTTCACAATCGGCGGAATTCGCTTAAACGCTAACCTGCTGTACGCGGCCTATCCACGACGGGAAACAAAGGGCATCCACTGCCCAAATAAAAAAGTGGGGCGAATTCCGAAAAGCCAAACGAGTAGGAAACTTCATTTTGGAGAACATATTATGTCTACCCTTCTAACGGTTAACGTCACTAACAACTCGCCTTATCAACAATCGTTCTACTTCTTCCAGCAGCCGGCCATCTACGCTGGTGGCTATTCGGTTTACTCCAACAGCCTTTGGGCTTCCCCTCTCGGTCCATCTGCCACCACTGGCGGACAACTGACGTTCATGGCTAACGTGCAATTCTTCGCAGGTGTCCAGCAAGCGGTAAGCCTTGTCCCACAGGTCGGTCAAGCCTCGGGCTACGCCTCCGCTTCGCAGCCCATTAATCTGGCGACAACCGGACAGCAGACCACGAACGATGGGACGGCTATGAGCGTGAGCCCGTTAGGTCTTACGGTTCCGACTTACATGAGTGGTGTTCAGCCCGGAGCCTTCCGCATTGTCACTCCAGCGTACAATCCCAGCGTGACACCGTACAACGCCGGTTCTGCAACACAGGCGAATGGCCTGATAGTGCTGTCGAGCTTCGTTGTGGCTCCGCCAAACCAGAATATCGATTGCCAGCCCATCCTGAAGTATTATGTTGCCGTTGGACAATACACGCCAGGCACAGTCATGAACTTTTCCCAATCGTCAGTTGGCTCGGCCTTATGCGATTTCACTGGCGGTTTTACGTCCGCAAGGGTAATCTACAATGCGGATGGCACTTGGAGTGTACAATCATCATAAACTGATTGCCATTGTCTCGCTACGGGAGGCGAAAGCGTCAGCTTTCGCCTTTCGGTTTTTCTGGCCCTCGCACAACCCGTTAGGCTGACTATTGCTTGATTACCCATGTCCCCGTATTGGTGTAAGTCACCGTGTAGGCATTACTCGACACGGTGAAGTCGCATAGGGCGACATTATTGATCTGGTCTGATTGTAAAACCGTGCCAGAAGGATTGTTGCCGATGCCAATGCCGAAGATAGGCTGGGGCGTAACCTTCAGTTTCTGGTTGGGGTTTGCAATGACAAAGGACGATAGGACGATCCCTCCGCCGGTAGTCTTCACGGCATTGCCCAGATAATAAGTATTCAATGAAGGGTCATACGGTGGTGTCTGGATCTGGAACGAACCGGATGAGATGCTTGTATCCGCGACTGGACTGGTCAATCCGAATGGAGAGACAGAAAGTGTCGTCGAGTTGGCAGTGTTTGTTACGGGCTGCACGGCTGTTGACTGGTGGCCCTCAGCAAGGGATTTAGAAAGCATCGCATAGTTGGTAGATATGGGCGTCGCCGCGCCAGCATAGACCTCCTTGTCGACCATGAACGTGAGTTGTGTGCCAAAGGTCTGAAAAGGGGCGAGAGACTCCGTGTCAAGGCTTATTACCGTTCTCACCGAGTTGTTGTATGAAAATACCGATGATTGCTGGAACAGAAAGAAATCCTGTGTTGCACCATTATTTATGACATATATTATGTAATTCGACGATGACATTGCATATCCTCTACGTTTCATTATTATGAATTTAACAACGCCATCGATTAAATTTTCATTCGGCAGCAGTTTCCGGTTAAAAGGGGTCAATACGATTATTATAGCAAAGTTTGGTCAGGGCCGTAGGATGCAGCAATTCTCATTTTGACGAAGTTACCCGGTTTCCGGCTTCGGGGGTGTCGGTTTGTTGAAGCTTTCCAGCATGAAATCCATCAAGGCATCCCAACTGTCGAAGCACAGGTAGCTGGTTAGGGTTTTGATGTCGTTGAACAGCCGCTTGCGCGAGGGCAGCTTCTGGCGCAGCAGTTGGAATTTGCCGTCCGCCCA
>CAIODU010000327.1 GCA_903857165.1 uncultured Methylococcaceae bacterium | reverse complement strand
GCCATTAACTTAAGGATTCTCGGAGCGCCAAGCCCCAGCTTGGCCTTGGGTTGGCCGACGCCAAGCTGGGGCTTGGCGCTCCATCAATGTCCGTTTTCGCATTCGAGGCAAAGCTCGGCTTTCTTAACTTAATGGCTTTGAGGCCAAGCAGGGGCAGTCCGAGTAAGAGCAGCCCCAGGCTCCCCGGCTCGGGCACCGCCATGGATGATGCGATGATGTCCAGCGCCCAGCCGCCCGTCCGTTGGGTGGTCGAGTCGTACCAAAATGGGGTGGGGTCTCCGGTTGAAAAACCGCCCAGTTGCGAATAGGTGAAGTTGTCGGTATCCCCTAAAACGCTGTAGTTGAAGTAGGCGTAGTCGAAGGTGGAATTGGAGTAGGGACTGGCAACGACTAAACTTGTGGGGAGATACCCTTTGTCAGTGTTGTTGAAGACCGACAGCACCACATAGTAGTCCCCGGCGGCGAGCGCTTGGGCGAAGCTCACGTCATACACCCCGCCGGTGCCGCGTCCGTAGTCGCTGAAAATAGTCGAGTAGTCGTCCGACTTGCCGTTGTTGCCGCTGCACAGCCCCACCACCGGCACGAAGCCGCCAGTGGGGATGGACTGCACCCGCGCCGTTGGTGCCGCCGTCCGCTCCGTAGGTCTGGAAGGTGACGGATTCGGCCTGCGTCAAGCTGAAGTGGACGACCTCGTATTGGTCGTCTTGGGTGAAGGCCGCGCCGGTCAGGGACACCCCGCCGTTAAAGGGCGTTACCGTGGGGTTGTCGCCGATGATGGCGGAGGCTTGCATCATTCCACCGTTCAAACTTAGCAGCGCGTCCCCCAATGCCACCTGCCCGCCGTCGCCCGCTGCGGGGAGGGTGACGGGCGGCGAGGTGTTGACGATGGGGGAGGCTTGCAGGGTGCCGGCTTGGGTAGCCAGCAGCATTGCAAACAAAAGTGAAAACAGGAGGCGGGCCGTCAGCGGGACGCGCACTGGCGTGGCAAGCAGCCACTTTCCGAACTGAATCATGTCTTTTCCCCCAATAATCGCGCGAAGTCATCGGCGGGGACCGGTTTGCCGAAGAAATACCCTTGGCACTGGTCGCAGTGGAGTGCCTTGAGATATTGAAACTGTTCAAGCGTCTCGACTCCTTCCGCGCAGGTTTGCAGTTTTAAAATCTTGCCGAGATTGATGACGGCTTCGACAATGGCTGAATCTTCGGGGTCGTGGGGGACATTGTGGATGAAGGATTTGTCGATCTTAAGCTTGCTCACCCTAAACCGTTTGAGATAGCTTAAAGAGGAGTATCCTGTGCCGAAATCGTCAATGGCAAAACTGATGCCTAGATCGTTGAGCGCATGAATGGTTTCGGTGGTGTAATCCGCATCCGACATTGATACGGTTTCGGTGATTTCCAGTTCCAACCATTTGGGGGCAAGCCCGGTGGATATGAGGATGCTGCGAATTTTTTGCTGAATATCCGCTTGCGCGAACTGAATACTGGAGAGATTGACGGCAACCGGTATGGCGGGCAAACCACTATCCTGCCAAGCTTTGACTTGACTGCATGCGGTGGTCAGCACCCACTCCCCGATAGGCACGATCAAGCCGGTTTCCTCGGCCAGCGGGATGAATTGGAGGGGGAAATACAGGCCCTCCGGTGTCACCCAACGGATTAAAGCCTCGCAGCCAACGATCCGCCCGGACAAGGTTTCCACCTGGGGTTGATAGTGAAGGACGAATTCGCCGTCTTCCAACGCCCTTCTAAGCCCGGTTTCCAGCTTGAGCCGAAATTGGGCAATGGAGTTCAACTCTATCGTGAAGAATTGATATTGGCATCGGCCTGAATTTTTGGCGGAATACATGGCCACTTCGGCATTGCGCAGCAAGGTCTCGGCGTCAACGCCGTCATTCGGATAAACCGCAATGCCGATGCTGGGGGAAATCACCAGATGATGGCCGTCTATGTCAAAGGGTTTCGACAGATTATCAAGCACTCGCTTGGCCAAGCGGGCGACAAAATCAATCCCTGCCCTGGGGAATATCATCAAAAACTCATCCCCGCCCTGCCTGCCCACCGTATCATGTTCCCGCACACTGCCTTGCAAACGCTGCCCGACCATCGACAATAAGGCATCCCCCACGCTATGCCCTAACGATTCGTTGATGACTTTGAACCGATCCAGATCAAGCAGCATGACCGCCAATTGGTCCCGTGCAACGACGGCCGAATTGATCGCCCGTTCGAGACGCCCCCTGGACATGGCCCGGTTGGGAAGTTTGGTCAACTCATCATAATTGGCAAGGAAGTAAATCCGTTCCTGGGCCGCTTTGCTCTCTGACAGGTCGGTGAACAAGCCGATGAATTGCAAAAACTCCCCGCTTTCGTTTTTGATGGAACTGATGGACAACCATTGCGGAAAGACTTCGCCACTTTTGCGCCTGTTCCATATCTCGCCGTGCCAAGCGCCAACCGTTCTGAGCGATTCCCACATTTCATGATAATAGTCGGCATCATGGAGCCCCGAACTCATCATTTTCGGGTTGCGGCCGACGGTCTCGCCCTCGGTAAACCCCGTCATCCTCGTAAAGGCCGGATTGATGCTGACGATGCTGTTCATAGTGTTGCAAATGATGATGCCTTCAGCCGCATTATCGGCAACCAAGCCAGACAAGCGCCTTTCCACTCCCTCATGGTAGCGGAAGGATATGTCGTTATAAGCCTTCAGCGTACTACGCAATGTGTTGTAGAGACGATCCTCGTTGAGGTCGCCCTTTTCCTTATAATCGTCAATGTCCAACTCGACTTTGGCCTTTTTAAGCCACCGCCGCGAGTTGATCCAGCAAGGCATCCCAGTCACGGCAAGATAATTCCAACCGGTCGCTGCCGGTTTTGGAGTTGACGAAATACTTGCCAGCCCAGATGGCGCGGCGGACG
>CAIODU010000326.1 GCA_903857165.1 uncultured Methylococcaceae bacterium | reverse complement strand
GCTGTGGCAAACGTTAAAGACGCTGCTGTTAACGTAAGCTTAAAAAAAGGTCGAATAGTCATTTTTGTAAATCTCCAATGAATTGCAGGTTGATGTTTAGCGTTGTTTGTTCAGAGCTTGAGTTCCCGACATTGGCCTTTTTCAGAAAAGCAGCGAAATTTCTCGTAGCACAGTCGTCGAAAAGTCCTTGGCAAATCCAAGTAACTTGTCGTTTTTAACACCTTAACCGCATACAAAATACATGCCACGGTTACAAAACCCCTTACATTCAGTGGTGTTCAAGCTCTTATCTTCACTTTCTAGCTAGATGGCCGACAGAAAATTGAGGCATATCACACAATAAGTGTGTCATTTAACGCTCTTTACAGGTAGGGGATTAAAACCTCTTTGTCCATACGCCAACAAGAAAGATGGGTTGCCAAGAGGTCGGCAACCCATTCTTACTTCAATATTCCACACGAAACGAGCCTAGGAATGTACGCGGTGCGCCCGAACAGTGTTTGAAAAAAAGCAAATGTTTTTAGTGTTTGAGCAGACCATCTGGCTCGGTCGGCATCCAAATGTGAACAATTTTAGGTTGGCGTGATTATTGCTTTGATTATCATTTTTTGAGTTGATGCTACCTATGAATCCTTCGTCTTTGCCGGTCTGCCTCAGTATTGATAGTGCCAAATTCGTCACCAACAATGCATGGACATTGATCAGGCGGTGTTGCCCGGAGAAAGGACCTATCGAGCCAATCAAGTGAGAACGACCAACAAACCGGCATACGCGAATGCATAATCGGCTACTCCTGAAAAAATCGCCACTAGGCTAAATGGTTTGCAAAGCATGTTCCACGGGCATCAAAACACCTGATAGCCTTGTAAATTCAACCCTAGCCTTAATCAGGATAATTCGAAACTGATAGGTGATGAGCAAGTCAACCGCAGTGCTTGATTCAGAAAATGTTTTATCGCCAGTAGCCGTCTATGGTGATTAAGCTCGGCATCCTCGATAAAAGGCAGTTAATTTTGAAGTGGCATAGAAATCAATAAATCCATGAAGTCGATATCCGTACCCATCAATCCGCAACAACGGAATGCACAATGGATAGCCGAAGCGGTTGCTTTTCTGCTTGCTTTCTGTCTTCATGCCGGATTTTGGCATTTTTATAAACACATACCTAAACCGCTTCCACCGGAGGAACCCACGGTGATTGAAGTTGCATTGATAGCCCAGACAACACCTGCGACCATCACACAACCCCAAGCACCCGCTACGCCGCCATCTCCGGCAACTGTTGCACAGCCTAAGCCACAGCCCATCATGAAACCGCCTATGCCCAAGCCGGTGCCAAAAGAAATGGAAAAACCCAAGCCGAACAAGGTCGTGGAAAAACCCGGCAAGTCCGCGATGCCTAATCCCAAACCCAGGCCGGCACGGACTGAAAGGCCCATCTACACGCCGACGCTGGAAGAAGAGCCCGAATCACCCGCACCAGAACCGGCTCGGGAAACTCATCATGAACCCGCATCAGCGGCATCGCCGACCCGGCATGTCACGGAACAGGATGAAGGCTATGGAACCCAAAAATCCCACGCCGAAAAGGGTGAGGATAAAAGCTATCATCCCGGTGGGATGAGTGGTTTCAGGAGACGGTATCCCCATGCCGCCCAAGAAAAGGGTTGGGAGGGTACGGTGACACTGAAGGTCCACATCAGTAGCGATGGCGACATCGGGGAAGTTATCGTGACCGGCAGTT
>CAIODU010000325.1 GCA_903857165.1 uncultured Methylococcaceae bacterium | reverse complement strand
TTTAATGTCCATTGATTACTTTATAATCGTTGGCGGCAAAGGGTTGCCGCCCTACAACCCTTGTTACGCAGTAGGTCGGCAACCCTTTGCCGACATGGGCGTAAATAATAAAGTAACAAGTAGATATAGAAAACGCTGTATACCGCGTTTTGCGCTAAATTAACGTGTTTTAAATCTTTCCCAAGCCTTACTCCCCGAAAAAGTCCAGCGGATCGAAGTACTGAGTCGTCATTATTCACGGTTACATAAAGATTACGAGTAAAATCTACTTTCTTCAACCATACATCGTGACCTTTAGTAGCACTAGATGAGGAATTTAGTATGACGGTATCGAATAAATTCCGATCTAACGATCTCGGCGCATACAAATTTATGAATTGCTCAAATACAATACTGCCCATACTATGCAGTAAAAGTATAAATTTGACATTTTGTAACCTTGTCGCGTTAGCTTGTTTGTAATTCTGCAAAGCCTTTAGTGTCTCAGTCAACGCTGGTGCAGCCTGCCGCGCCCTTTCTTCTGGAAATCCCGTTACCCCACCGTCGCCTGCACCAGGCCAATAAAACATAATAGCTTTAGCTTTATAGTCTTCAGTCAGGGAGGGCATGACATCTTTGAGCGATTTACTGGGTTCTTGTTTCTTACCGCCAGCGCGACCATGCACGTAAAGAATTATATTTTCGTTACCTTTAAGACTATCTAGTACAGCACCTATCTGTGTAACCTGCAATGCTTTGTCAGGTAATAGGTAAAGCGCAGGTTCAGAAAGTGAAAGGGAGCTTGATGAAATCTCTTTGATACCAGCAACAGGGGCATTTGCGGCGAGAGAAACACTGTCTTTTTGCTGCGACTGCGTAGCACATGCGGTTAGAATCGCAAGTGAACAGATTAAAATTATATGTTTCATTTTTTCTCCAAATTTAGGATTGGCATCTCCATGACTACCTTTAGGATTTCGATAAAAACTATCGACATTACATTGATGGGGCCATTTTGACATAACGATATTCCTCTACTTTGTATCAGACACTTACGCAGGTGCATAACACATAATCACGCCAACAATCACAAAGCCGGACGGGATAGGTTATCCCGTCCGAAACATTTGATGCCGTGCCGGGTGTCTTGGCTGCGCACAAAACGTTGGCGACGGGGTTGCAAACCCCGTCGCGCCCAGGAATACCCTCGATCCATGCGGCGCAATACGCGGAGTACCGCTATTGCGCCCTACGAATGCGCCTTACCGCGTTGGGGCGCCGGGGCAGTCGTTCCCACGCTGGAGCGTGGGAACGAGAGAAATGTGCAATTCCACAATTCTTTTCCGTGGCCTCGCACAAAACGTTAGCAACGGGGTTACAAACCCCGTCGCACCCATTTCGCATACCCCGGACTGCTTCGTCGCGCCCGCTTCGAATACCCTAGCCCGCTTCGTGCAATTCGTTCTTCACTACGCCCTGTCTGCCGCCACCTGATCCGCTGCTGCCTGATCCGCTGCTGCCTGATCCGCTGCTGCCTGATCCGCCGCAGCCTGATCCGCCGCCGCCTGATCCGCCGCCGCCTGTCCGTCCGCACCCAATGCCGCCTTTTCTTCCTTTTCTTTAAGACGCTTATAAACCATAGGCCACGCGAACCCAACTATAACTGCTCCTTGTGGCGTAAGAGGTAAAAAAGCAGTAACTACTGCTAAGTACCCGACTACAGTGGCAGAAAAAAACCATCCAACTAAAGGCACAGCCTTAATTTTTATTACATTCTTCGCATCAACTTTGCCATTCTCATCCACTTGAGAGGAAACTACATAATCAACAATTTTAACCGCTACACTGACAAAACCACAAAACAATGAATATAACAGATAGTGTCCATGCAATATTTGCTGACGAAAAGCTTCTGCAAGTTGGTCTGTTTCTGCAAGTTGGTCTGTCGGTGCAGCAGCTTTGAGGGCTGCTCCGATTACCTCTTTCAAGACGGCAAGTTCCACAGAAACATTCTTAGATGCAAGAACAGCTTGCGCTGCTTTCAAAGGAGCTTCTTCAACGACGGCAGTACCCGCAGGAAGTGTCTCGGCGTAAGCGATGCCCCATACAGAAAACAATATTAATAGCCCGATACTCACCACACTTCTTTTCATTTTTCTCTCCTAAAGATGAAGGATAAAAACATGCAATGCGCCTAAATTTGCATTAGCCCGGTAGTGTGGGCAAACAGCTTTATCGTTTGCCTACGAGGAACCGTCGCAATCGGTGGGCAACAAAAAGACGTTGCCCACCCGGCTATCTGGCTGACCCCAATTATCCTGATCCAGTTAATGCTTTGGGACGCGCTTTCTTCAACTTGTGCATCGCCTTCCAGCGACGGAGAAATTCGACATGTCCAGCGACAAAGCCATTGATACCGCCAAACGCTTGGTCTGCCCAATGAACTGTGTCGCACTCGTCGGTCTGCTTATAAATCAAGCCATCTCGAAACTCAAAAGTTGAGACGATCTTGTTTTGAACTGGCCTGTCAGTCTCCCTGAAGATGTAATTTTCCTCAACGATGGCGTGACCGATTGAATCGTTTGCGGATAATTCTTTGACTTCCGCAGTAATCCCAGTTGATTTTCCATTCTCATCCTTTGAGCAGATCATGTCCCACATTGCGTGAATCTTGGCCTTGTTGTCCAAGCGAAACGCGATGTCCTCGAAATGGGCTTGCTCGTCATAACACTCAGCCATTCCTTTAGGGTCAAGGGCATTGAGGCCCTGAAAAAGCTTGTTGAGTAATTGTTCGTTAGGGTGCATGTTAATCTCCTTAAATTACAAATAACCACGCGTTATTTAGATTTACTTCTTCGATCAAATACATATTTGAC
The DNA here is from genome assembly GCA_903857165.1 of uncultured Methylococcaceae bacterium. Classification (GTDB taxonomy): domain Bacteria; phylum Pseudomonadota; class Gammaproteobacteria; order Methylococcales; family Methylococcaceae; genus Methylumidiphilus. Next base: position 1,318 of record CAIODU010000325.1, on the reverse strand, counting down.
AGCCGGGTAGGAGCGGGCTTGCCCGCGAACAATAGGGGGCGGTGTCTTATTCGCGGGCAAGCCCGCTCCTACGTCTTAAACAAAGTAACTAATTGGTGTTAAAAACGCTGTATGCCTGTGTGCAAAACTTATAAGGGATTCGTCAATTCTTAAAGTCCAACTCCCCATCGGTGAACGATACTATGCCCCCAATGTCCCAAACAAACCAGACTACTGAAGCACCCCCTACCAAAGTACCCCCTTCCACAAACTTCAGTAGCCGTGCAATCAACCGCCGGGGCTGTTATTGTGGTGACGGAAGCCAAGGCTCATGTTGGCACAAGGTAAAAAAAACCTCCGTGGGAGCGGTTTTTAACCGCGACTAATGCCGAAAGTCGCGGTTAAAAACCGCTCCCACGACAAGCAATTTGCCTGGGCTTCACCCGTTTTCTGATACGAGCCTAGCCAAACAGTGGCCCCCCATGAAAATCTTGCTCATCGACGACCATCCCATCTTCCGCTCCGGACTCGAACTCTTGCTGAAAGAGTTGGAGCCTGCTGTCGTGGTTTTCCATGCGGGCACTTGCGCCGAGGGCATCGCCTTAGCCCGGGAAAAGCCGCTAAACTTGGTGTTTTTGGACTTGAATCTTCCCGACGGCCACGGGCTTGAGTGTCTGCGGGCATTGAAGATGGCGCGGCCTAGCCTGCCGGTGGTGGTGGTTTCAGGGGAGGAGATGAACCGGGGTTTCATCGAGGAGGCGTTGGAACTGAAAGCCATGGGCTTCGTGCCAAAGTCGGAGAACGCTGATATGATCGTGGCGGCCTTGCGGGCGGCGTTGGCCGGCGGGGTGTTCTTGCCGTCTTCGCTGCTTGGCAGAACCTCTGCCTTGGACCGCTCACCTGGGCGGGTTCGGAACCCGCCCCCGGCCTCCCCCCGCCCGTGTATGGACTTGGGTGTGACCAAGCGCCAAGCTGATGTGTTACGGCTGTTGGTGCAAGGCTTGCCGAACAAAAGCATCGCCACGAGGTTGGGCATCTCGGTCCCGGTGGTGAAGAAACATGTCAGTGATCTGCTGGCCCATTTTCAGGTGATGAGCCGTACCCATCTCGTTGCCCACATTGCCGAACGTGGCATCTTGTTTGGCCCGCCAGAGCTAAGCGACCCAAAGGATGAGGTCATGCCGGGGGAGGAATGACAGAGGTTAGGTGATTCCTGAGAAAGAACATCCCAACAAGAATCTGATCCGAAGGCAAAAAATAGAGTCCACGAAAGGCACGAAAACCACGAACAAAAGCATGTCTTGTTCGTGCTTTTCGTGTTTTTCGTGGACGATTCTTT
>CAIODU010000324.1 GCA_903857165.1 uncultured Methylococcaceae bacterium | reverse complement strand
GTCCGCCGCGCCATCTGGGCTGGCAAGTATTTCGTCAACTCCAAAACCGGCAGCGACCGGTTGGAATTATCTTGCCGTGACTGGGATGCCTTGCTGGATCAACTCGCGGCGGTGGCTTAAAAAGGCCAAAGTCGAGTTTAGGAGACTGTATGGCAACAACAAACTGATAGCTTCCAGGGACACTTTGAAATAACCAAGGGCGATAGGAGTCTTGTATTTCGCGGGGTGCCGGTCCACGATGTCTAAATGGCAAGTTTTGAAGAAATTCAGCCGTCCGATAAAAAATTGCTTGAATGGTTTGTACTTTGTCAACGACTAAATCAAGAGGCGCACCGCCCCTAACAACTTGGCCTCCCTTTACAGAAACTAATATTTGACCGGGGGCAAAACTTACCCTTGCTGTTTCTTGAATATTCTCATTCCAAATTGTCTGCAAAAGGCCGCGTAGCTGTTCAACCGCAAACTCGGAAACCTCTGCAATGGCTAAAACTTGGTGAGCAAGACGCTCCGCTCTGGAAAGTTCACGGGCTTTGTACCAGAGGGCCACGGCACTCACTGACGTAATTCCAAAAGTACGTGGCTTTTCTTGCAGTTTAAGATAAGTGAGTGCGTACTCTTCCTTCTCGGCAGCTTGTGCGAATAAATTTTCTGCTTGCGAAAAATTGCCAATACGTAGCGCCTCATGGGCTGCTGCTGCAAGCCCTTCGCTCGACTTATGAAAGGTAGCCCAAGTCATTTAAGTTCAACGTCAGCTATTAAGATTTGCGTGGCAAGAAAACCCACAACGGCTGCGATTGCAGGGAGATTGCTCTTTCCAGCTAAAGCCTGCTCCTTTTTTTGTCGAAGGCGATTATTCAAAGTATTCGTTCCACCGTGATCAACACCGGAGACTTCTAACCTGAAACATTGCTCAAAGTCTTCTAGCGAGCCATTAGCCGGGCCAAGATAATAATCAGCCCCCGTTCCATTTTCAGCACGACCTATGGCAACAAGATTATCAGAGATTTCGATTGCAGCAAGCGCGAGTCCGTATGCTCCATTTGTAGTCCTGTCGGTTTCGTTTGCCCATGAACGCCTTATCCTTTCACTTGGAGTCTCCCGCTCGGCAATTGTCTGCAATGTGGAATTTCCACGTTCGATGGTAAAGTCTGCTGGCGAAATATGATGACGATCCAAGCAAACACTCGCCGCTTCAGAATAACTTTCCGATGGCCCAAGGGTGACGCCAGGATGGCGATTAAAAAGGTCACGAAATGGAAGCGAACGTTTTGTCATACTTGATAATTCGTTATCAGGAATTATGTTGATTGCTCTCATTTTGTCCTACGCTCCCTCGTCACTGCCATTAAGTTAACAAAACATCGTCGTTCCGGCATGGACCGCCGGAACCCAGGCTCCAGGGATGGCGCGGGCTTGGGGGCGTCCCTGCAATCTTGATACCGGCGGTCCATGCCGGTATGACGGCTTAACTTAATGGCAGTGACGCTCCCTCGTGGGAACCAGCACAAATGTTGAAGACAGGCTCCCGCATGGGAGCCAAGGGACATTATCCCACTCTTTGATCCCCGTGGTAAATCTCAGCCCCGGTTTTAACAAACTCTTCCGCCTCCACATCCTCGAACACCGCCGCAAGCGGCATGGATGACCCAATGCTGGCAAACTCGCATTCGCCATCGCCTTCAAAATCATACAGTACCCAATGGTTTTCGGCGTTGCGGCGAAAGCATTCCACCCGGCGGGAATCAATGTCAACAATGGCGTATTCTTGAAGGCTGGGGAGTTTGCGGTAATCGGCAAACTTGTCGCCCCGATCATAGGCGGCGGTGCTGTCGGAAAGGACTTCGACCACTAGGACGGGGTGGCTCAAATAGAGGTCGGCGGTATGGTCGCGGGAGTCGCAAGTGACCATCACGTCGGGGTAAACCCAGCGTCGGCGGCTTCCACCCTGAGTTTCATATCCGCCATGTAAGCCTGGCATCAAAGCCATTAACTTAAGGATTCTCGGAGCGCCAAGCCCCAGCTTGGCCTTGGGTTGGCCGACGCCAAGCTGGGGCTTGGCGCTCCATCAATGTCCGTTTTCGCATTCGAGGCAAAGCTCGGCTTTCTTAACTTAATGGC
>CAIODU010000323.1 GCA_903857165.1 uncultured Methylococcaceae bacterium | reverse complement strand
GCCATTAAGTTAAGAAAGCCGAGCTTTGCCTCGAATGCGAAAACGGACATTGATGGAGCGCCAAGCCCCAGCTTGGCGTCGGCCAACCCAAGGCCAAGCTGGGGCTTGGCGCTCCGAGAATCGTTAAGTTAATGGCTTTGAAGCTAGAGCTTGGGAACGAGCAAACGAGCAAAAGTCTCGGTAATTCCTAGAATACCACTATGAACCAAGCCCACGCCTTCTCGCCCCCATCGCTTTACGAGCAACTGTCGGCCTTGCCGGAAAACCTGACTGGCGAGATCATCAACGGGAAGCTTTATACACAGCCGCGTCCATCGGGCCGTCATGCGTTGACGGAGAGAAGCCTGACCTTGGAACTGGCCGGGCCGTTTGACAAAGGTCGGGGCGGACCCGGCGGCTGGTGGATCATCCCCGAGCCAGAAATCCATTTTGTCCGCGACACCGTAGTCGCCGTGCCGGATTTGGCCGGTTGGCGGCGGGAACGGATGCCGGACATCCCAGAAGGCCACCGTTTTGAGGTGGTTCCCGATTGGGTCTGTGAAATCTTGTCGCCTTCCACGTTGCAAAAAGACCGCAGCCGAAAAATGCCGATGTATGCCCGGTATGGTGTTGCTTATGCCTGGCTGGTCGATCCTTTGGCCCGTTTGCTGGAAGCCTACGCACTGGACGGGGACGGCTGGCTGTTGATTGCCACGCTTAAGGGCGGGGACGCAGTGGCGGTTCCGCCATTCGATGCCGTCAGCTTTTCCCTGAGTGATTTGTGGGCGTGACACTCCGCTGGTCAAAGCCGCAGTATGCTGTTAGGAACGAACGGCGCGGTTCGCAAGTTCATCGCACCCTGCCGCACTTTTTGCCTGTTGGCTATCATGCTGATGAAGAACTGACTTACCTGATATTGTTGTAACCAAAACTTGATAATAAGAAACTCCATTAAACCCAAAGGCCAATAACTATGCATAAATTTGCGAGTTCATCTTTGAGAAACTACCCGGCAACTGCCATTTTAATCCTCAGCCTATTCGCAGCCACTAGCCATGGGGCGGGGAAACTAGGCCAATGGATTGATTTATCCCACGATTTTTCGGCGGATACGATTTATTGGCCGACTGCGGAACCCTTCAAAATGGAAGCCGTGTCCGAGGGGAAGACCGAAAAGGGTTATTACTATTCCGCCTACAAGTTTTGCGCAGCCGAGCACGGCGGGACCCATTTGGATGCGCCCATTCATTTTTCCGAGGGCAAACCGACGGTGGATCAAATTCCCTTGTCCAGTTTGATCGGCAAATCCATCAAGATAGACGTGTCAAAAAAAGCACTTCTTGACCGTGACTATCAAATTCCCGTGTTTGAGAATGTCGACCATCTTGACCTTGTACCCCCCAAAGGCGCGGAGATTGTCGCCCTGCCCATGAAAATCAAGGGCGGCAGTGGCGCGCCACTAAGGATCGTGGCATTTGTGACCAAGACACCTGATTGACGCCCGAAGCGGGCCGGGATTTGCAATCCCGGCCCGGACGTTTCGTGCATGGCTCAACGCGTCCGGCAAGGCAAAAAACATTGCGGGCGGGACGGCATAACCCGCACGGCGTTGGAAGTGGCTCGCAAGCCCACCTCACCCCACGACTCCCTCCCAATGAGCTGTCTATTTTTCCCCTGCCGCCGCCCGCGCCAGCTTGCGCTTGTGCAGCCAAATATAGATGCCCGCCAGCAAAACACAAAAGGCAATCACATCAATCACCGCCGCGTGCGAATACTTCATGATGAGTTCTTGGTTCTCGCCGATGAAGTAGCCTATCCACGTCAACACAGACACCCAAATCGCGGCACCGAGCAAGGTGTAGGCGGTGAACTTTAGATGGTTCATGCCGGCCAGCCCGGCCGGCAGGGAAATCAAATGCCGGATCACTGGCAGCAAGCGCCCGATGAAGGTTGATATTTCCCCATGGTCTTTAAAGTATTTTTCCACCTTGTCGAAATGTTCTTCGGTGATCCATACATATTTGCCGTATTTCAGCAGCAGCGGACGGCCCAGGTAGCGGGCGGCGAAGTAATTGGCATAGGCACCGACTAGGCTACCCATCGTGCCGCTCAAGATCACCCACAGCATGTCCATCTTGCCCTGTTGCACCAGATAGCCGGCGGGGGGCATGACCACCTCGCTGGGGATGGGAAAAATGGAGCTTTCCATTGCCATCAGCAAAAAAATCCCGCTATAGCCCATGGCGCCAATGGTGGAAACCAGCCAGTTGATTAATTCGTGTATCACGTAAGAGTTCCTTTTTGGGTGTTATGTTCAGAGTGGGCGTCGTTTACAAAGTAACGCCCGGTTAGAGAGGGAAATGAAGGATTATGCCTAAGTTTTCGTTCTATCGGTCAACAAGTTAAGAAATAAAGCATCAAATTACGCTTGCCCTATCGGCGATGACAGGGAACACACCGCATTCCTGATGTTGGACAGCCCATTCAACGGAACCTTCCATGGATCATGGATGTCGAATCTCCCGCGTGGAGTCCTAAGCAAAACATGGCCTTCCCGCAGTTAGGTTCACTATTGCGTTGAACCATCTCCCGACGTATACTCTGTAGTGAGCTTATCAAAAGCGACAATCCATTAACAACCACTTTTGGAGGTAGGCGACATGAAATGGGAAACACCTAGCTACACCGATCTGCGTTTTGGCTTTGAAGTCACGATGTACATCTACAATCGTTGATTCGGTGTTGTTTTTTGGAAACGGGGCTCACGCACTCGCTGTGTGGCCCCGTTTTTCTTTGTGGGGCAGGTTCTGCCGGCCCCATGCCTTCAATCCAACTGCCTATCTCATTCACAAAGTCCTATGAAAATCAGAGTCTTGGGCGCTGGTGCCGGCGGTGGCTTCCCGCAATGGAACTGCAACTGCCACAACTGCAAGCGGGTTCGTTCAGGTGCAATGCGAGCCAAGCGTCGCACCCAATCTTCCATCGCCGTCAGCAGCGACGGCAACCATTGGCTGTTGTTCAATGCGTCGCCAGACATTCGCACACAATTGGAAGCATTCCCTGATGTCCACCCTAAACACGGCATCCGTGACAGCGGCATCAAGGCCATTTTGCTTATCGACAGCCAGATCGACCACACCACGGGCTTGTTGATGTTGCGCGAATCCACCCTACCGCTGGAAATTTATTGCACCGAAATGGTCCGGCAGGACTTGTCCACCGGCTTCCCACTGTTCGGGATGCTGGAACATTATTGCAAAGTCAACCATCATCCCGTTCCAGTGGACGGAAGCGGCTTCTCCATTCCGCTGATCGACGATCTGCGCATCCACACCCATGCGCTCAAAAGCAAAGCCCCGCCTTATTCGCCGCATCGCCACGATCCGCACCCAGGTGACAACATCGGTGTCGTCATCGAACAGGTTTCCACCGGGCAGAAACTTTATTATGCGCCGGGGCTGGGCGAAATCGAGCCGCATGTCGCCCAGGCCATGCAAGATGCCGATTGCGTGTTGGTTGATGGCACCTTTTGGCGGCATGACGAGATGTCGCAAGCCGGCATCTGTGACAAACTGGCCTTGGACATGGGCCATTTGCCTCAATCCGGCGAGGGCGGCATGATAGAATTCTTGAACACCGCCAAAGCAAGGCGGAAAATATTGATCCACATCAACAACACCAACCCGATTCTGGACGAGGATTCGCCGGAGCGGATGACGCTGGATGAAGCCGGTATCGAAGTCTCCTTCGACGGCATGGAAATCAACCTGTGAGACAAAAAAATGACAATCGAAAATAAAGCTTGGAGCCGCGAAGCGTTTGAAGCCGAGTTGCGGGCCAAAGAAAAGTATTACCATATCCAACATCCCTACCATCTATTGATGGCCGAGGGGAAACTCGACAAGGAACAGATTCAAGGATGGGTGGCGAATCGGTTTTATTACCAAATCAAAATCCCCGTCAAAGATGCCAACATCCTTGCCAATACCCCGGACCGGGACACCCGTCGCCTGTGGATTCAACGCATCCTTGACCATGACGGCTGGGGCGAAGATACCGGCGGAATTGAGGCATGGACACGTCTGGGCGAGGCCGTCGGCATTCCGCGTGAGGAATTGTGGTCGTTGCAGCACGTCCTGCCCGGTGTGAAATTCGCAGTGGACGCCTACGTCAACTTTGCCCGCAACGCACCATGGCAAGAAGCGGCCTGTTCCTCGTTGACGGAGATGTTCGCCCCCACTATCCACAAGCAACGCTTGGCTGGTTGGCCGGACAAATACCCTTGGATCGAAGCCGAAGGGTTGGCGTATTTCCGCAAGCGCGTCAGCCAAGCCAGCCGCGACGTGGAACACGGACTCGCCATTACCTTGGAGCACTTCACCACCCGGCAGCAGCAGGAACGGGCGCTGGATATCCTGCAATTCAAGCTGGACATCCTGTGGACCATGCTGGATGCCATGTGGCTGGCCTACATTGACCACAAGCCTCCCTATTTCAACATATAGTTCGAACTTTTATGAACCTACCAGACGACCTACATGAGAGTGTAAAAATGGCTCTTGACCCAAGCAAAACCCTTAATTTCTCTCCAATGCTCCGTCTGCAATGGGAGGAAACCCAACAAAAACATGTGATCCTCTATCCAGAGGGGATGGTCGAGCTTAATGTCCCGTCCACCGAAATACTAAAACTGTGCGACGGCAGCCATAACGCGGAAGAGATTCTTGTCGAGCTAGAATCAAAGTTCAACCAGCCGGGGTTGAGAAACGACATTTTCGGATTCCTTGAGGTTGCAATTGAAAATGGCTGGGTCAGTTAACGACACGATCACCCCACCCCGTTGGCTGTTGGCGGAACTGACCTACAGTTGCCCCTTGCAATGCCCTTATTGCGCCAACCCGATAAACTTTGCCAGCATCAGAAACGAGCTAAGCACCGAGGATTGGTTGCGCGTACTCACCGAGGCGAGGGCCATGGGCGCGGTGCAACTGGGCTTTTCCGGCGGCGAGCCGCTAACCCGCCAAGATTTGCCCGTGTTGGTGAAACATGCCAGGGAACTCGGCTATTTCAGCAATCTGATAACTTCCGGTTACGGCATGACGGAAGCCAAAATAGTCGAATTGAAGGAGGCGGGCTTGGATCACATCCAAGTCAGCATCCAATCGCCGGAAAAAACCCTTAACGACGAACTGGCCGGCACCGAATCCTACGAACACAAAAAGGAAGTCGCACGACTGGTGAAAAGACACGGCTACCCGATGGTGCTGTGCGTGGTGATTCACCGCAAGAACATCCACCAGATGCGCGATATTCTGGACATGGCCAGCGACTTGGGCGCAGACTATCTCGAATTGGCAAACACCCAATACTACGGCTGGGCGCACTTGAACCGTGACCAGTTGCTGCCTACCAAAGAGCAATTCGAGGAAGCCGAGGCCATCGCGCAAGCTTACAAGGAGAAAGTTAAGGGCAAGATGAAAATTTACTATGTGGTCCCGGACTTCTATGAAAACCGGCCAAAGGCTTGCATGAACGGCTGGGGCACTACATTCCTCACCATCGCACCGGATGGCACCGCCCTGCCCTGCCACTCTGCGCGTGAACTACCGGGGCTGCTGTGCCCCAATGTCAAAGACCTGAGCGTCCACGACATTTGGCACCACTCCGATGCCTTCAACTATTTCCGTGGATTCGAGTGGATGAAAGAACCTTGCCGGTCATGCCCGGAGAAGGCCAAGGACTTCGGCGGCTGCCATTGCCAAGCCTACCTGCTCACTGGCGACATGCACAACGCCGACCCCGCTTGCAGCCTTTCCCCTGACCGCCAAAGGGTGTACGAGGCGATTTTCTCGGCACGGTATGACTCCGAATCGGCTGATGCCAAGCCCTTGGTGTTCCGCAATCCTAAAAACTCAAAAGTCCTGGCATCATGAAACGAAAGAACATTGACAAAATCGGTTGCGGCACACTGGCTGCCGACGGGTTCAACGAGCAAGGGTTGGCGGCTCAGTAGTTTCGTTTACCCTCGGCTTGTGACAAACTAAGCGCCAGAGGAGAATCCCAACCATGAATACAAGCCTATTCGGCATCTACGCCATCATCGCCTACCTTGCGGCCAGCACTGCGTTGATCCACTCCCTGCAAACCGACTACATCGCCACGGAGAACAACCCTTGGCAACGCTTAAGAATCTTAGGGCTGGGCTGGCTCGCCGCCCTGCTGCACGGAGCCAGCCTCAGCGACATGTGCGACAGGGCCGGCACCGTCAACTTCAGCTTCCTGAGCGTCTCGTCCCTGGCTGGCTTGAGCATCGGCGTAATCTTGTTGCTGGCCGCCTTGACCAAGCCAGTGGACAAACTCGGTGTGATTATCTTTCCGTTGAACGCTGCGATCATTTTTTTGAAGGTGGTCGTGCCGGAAGAAGCGCATACGCTGAAAATCCATTCCTGGCAGATGGATATGCACATCCTTGCATCCATGCTGGCCTATAGCTTCCTCAACATGGCGGCCCTGCAAGCCCTGCTGCTTGCGTTGCAGGACTGGCATCTGCGCAGCCGTCACGCCAAGGGGCTGATCCGCTCACTGCCCCCCTTGCAAACCATGGAAAAGCTGCTGTTCCAACTCATTGGCGCTGGTTTCGTGCTACTCAGCCTTTCCTTATTGAGCGGATTCTTGTTCGTGGAAAACCTTTTCGCCCAGCACTTGGTTCACAAGACCGTGCTGTCCATTTTTGCCTGGCTGGTTTTCGGGGTCTTGCTGGCGGGAAGAATCCGCCAAGGCTGGCGAGGCCAAACCGCCATTCGTTGGACCTTGGGCGGCTTTGTCTCGCTGATGTTGGGTTATTTCGGGAGCAAAATGGTGTTGGAGTGGATACTGAACCGACATTGACTGGTTGCGTTGGCAATGATTCCAGAAATCGCCCCATGCACAAAAAAACATTGCAAAAGCTTATCTGAAAATTTGCACTGACCTATCAAATGCGTCTGGCATTGATAGCGTGAGACGGGTAGGCAGTCTTTGATTAAAAGCCGTTTGAACTCAAAAAACGATCCAGTTGATTGGCAAATGCCTGGCGGTCTGCCTGGCTGAAGGCCGAAGGCCCTCCTATGTCCACACCGCTACTTCTTAACTCCTCCATGAAGTTCCGCATAGTCAAACGCTCACTGATGTTTTCCTTGTCGTAAAACTCCCCACGGGGGTTCAATGCAAAGCCTTTTTTTTCAATCACGTCGGCGGCGAGCGGGATATCGGCGGTAACCACAAGGTCGCCGGAAGACAAGTGTTGC
>CAIODU010000322.1 GCA_903857165.1 uncultured Methylococcaceae bacterium | reverse complement strand
CACAGCCGTGGGGATGAACCGGTGCGCTGAACTATGCCGAGTTCGTCAAGAACGCGTTCCCCACAGCCGTGGGGATGAACCGGAAAGTTAGGCGGCCAACCGCCGTGCTGGGATGCGTTCCTCACAGCCGTGGGGATGAACCGGAGAAATGCGCACAGCTTGAGAAATGTATTTCGCGTTCCCCACAGCCGTGGGGATGAACCGATTTGAAAACTGCATTTGAGGCGTATGCCAAGGCGTTCCCCACAGCCGTGGGGATGAACAATCAACCCTCAATTAGCTTGAAAATTGTCCATCAAAAAGAATGCTCAGTCTCACAAGTGAAAAACCGCACTGAGCGATTGGTAGTCCTGAATCGGGTCGCTCAGTCAGTGATAGAATCCGTTCGGGGCAACTTATCCGACTATGTGTTCGTTTTCACGGGACAACCCCAAGAACGTATGAACAACAGTGCATGGAGGAAAGCAAGAGAGCGGGTGGGTTTAGCACAGGTACGGATTCACGATCACAAACATACCTTCGGGAGGCGGCTGAGAGCGGCTGGCGTTAGCTTTGAGGATCGGCAGGATTTGCTGGGGCACAAATCAGGTAGGATCACTACCCATTATTCAGATGCGGAATTGTCGAAGCTGATTGAAGCTGCGAACAATGTTTGCGGTACTGAGACCCGCAAAAGTCCCGCGCTGGTTTTGTTGCGGGGTAGCATAAACGGCCTAAGTAATTGATTATATGGTGCCCAGGGGCGGAATCGAACCACCGACACGGGGATTTTCAGTCCCCTGCTCTACCAACTGAGCTACCTGGGCGCTTGTGTCTAAAGAATGCGTATTAAACAATTTTTATCGGGTTTCGTCAAGTCTTCTGCTCTCGGATCATGTAAATTTATTGATTGAAGCAGCGGATAAAGGCATATTCAGCCTTGGGGGCGCCGTCGATTGAATTCGGCTTCGCCATTCCATGGGGCAACCTTCAACAATAAAAGCATACCCGGGATGGCGGCGAAAAAGCAAAACCAGAAAAAACGCTGCCAGCCGAGGCCTTCGATATGGAAGTGAAAGTTCGCCCCGAGGCTGAGGTCTCCCCCTTCCACCAAAAAGCCAGTGAAGGCATTGACCAAGGTTCTTGGCGTCGCAGCCAAACTGGTGAACAAGGCAAATTGGGTCGCGGTGTAGGCCGGGTGGGTGGTGCTGGCGGTAAATGCGACGAAGGCCGCCGTACCCAAACCCACCCCAAAGGCTTCCGCGCCAATGATGGCCGCGAGGTTGATCAGGCTGTGACTGGCCGTGACCAGCCAGGCAAAGCCTAAGATGACCAAGGCTTGTAAAACGCCGAATATCCACAAGGAGCGGGGAATGCCGAGATTGACCATCCATATTCCACCGAGGATGCCGCCGATGACGTTGGGCCACAAGCCCGCATGTTTGGCCACCATGCCTATTTCTGCCTTGCTGAACCCCATATCCAAGTAAAACGGCATCGCCAGCGCAGTGGCCATGCTGTCGCCCAGTTTGTAGAAAAAAATAAAGGCCAGCACGGCCAAGGCGCTGGACAACCCATGCCGCCCTACGAATTCACGGAACGGCTCCACCACGGCACTGCGCAAGGTGGAAGGGGCGCGTTTGGAATATTCCGGTTCGCGCACCAAGAGGGTCATGATGAGGCCGGGCAGCATGAACAATGCGGTGATGAAATACACCGCGCTCCACGGCAGATGTTCGGCCAAGATCAGGGACAGCGAGCCGGGGATCAAGCCGGCGATTTTATAGGCATTGACATGGACTACGTTGCCTAGGCCCATCTCTTCATCGCTGAGGATTTCACGCCGGTAGGCATCAACGGCGATGTCTTGGGTGGCGGAAAAAAAAGCCACCAGCAACGCCAGCCAGCGGATGGACGCCAAATCAGGCTCGGGAGCGAACCAGCCGAAAGCCGGTATGCCCGCCAGCAGGGCGAGTTGCGTCAGCACCATCCAACTACGCCGGCGGCCCATAAAAAGCCCGTAGCGGTCGCACAAGGGCGCCCACAGGAATTTCCAGATATAGGGGAATTGAACCAATGCCATCAGGCCGATGGATTTAAGGTTGACCCCGCCTTCCCGCAGCCAGACCGGCACCAAGCTGATTAAGATGTAGAGCGGTAGGCCGGAGGAGAAGCCAGTCCCCACGCAAATCAGCATGCGCCGGTTGAAGAGTGATTCACGCAGGGAATGGGTAGTCATAGTCGACGGTCAACGGGGCATGGTCGGAAAAGCGTTCGTCCTTGTAAATGGACACCGCACGGATTTTGTCATGAAGGCTGGCACTGACGATTTGGTAGTCGATGCGCCAGCCGACGTTCTTGGCCCAAGCCTGGCCGCGATTGGACCACCAAGTGTATTGTCCGGCTTCTTGGCAAACCATGCGAAATGCATCCACCCAGCTTCCCGTTCCGAATAGCCCGTCCATCCAAGCCCTTTCCTCCGGCAGGAAACCCGAGTTTTTCTGGTTGGATCGCCAGTTTTTCAAGTCAATGTTGCGGTGGGCGATGTTCCAGTCCCCACAAAAAACATAAACCCGGCCAGATTGGGCGCATTCGTCGAGGAAGGGCATGAAGCGATCAAGAAAACTAAACTTGACCGTTTGACGCCCCTCGCTGGAAGAACCAGAGGGCAGATACAAGGTCACCACGCTCAAATTGCCGAAGCGGGCTTCCAAATAGCGTCCTTCCGCATCCATGTCAGGCCAGCCTAAGCCGTGGATGACCTCATCAGGGCCAGCTTTTGAATACAGCGCGACACCGCTGTAGCCTTTTTTTTCCGCGTCCAAGTAATGGCACTGAAAGCCTTCCGGGCGGAAAACAGGATCCTCGATCTGCCCAGCCTGCGCCTTGGTTTCCTGCAGGCAGACCACGTCGGCATTCTGCAACGCCAACCAATCGAAGAAGCCTTTTCGTGCGGCGGCGCGGATGCCGTTGACATTTAGAGTGATGATACGCATAGGAGAATACAGTATTTGCGATAGGGGCCATAGGCTCGGCCTTTAATTCCAACCGGTGGATGCGATGGGTCGATCTTTTAGGAAAATAATTTTTTACTTGCGAATGTCCTGTCTTTTCAGTAGCATTAGCGGTTTGTTTCCAACTGATGTTTGAGGGGAGAGCGCTTCGATGAAGGCGGGTATACATCCAAAATATGAAACCATTAACGTACATTGCAGTTGTGGCAATGTTTTTGAAACCAAATCGACAACTTGCAAGGATCTGCATATCGAAGTCTGTTCTGCTTGCCACCCATTCTATACGGGTAAGCAAAGGCTTGTCGATACGGCAGGCCGCGTAGACAAATTCCGCAAGAAGTACGGAAGGGCGGCGTAAGCACACGGGCTTTAAGCCTTCTGGGTTTTCACCGACTTGGAAGGCTAGTCCAGCCAAAAAAGGGCGGATGTTTGCGGCTGGAGGCTTCAGCAATTCCTTCCGTATTCTTCCAATGTCGCCATAAGCACACCCACATCCACGCTGACCGGCAGCGTAGCCCGTCCTATGCCCTCCAGCAGGATCAGGCGAAGATTGCCGTCCACGTTCTTTTTGTCCACCGCCATCAATTCCAAAAATCTCCCGGCATTCAATTCCGCCGGCGGGGTCACGGGCAAATGGCTGCGTTGGAGAATGCTTACAATGCGCGACACATCCGCTTCGTTTAGCCAACCCAGCCGTCGGGACAAGTCCGCCGCCTGACACATGCCGACAGCAATGGCTTCACCGTGCAACCAAGCCCCGTAGCCCAACCCGGCCTCGATGGCATGGCCGAAGGTGTGACCAAGGTTCAACGTGGCGCGTTCGCCCGTTTCCCGCTCGTCGGCGGCCACCACCTCGGCCTTGTTGGCGCAGGAACGCTCAATGGCGAAGGTCAGTGTCTCCGGGTCGCGCCTTAGCAACGCTTCGATGTTTTCCTCCAACCAGATGAAGAAGTCAGGGTCACGAATCAAACCGTACTTGATGACTTCGGCAAGGCCTGCCGAAAGCTCCCGGTCAGGGAGGGTGCTTAGCACGGAAGTATCGGCCAAGACGCATTGCGGCTGATAAAAGGCCCCGATCATGTTCTTACCCAGCAGGTGGTTAACCGCCGTTTTGCCGCCCACGGAAGAGTCCACTTGAGCCAGCAAAGTGGTGGGGATTTGCATGAACGGAACACCGCGCTGATAACAGGCTGCGGCAAAACCGGCCAAATCGCCGATAACCCCCCCGCCCAGTGCGATGAGTGTCGCGTTGCGGCTGAATTTCTGGCTTAGCAATGCGTCGAAAATTTGCATGGCGGAAGCCATGGATTTGTAGGACTCCCCATCGGGTAGGATGACGGTGGCAACCTGCCTCCCTCCCAGGTTGGCAAGAACCCGATCTAAATACAGCGGGGCGACCGTCTCGTTGGACACGAGCATGACTTGCGTCGAATGGATGTGGCGGTCAAACAATCCGGTGTCGCCGATGAGGCCGGCACCAATGTAGAGGGGATAACTGCGTTGTCCAAGGCTTACGTTCAGTGTTTTCATCGGCTAATTCCGATACGATTGAAGACTTTGAGAATATGCCTAACGGCACAGCGACTGGAATATTCCCCCGTATCGACAATCAAATCCGCGATGTCATGGTAAATTGGATCACGCGCCTTGAGGAGTCCTTCCATGCGGGCTCGGGGGTTTTCCGTTTTCAGCAAGGGCCGGTTGATATCCCACTGGGTGCGTTCGAGTTGTTTGTCGACCGCGCATTGCAGATAGACGACAAAACCGCGCTGGCGCAACACCGCTTGGTTTTCAGGCAAAATGACCGAACCGCCACCGGTGGCGAGGACGATGGGGCTTAAGGCGGTCAAATCGGCCAGCGTTTCCGCCTCGCGCCTTCTGAACCCGGATTCGCCTTCGTATTCGAAAATCATCGGAATGGTGACGCCTGTCCTTAGCTCGATTTCCTTGTCGCTATCCAGAAATTCAACGCCCATTGCCTTGGCCAAAAGCTTGCCTATCGTCGTTTTGCCGGCCCCCATCGGTCCAACCAAGAAAATGTTTCCGTTGAATTTCATGTTCCTTAAGGCAATGAACGCGGGTCAGTGTTGTCCCAGATTTTCCTTGAGAATCTTCGGGGTGATGAAAATCAATAATTCATTCTTTTTATCCACCACTGAATTTCTCCGAAACAAAAAGCCGAGGCCGGGGAGGTCGCCAAAAAAAGGCACTTTATCGGTCGTACTGGATTTGGTGTTTTCATAGACGCCGCCCAGCACCACGGTGTCGCCATTGCCCACTTGGACGCTGGTGTCGATCTGGCGTTTGTCAATGGCGGGGTTCCCGTTAATGACTTGACCATTTTGGTTGTCTTTTTTGATCATCAGTTCCATCCGGATATTGTCGTCCGGGGTGATATGGGGGGTAACCTCCAATTGCAACACGACATCCTTGTAGGTGACAGTGGCCACGGTGGTGGCGGTGCTGCCGGACGAGACGGGGATTTGGGTGCCCTGTTTGACGATGGCTTTGGTCTGGTCGGTGGTCACCACGCGCGGGTTGGAAATAATTTCCACCCGGCCTTCGTTTTGGGCTGCGGACAATTCCAAATCCAGCAGATAATCGCCGACTCTGAGGACCGTCGCTCCGAGGACACCGCCGGGGCCGGCCACCCCGGTCAGACCGAGATCGGTCAGCGTATTGCCGCTGGCAAAAAAACCACTATCAGGAACCGAAGGCGTTTCGCCAATGGTGAGCGCCTGTTTGGGCGTCGTTCGGTTCACCGCGAAGCGGGCGCCCAACTCCCGGGCAAAGTTGTTGGAGGCGATCACCACGCGGGATTCGATCAGGACTTGGCGGATTGAAATATCGAGCCGTTTGATCAAATCGCGTATCTTTTCCAAATTCTTGCCCGTGTCTTTCACGATAAGCTGGTTGGTCCTTGGGTCAACCGTGACACTGCCGCGCGCGGAGAGTATCGACTGGCTGGTCTCCAAGCTCGACGTTGAGGTGAGGGATGAGCCTCCACCGAAACCTGCTTGCCGTCCTTCAACCTGGCTGGTTTTTTCCACCGTGGACAACAAGACCTTTTTGATGTCTTCGGCGTTGGTGTAATTAATCTGGATGATCTCGGTCTTTAGCGGTTCGAGATCCTCGATCACTTTCTGTTGTTCATACTCTTCCTTGTTTTGTTTGTTCAATTCGTCCAACGGCAGGATTTGAATGATATTGCCCTCTTGCCGCTTGCCCAAGTTCTTCGCCTTCAACACCAGATCCAACGCTTGGTCCCAAGGCACGTCGTTGAGCCTGAGTGTGACATTGCCCGCGACGGTGTCGCTGGCAACAATGTTGAGATTGGTGAAGTCGCCCAGAATCTGCAAGACTGACCGCACCGGTATATCTTGGAAATTCAGCGACAACTTCTCGCCGCCGAAGGCAAAGGCTTTCTTTTTGATGTCGTCCATCTCCACTCTAGTCAGGGGGCGGAACTCAATCGTCAGCAGGCTTTCCTGCTGGTAAGAGGAATATTCGTACTCCTGCCCGCTGACGGGCGTGATGACCATCTTGACGCCATTGCCTTCTTCCCTAGTATCGATGTACTGCACGGGAGTGGCGAAGTCCAATACGTCAAGTCTACGCGCCAAGTTTGCAGGCAGGCTTGTATTGGGAAAGGTGGCGATGACTTTGGTGCCTTCCTCGCGTATGTCCGCAATCGTCTTTGGGTTGGACAGGGTGACCAGGATTCTTCCCACGCCTTTTTCACCGCGACGGAAATCGACGTTGAGTGTGCCTTGTCCCGATGGATACACGTCTGACACCGGCCTGGCCGAGGGGCGCATTGCACCCGGTGTTTGCCGTGCCGGTTCGTTTGACGTCCACGGCTTGCCTTTGTGCAGGACGACAAAGATTTGATCGCCTTCCACCCGCGTATTGTAAGCGATCGCCTCCGTCAGATTGATCACGACACGGGTCCGGTCTGCCACCGCAATCGCTTGGATGCTCACGACCCCGGCCACATTGACGGGGTAGTTCTTTTTTTCCAACCCATTGGACACCCCAGGCAGATCCAAAGCGATTCGAGGGGGATTGTCGGTATTAAATACGCGAGGCGAAAAAGCCGGTCCGTTTAGCGTTAATTGGACTTGCAGGCTATCGCCGGGCAGGGTGGAGAAATCCAGGGACTGGAGTTGCAGGGGTTCGGCGCAGGCAAGCGAAAACCGAACCAACAGCAAAAGCGCAAAGACATAGGGCCAAAGCGTGTTTCCGCCGGGAAAATTGTTTGCCATTGTGGGCGTTTCCATGTATTTAATCATTTTTTGCCACCACTCGCCTCTACCAGATCAAGGGCTGCCTTGCGCTCGCGCCAGCCCCCGGGACTGTCGGGTATGATCTCAAGCAACTCAATTTGCCCCTCTTTAATACGGATGATTTTCCCGAAGCTGCGGCCCATGAAATTGCCCAGCCGGACCCGGTGTATGGTTCCGTCGGTTGCCCTGACCAATCCCCATAATTGGCCCTGTTGGTTGAGTGTCCCCACCATCCGCAGTGTATCAAGTTCGTAAGACTCCAACTCTTCCTTGGCGCGGGTCGTATCGGGGCGGATGCCATTGTCGCCTTTGGATTCTTCCGCCATTTCGCTTCTATCAGTTTGCATGAATGGGTCGCGTATATCTTCGGGTTTAAACAAAAAAGGCTCCACGGTTTTAATTTCAGGCAGGGGTTCAATGGTGCCCTTCTGCCTCTTTTTCATACCGTCCACCCAGTCATGCAGATCGTTCATGTTATTGTCACCGCAAGCGGTCAGTGTAAGGGCAATGAAGGCAATGGCAAAACGCCTATGATAGGATCGGTTGGCCGGATAATTCAAATAATGATGCATGTTCACTGCCTCCTGCTTTTTTTCTCAGGGTTCACCGTGGAGCTGCCTTCATCCAAGTACCGGTAAGTCTTGACTAGGGCATCCATGGCCAAGGGCTTGTTTTTCCCCCCCGCGGACGAGTCCTTTCGCGGGACGATTTTGATGTTGTGTATCGTCACAATACGCGGCAAGGACGCCAACCCGCTGATAAAGGTGCCAAACTCCATGTAAGAACCCAACACTCTAATTTCTATCGGAAGTTCCGCATAGAATTCCTTCTGGGTCTCGCCGCCGGGTTTGAACAGCTCAAATTCCAACCCGCTTGCCAGGCCGGTTTGGGAGACATCCACTAGCAAATCGGGAACTTGGGTCTTATTCGGCAATTGCCGCAGAAGGTCGCCGAAGGATTTTTCGATGTCTTCAAGTTGCTGCCTGTATTCATCAAGATTGGCTGCTTTTTTTTGCTTGGCTTCGAAGGCAGCCTTCAGCTCCTGTTCTTTGGCTTGAACAGCAAACAACCCGGTCAGTTGGTCTTGTGTATCAAAATAGTAAACAGTCCCTACGACAATGCCGCAAACGAGTAACACCGTGGCGACCTTTATCGCAGTTGGCCATGACCCTACATTGTTTATATCTAAATTGAGGTCGGACAGATTCATGATGCGCCTTTTCTTTTTGCATCAGGCTTTTCAGTTGACTGCTTCATTTGCAGCGTGAACTTACTCTGACGCTCTTTTTTGTTGTCCTTGCTTTCAAGCCTGGTTTCGATGATGTTTAGGATGGGGTCCCTCAACCATGCGGAAGACTCCAAGTTGCGCATATAAGCTGAAACCCGTGCATTGGATTGAGCCATGCCGTTTACCGTTAGATTTTTATCCGCTTGGATGAGATCCGACAAATAAACCCCTTCGGGTATGGTGCGCCCAAGTTCGTCAAAAAGATGCACGATCTCCGGGCGGCTTGCCTGCAATTCCTGGATCACATCCATTTTGCCAAGCAGGCGTTTTTTCTTGACTTCCAAGTCTTCGATTTCTTTGATTTTTTTGTCCAGAGTTTGAATTTCCCCGTCTAGGAAACGGTTGCGTTCTTCTTGAAACGCCACCATGGAATTGATGTCGAGATGTAAAAACAGCATCAACGCCAAGGTCAGGGCAACCCCGAACCCCGCACCCGTGAAAAAGTCCTGTTGCTGTTGCTTGCGAAGCTCCGCTCGCCAAGGCAGGAGATTGATGCGGGCCATCAGTCGAAACTCCTTAGCGCCAATCCGCAGGCCGTCAACATGGAGGCGGAATCGTTGCTTATATTTTGTGGCTTTACCCGGCTCGAAAGCGACATGTTGAGGAAAGGGTTGGCGATGATGGTCGGAATGCCCAGGGTTTGTTGGACGAAGTGATCAATCCCGGCAATCGATGCGCATCCACCTGCAAGAAACAAATAGTCAACCCCCTTGTGGGAACTGGATGAAAGGAAAAATTGGAGGGCGCGACCGACTTGTTGCGCCAACGCTTGCTTGAAGGGGTCGAGGACCTCTGGCAAATAATTGTCCGGCAAGCCGCCCACTTTCTTGGCCAACCCGGCCTCCTCGTAGGACAGGCCGTAGCGGCGCTGGATTTCCTCGGTCAACTGCTTTCCTCCGAACGCCTGTTCGCGCGTATAAAGATGGTGGTAATTGTGCAAAACATTCAAGGTTGTCATGGTGGCGCCGATATCTGCAATGGCGACGGTCAATGTCGCGCCGCTATGCGGCAACTGGCTGGCTATCAGTAGAAAAGCGTTTTCCAGTGCATAGGACTCAATATCGACGATTTCAGTCTTCAGGCCGGCCAGTTCCATGGCTGCGACACGATCCTCCACGTTTTCCTTGCGTGAGGCCACCAACAAGACATCCACCATGTCAGGTTTTTTTTCGTTGATGCCCTGCACTTCGAAGTCAAGGCTGACTTCGTCCAAGGGATAGGGAATATACTGGTCGGCCTCGAGTTCAATCTGCGCCTCCATCTCATCATCACTGAGATTGGCGGGCAACATAATGAGCTTCGGTATGACCGAGGATGCCGCCACCGCCACGGCGACATGTTTCAGCTTGGTGCCTGATTGGGCCACAACCGCCCTTACGCTGTTGCCTATCGCTTCCACGTTGACGATGGTTTTTTCCACGACCGCATCCTGCGGCAACGGGACCACCCCAAAGCTTTCCACCCGATAGCGGTTATCAGTTTTGCCCAACTCAAGCAGCTTTATGGCAGCGGTGCTGATGTCGATGCCTAGCAAGAGCGGTTTTTTACGCCTCAATAAAAACATGTCGAAGTTCCTAGTGCCTTCCCCCGAAACGAAGACTGCCACCGCTCGGTTGGCGGCGGCAATCGAAGCCTGTCGATTAGACTTTCACGGGATTTAACCGTGATGCTGTAGTATATTATCATTGATAAGTTTACTATCGAAAAAATTAGGACCGCAAGATGCGCCAGACGCATTGGCGGGCGGAGAAGCATTCAACCCAACAGCGACGAGAAAGAAGCGAGTGGTTAGTAACAAGAATAAAAAAAGTCGTCCCGGACCGCTGCGTAGCCTTGCGTTCTTCTTGTTCTATTTGCCTTTGGGCATGGCGCTTGTGGGCGGGGTTGGCTCCTATGCATTATATCGCTACATTGAGCCGCAACTGCCAGACATTGATTCACTGCTTGATGTCCGCTACCAAATCCCAATGAGCATTTACAGTCGGGACGGCAAGCTGATCGGCCAGTTTGGCGAAAAAAAGCGAAGCCCGATGAACTATGCCGAAATTCCCCGTTCAACAATACAAGCTTTCCTCGCGGCCGAGGATGATCGGTTTTTCGAACATCCAGGGTTCGATTACCAAGGTTTGTTGCGCGCCGTGTTTGAATTTGCGCGCACAGGGGAGAAGCGGCAAGGGGGAAGCACCATCACCATGCAAGTGGCAAGGAACTTTTTTCTCAGCAGCGAAAAAACCTTCTTCCGCAAAGTCAAGGAGATTATGCTGGCAATGAAGATCGAATCCAAGCTGTCCAAGGAGCAAATCTTGGAATTGTATCTAAACAAAATTTACTTCGGCCACCATGCCTACGGCATCGATGCGGCGGCGCAGGTTTACTACGGCACGCATGTGCCTGAACTCAGCTTGGGCGAAACCGCCATGATCGCAGGCTTGCCCAAGGCACCGTCTGCCTATAATCCCGTTGCCAATCCCGAGCGGGCTTTGGAAAGAAGGGATTATGTGCTGCGGCGGATGTTGAAGCTTCAGTTCATCGACGAAGCGCAATACGACGCGGCCATAGCGGAACCGGTGAACGTCAGCCTGCATTTCCCCGTCATTGAACTGGATGCCCCCTATACGGCTGAAATGGTGCGCAACGAGATGTACCAACGTTACGGGGACGAGGCTTACACCAATGGTTATAAAATTTACACGACCGTCGATAGCCAATTGCAGATAGAGTCCGACAAGGCGCTGCGGCGGGCTTTGCACGGATACGACGAGCGCCACGGCTATCGGGGGACGAAAGATCGCATTGACCTGAAGAAATTCAAAACCGACAAGGAATGGGACGAACAATTGGTCAATTTCCCGGAGGAAGGCGATGCCATGCCGGGGATAGTCCTCACTGCCAAGGAACGTTCGGCGGAAGTTTATCTTGGCCGGTCGGGAATCGTGTCGGTGAACTGGGAGGGGGTGAAGTGGGCGCGCAAATTCCTTAACCAAGATTCCCAAGGCGCATACCCGCATAGCGTCAAAGACTTGTTGAAGCCTGGGGAAATCATCCGTTTGCGGTTGACGGACAAGGGCGAATGGGAATTGACCCAAGTCCCCCGCGTGGAAGGCGCGTTGGTTGCCATCGATCCGAAGAATGGCGCCATCCTGGCCATGTCCGGCGGGTTTGATTTTTACCACAGCAGCTTCAACCGCGTCACCCAGGCGCAGCGCCAACCGGGTTCCGGTTTCAAGCCAGTGCTTTATGCCGCCGCCTTGGAGTCGGGCTACACGCCTTCCAGCGTCATCAACGATGCCCCCATCACTGTACATGATGGCGGACAGTCGGGCGGGACATGGCGGCCGCAGAACTTTAGCGGCCGCTACTATGGCCCGACCCGGTTGCGCGATGCCCTGGTCCATTCCAGAAATCTGGTGTCCATCCGGCTGTTGCGGGAAATTGGCTTGGACAAGGCGATAGAAACCGCCAAAATGTTTGGCTTCGTCGAAAGCGAACTGCCAAGGTCACTGTCATTGGCACTGGGCAGTGGTAGTGCGACACCGCTGAGAATGGCCCAAGTTTTTGCTGTCTTCGCCAACGGGGGATTCCGTGTCGACCCTTACCTGATTGAACGGATTGAAACCAATGATGGCGGGACTGTATTCCAAGCCACGCCCCAGGTCGCCTGCCCGAATTGTGACGATGAGGAAAATAGACCGGCCAACGAAGCGACCAGGGTCATTTCCCCGCAAGTCCATTTCATGATGAACTCCATGCTGCAAGATGTGATCCGCCATGGAACTGCGATCCAAGCCTTGGAGCTAAATCGTCCCGACATAGCCGGTAAAACGGGTACGACCAATGAGCAGCGCGATGCCTGGTTCAACGGCTACTCACCGCAACTCGTCGCCGTCAGTTGGATGGGTTTCGATACGCCGAAACCCTTGGGTGAAGGCGAAACCGGGGGCCATACGGCCTTGCCGATGTGGATACACTTTATGAGGGAAGCGCTCAAGAACCTCCCTGAAACCAGTTTCTCCCCGCCGGAAGGCATGGTCGAGACTCGTGGCTCGCCATCCGATGGCTTGTTGGTCAAGAGGAAGAATGCAGACGGGACGATTGAATACTACCCGCCCGCTCAAGCCCCCAAGCGCCTAACCAAGCCGGTCAAGAAAAAACCAAAGAAGGCAAGCCGTAGCGTCGATTCTGACGAAGGCTCGACGCGGGGGGATAGTGGCGGGACTGATGAAGGGGCCGACTATTCCCCTCCCCCAGGGCGGGAGAGCGGAGGCAAGAGCGTCGAACCGCTGTTCTGACCAAAGCCCACGATTGCCATGGCTACCGAAGATCGCTGGAGGACTCGCATCGCCTTGGAGGCGGCCCGTATCATGGCCGAGGAGGCAATAGAAGAACACGGTCTGGCGAAAAAAAAGGCGGCGGCCCGATTGGGCGTCGCTACCCATCGCAATTTGCCGCGCAATGAAGAAATCGAAGCGGCGCTGATTGAACATCACCGGCTTTTTGGCCAATCCGACCAACCCCGGCATCTTGCAAGGCTACGCCGTCTGGCGCTTGAAGCGATGCGTTTTCTGTCCGCGTTTTCCCCCGTGTTGGTTGGTGGCGTTTGGAACGGTAGTGCGGGAAAGCTCAGCCCCATCCGCCTTTACCTGTACCCGCATGCGCCTGAAGATGTCATCCGCAAGCTATTAAATGCCCATATTCCCTACGAGGAAAAATCCCACGGCGTGTCGCGGGATGCAGAAACCCTCGCCGACCAACCTGCCCTGCATTTCCATGTTGACGGGGCACGTGTCGAACTGCTGTTGCTTCCCTTGTCATGGAAGGGTCAAACCCTACGCAAGAAGGGAGGTTTGTTGGCCGGGGGAAGCATCAAGGAACTGGAGAGGTTGATGAGCTTGGACGGCGAAACCAACAGCGCGTAGGAAAAGCCGGGCGTGATACTAGGTGCAAGGCTTGTAGGGGCGGGTTCCAAACCCGCCCCTACGATATTTCATGATTGATTTGAAAAACAATGACAACACTTAAAAATGACTGCTTTATCCGCGCCCTGTTGAAGCAACCGGTCGGGCGCACCCCCGTTTGGATGATGCGCCAAGCCGGGCGCTACCTTCCCGAATACCGCCGTGTCCGCGAACAGGCGGGGAGCTTCATGAATCTTTGCACCAACCCGGAGTTGGCCTGCGAAGTCACCCTCCAGCCCTTGGAACGCTACCGCTTGGATGCCGCCATCCTGTTTTCCGATATTCTCACCATCCCCGATGCGATGGGTTTGGGCTTACATTTCATCGAAGGGGAAGGGCCGCGTTTCAGCCATCCCATCAGAACCGAACAAGACATTCATAAGCTCACCCTCCCCGACCCGGAAGAAAGCCTGAGTTATGTCCCCAATGCGGTGCGGCTTATTCAGCGCGAATTGCAAGGCCGGGTGCCGCTGATTGGTTTTTCCGGCAGCCCGTGGACACTGGCCACTTACATGGTTGAAGGCGGCAGCAGCAAGGATTTCCGCAAAGTCAAAACCATGCTCTATGACCGGCCCGACTTGCTGCACGAACTACTGGGCAAGCTCGCCGATGCCGTTGCCGCCTATCTGAACGCGCAAATCACCGCCGGGGTTGACGCGGTCATGCTGTTCGACACTTGGGGCGGTTCTTTGACGACAGGCCAATACCAGGAATTTTCGCTGCGTTACGCCAGGCAGATTCATGGCCAACTTAAGCTCAAGCAAGCTGACCGAACCCTACCGGCGATACTCTTCACCAAAGGTGGCGGCTTGTGGTTGGAAGCGATGGCGGAAACCGGTTACGCCGCCTTGGGTTTGGATTGGCAAACACCCATTGCCGACGCCCGCCGTCGGGTGGGCGACAAAGTGGCTCTGCAAGGCAATCTGGACCCAGTGGCCCTATATGCCTCGCCGGCAACCATCCGCACCGAGGTTAACCGGATACTGACCGATTTTGGCCATGGGTCAGGGCATGTGTTTAATTTGGGGCACGGGGTACACCCGGACATCCCGCCCGAGCATGTCGGCGCGATGATAGAAGCGGTGCATGAGCTTAGTCCACGATTTCATGTTTAAGCCATCTATGTATTTTTGTGACAATCTTGATGTTACGCACCAAACCGTAAATGTTTGGCATATCGCCGACCTTGGCAAGGAGTGCCGAAGCCTTCTTTGGCTGGCGGAGCGTCAAAGCTTGCTTTGGCTGGCAAGGCTTGCCCCTGCCTGTCTGCGACAGGCGGTCAAAGCAAGCTTTGACGCTCCATGCGTAACATCATCAACAATGACAGCAGGCGTTCGACAATGTCCCCCACAGCCACCCTAAGCATTCGCCAACATCCCCCGGTCAACGGGCAATATCCCATCCGCCTGACCCTAAAACGGCCCGACCAGCCGGACATTGAGGCCGAGGCCAACATTGCCTTCGCCCTCTCGGCCCAGAGCCAAGAAGACCTGCGCTGGTACATGGAGGACTATCTGCAAAATCCCGAATCCTCCGAGGAGGTGCAAGTCGCCCAAATCGAACAGATGATGCGGGAACGTGGCGAGGAGCTTTACCAAAAAGTCCTCGCCGCCAACAACAACACCCAAAAAATCTGGTTTTCCATTTACGACCAACTCGCCAATTTGCGCATCGAAATCAGCACCGGCATAGCCGAGGCCGCCAGCATTCCGTGGGAACTGCTGCGCGACCCCCAATCCGATTCCGCCCTTGCCGTGCGCGTCCAGGCGTTTGTCCGCGTCCAGTCCAATCCCAACATCGGCTTCGTGCCAGTTCCGCCGGCCAAAGACGGGCGCATCCGGCTGTTGTATGTGGTCTGCCGCCCGAATGGCCGCGACGACGTGGGCTTGCGCGCCGTCGCCAACCGTTTGTTGCAGGGCTTGGGTGACAACCGCGCCCGCTTCGACATCATCGCGTTGCGTCCGCCTACGTATGAACAACTGCAAAAGACGCTGACCGATGCCAAGGAAGCCGGGCATCCCTTTCACATCGTCCATTTCGACGGTCATGGCGCTTACATGGACTTGCAAGGCACTGCCTTGGCCGCTTGGTTTGGCCAGTTGTCTAGTTTGATGCTCGGCGGCAAATCCAACGGCAAGCACGGCTATCTGCTGTTCGAGCATCCCGGCAGTGAGGCGAACATGCGCCCGGTCCCCGGCGAGGAACTCGGCCAATTGCTGCACGACACCGGTGTGCCGGTGCTGGTGCTGAATGCCTGTCAATCCGCCATGCACGAGGCTATCGAAAAACCCGCCGCCGCCACCGATGTCCATGACGAAGTCCGCGCCATCGGCTCCTTGGCCCAAGCAGTGGTGGACCAAGGCATTCCCGCCGTGTTGGGGATGCGCTACAGCGTGTTCGTCACCACCGCCGCGAGGTTTGTCGGCGAACTCTATGCCGCGCTGGCAAAAGGCCGGGGTTTCGGGCAAGCCGCCAGCGAAGCCCGCAAGGATTTGCAGCGCAACCCCGACCGTTGGGTGGGCTTGCAAGCGCGTCCTTTGCAAGACTGGTTTGTCCCGGTGATTTACGAGGCGATGGACCGCCGCTTGCTCCCGGCGGACCCAGATCTGCCACCCAACCAACAGATCGAACTGGACCCGGTGCAGCGCGACACCCGCTTGTTACGCTATGTGCCGGATCAAGGCTTCATCGGACGCGATGAAACCCTGCTGATGCTGGATCGTGCCTTTGATGCCCATTCCATCGTGTTGCTACATGCCTACGCCGGCCAGGGCAAGACCGCCACCGCCGTCGAATTCGCCCGCTGGTATGCGCAAACCGGCGGTCTCACTCCCCTCTCCCCCGAGGGGAGAGGGGTTGGGGGAGAGGGGTTTTCGCCATTGGTGCTGTTCACCTCATTCGAGTCGCACACCAATTTGACCGACGCGCTGAATCAGATAGGCCACATCTTCGCGCCCCTGTTGCAAGCCAACGGCATCGAGTGGCACGCCCTCAACGACAACCAGCAGCGGCGCGGCTTGGTGATGAACTTGCTCAGACAAATCCCCCTGCTGTGGATTTGGGACAATGTGGAACTGGTTGCCGGTTTCCCCGCAGGCACCGAGTCGGCATGGACTAAGCTTGAGCAAACCGATTTGGCGGAATTCCTCAAGCAAGTCAAGCTGGATAAATCCACCAAAGTAAAAATCCTCCTGACCTCCCGCCGCGACGAACAAAACTGGCTAGGCGGCATTGCGCAACGCATCAAAATGCCGCGCATGTCCAACGCCGATGCCGCCGCGCTGGCGCTGGAACTGGGCAAGGAACGCAAGCTGAACCGCAGTGAGCTGACCGATTGGCAACCCTTATTGAACTATTGCGCCGGCAATCCCTTGACCCTGCGCATCATCGTCGGTCAAGCCGTCAGTCTGGGGCTACGCGGTGATAAGCCAATTAGCCAATTCATCCAAGCCGTGCGTGATGGCGAGCAGCGCATTGCCGATGCCGACGAAGCCCAAGGCCGCGACCGCTCCTTGGGTGCATCCTTGGATTATGGTTTCCGTCATGCGTTTAAACCCGACGAATTGCCAGTGATTGCGCTGCTGCATTTGTTTCAAGGCGTGGTGGATGTCGATGCGTTGGAATTGATGGGCAAAGGCGAATATGCGCTGGCGGAGTTGCGGGGCGGACAAACTGTAGGGGCGAATTCATTCGCCCAATCCAAAACAACTACGAATTCATTCGCCCAACCGACTGTTGAAATAGGCCGTCATTCCGGCATGGACCGCCGGAATCCAGATTGCAGGGACGCTAAAAATCCTGACCATCCATGGAGCCTAGGTTCCGGCGCTCCCTGCCGGAATGACGAAGAAATCCTTAATCCACCAGTTTTCGACAAAGCCCACCTCACCCACTTACTCCAACGCGCCACCGAAACCGGCTTGCTGACGCATCTAGGCGAAACCTGGTACACCATCCACCCGGCACTGCCGTGGTTTTTGCGTCAGGTGTTTGCACGGCATTATGACGGCAAAGACGGGCGTTCCAGTGCCGAGGCGGCTCTACGGTCTTGGATGGAAGCCATTGGTCAATTGGGCAATTATTACCATGACCAGTTTGGTGCAGGCAACCAGGGGGTGATTCAGTTTCTAGCACTGGAAGAAGCCAGTCTGCTCCACGCCCGCCGCGTATCCCGCCGCCACGGCTGGTGGGGTCCAGTCATCTACGCGATGCAGGGCTTGTGGGCGCTTCACTACTACCAAGGCCGTGGCGCGGAATGGGCTAGGCTAGTGGCCGAAATCGTAACCGACTTCTGCACGGCAGACGACGCGCCGATATCTGGACGGGAAGATGGCTACGGCGTAGTCATGGGCTATCGCGTCAATCTGGCCCAAAGCCAAGACCGCGACTTCGCCCGCGCCGCCGCGTTGCAAGACAAATTAGTTACTTGGCTCCGCTTGCAAGCCGCCGATGCGCTGCAACAGCCGGAAGAGGTCGCTTTGGATGCGATGCAGCGCAATAGTATTCGGAATTTGGGGCTCAGCGTGTCCGCATTGGGCCAGATACTGATGGAGCAAAACAGCGGCGATTGCGTGAAGGCGTATCAGGAATCATTGTTAATTAATCAGCGTCTAGGCGACACTGCTGGCAAGGCTATTATCCACTTCAACATCGGCAATGCCTACAAGGACATCCCCGGCATCCGCGATTTGGATGCCGCCGAAAAGGCTTACCGGCGCGGACTGGCTTTACTGAATCCGAATGATCTATCGGGCCGAGCGGTTACCATCCAACAAATCGGCATGGTGCAGCATGAACGCTTCAGAGAAGCGCGTAGCCGGGAAGAGCCTAAGGAGGTGCTGGCCAAACACGTTCAGGCGGCAGAAACGCATTATCTGCAAGCGCTGGCACTGTACCCCCTCAACGCCATCACCTCCCTCGGACCGCTGCACAACGCCTTGGGCGCACTCTATCAGGAAGTCGGCCAAATCGAACCCGCCCGCGAGCATTTCGAGAAGTGTGTGCAATTAGCGGAGCAAACTGGCGACCGCTACCATGCCGGCCGGGGGCGCTACAACATCGCGCTGATGTATTTACAATCCGCCGACGAACAAGACAGCCCGGCCCGACGGCGGGATTTGCTGCTCCGCGCCAAAGCCTATGCCGAGGCAGCCTTGCGCGACTTCCAGTCTTACCAAGGCCGCGCCGCCGACAGGGAAGCCCAAGCGCAGCAACTCATCGTCGGCATCGACCAAGCCCTCGCGTAGGGGCGGGTTCCAAACCCGCCCATGACAGAAGCGCGATACCGGAAACGGTCGCTGCACGACCTTATTCCGCCTTCGACTTCAGTTGATTCCTGAGAAAGAACATCCCATCAAGAATCTGATCCATTGGCAAAAAATACAGTCCACGAAAGGCACGAAAAACACGAACAAAGGCATGTCTTGTTCGTGCCTTTCGTGTTTTTCGTGGACAATGCTTTTGGTATATT
>CAIODU010000321.1 GCA_903857165.1 uncultured Methylococcaceae bacterium | reverse complement strand
TCACTGCCATTAAGTTAACAAAACATCGTCGTTCCGGCATGGGCCGCCGGAACCCAGGCTCCAGGGATGGCGCGGGCTTGGGGGCGTCCCTGCAATCTGGATACCGGCGGTCCATGCCGGTATGACGGCTTAACTTAATGGTAGTGGCCCATGGCCTAGATGCATTCGGGCGGCAAAACCTTGCAAATCGGCTATTCCACCGATTTGTAAAGGCACAATCGGCCCGGCCAGACTTGTGTACAACGGCGAGGGATGGAGCTTGGAAACCAGCGGAACCGCTTACAAACACCCCGGCGGCTTGGGCAAGCCGGCGATCAGGCAGGCGTAACGCACCGGGCCTTCGGGGAAGAGTTTGTGCAAATAACGGGAATTGCCTTTTTCCTCGCCGAATTGCTTTTGCACGGCCTTGACGAACATGCGGGCATTGGGGAGGTGCTGGTATTTGCAATGGTAATCGCGGATGAAATGGATGATTTCCCAATGCGCTTCGGTCAGCTTAATCTGCGAACGCTCTGCCAACGCCAGGGCGATGGTTTCGTCCCAGTCAGATGCGATGACCAAAAACCCGCTGTCGGTCAATTCCAAAGCGCTGCCGTCACTTCCAGCATAGGCAAACCGTCAATCCCCTGCCTCAGTAGCCGTTTGAGCCCATATCCAAGCCTTTTGGAATAAAGTCCAGACGTATGACTTCCGTGGTGATCTCCCCATTGGGATGCAGATCCAACCAACGATAACCTTGCGGCATTTGATCCAGTGCGAAATCTTTGCTCTTCGGCTTGAATTGAAAGCAGGTCGAAGGACAACTCAGCAAGCGCAAGCCTCTGTATTGGACATCCATGACTTGGTGTATGTGGCCGTAGACGATGCCTTTGACGCGGGGGAAGCGGTCAATAATGGCGAAGAATTCTTTGGCATTCGACAATTTCATCGTGTCCAGCCAGTCGGAACCCGTGTCTAAGGGCGAGTGGTGGAGGCACACGAGGGCATGGCGTCCGGGTTGGCCGGCAAGCTTGGTTTCGAGTACGCTGAGTTGGTTTGGGGTCAGATAACCGCACGGGTCGCCGGGAATTGTACTGTCAAGGCAGATAATCTGCCAACCGTCCAACAGAATTTGGGAATGATAGTGGATGTTGCCTTCCGCCAAGTGTTGCCGGATCATTTCGGGATCATCGTGATTGCCGGGCAGACAGTAGCAGGGTGCGGAAAGCATCTCCAAGCGATCCCGCAACCGTTCATAGGTGGCGATGGAGGTGTCTTGGACAAGATCGCCCGTCAATAGGAACAAAGCATTCCCGCCGTGATTTCGCCATGCGTGTTCGAGAACGGCGAGAAAACTTTGCTCGGTGTTGATTCCCATCATGGTTCGCCGAGGATCGGCAAGCAGATGAAAGTCGGTGATCTGTATGATGCGAATGGGTTTGGTTGATTGGGCGGTATGATTCATGTCGATCAGTCCGTTGCTTACTTTGGATAAGTTTGGCTCAAAAAATCGAAACAGTCAATTACACAGGCTTAAAGATTATCTTAGCCGATGAAATCATGCACAATAAGCGTGATTAAATCAACACTCGGCTAACCTACATGCAAAGTTCTTGGAGTCTTCGACACCATGGGTAGACATTACCTGGAGCACCTGTTCGCACCCCAGTCCATCGCCGTATTCGGTGCCAATGAAAACCCGGACTCGGTAGGCGGCCGTGTCTACAGCAACCTGTTGGCGGGAGGGTTCACCGGGCCGGTTTACGCGATCAATCCAAAATACCAGCAGATCGGCGACAAGCCTTGCTTTGCCTCGCTCGACCGCGTGAACGAAAGGATTGATCTGGCGGTGATCGCAACGCCGGCCGCCACCGTGCCGGGCATCATCAGGGCATGCGGGGAGCATCGGGTCAATGCGGCCATCGTGCTGTCCGCCGGTTTCGGCGAACTGGAGAGCGGCGCGGGCAAGGCGCTGGAACATTCCCTGCTGGAGGAGGCGCTTTTTTATGGGGTGCGCATCCTCGGCCCGAACTGCCTGGGGTTGATGCGTCCCGCCGTCGGGCTGAACGCCACCTTCAGCAATAACGTCGCCAATCGCGGCACTTTGGCCTTGGTTTCCCAGTCCGGTGCGATCTGCACGGCCATTCTGGATTGGGCCGATGCCCACTCGGTGGGTTTTTCCACCGTGGTGTCCGTGGGCGCAGCCGCTGATGTGGACTTCGGTGACATTCTTGACTACCTGGCGTTGGACCCGGAAACGCGAAGCATCTTGATGTACATCGAGGGCATCCGCGACGCACGGCGTTTCATGAGTGGATTGCGGGCGGCGGCGCGCTTGAAGACGGTCATCGTCATCAAGGCCGGACGACACGCGGAGGGGTCCAGGGCAGCGCTGTCACATACCGGATCGCTGGTGGGTTCGGATGATGTCTTCGGCGCCGCCCTCGAACGGGCGGGCGTGGTGCGGGCCGATACCATCAAGCAAATGTTTTCGGCGGCCCAGTTGCTTTCCAAGCCGCAACGGGGCAGGGGCAACCGCCTGGCGATTATCACCAACGCAGGGGGGCCCGGTGTGTTGGCCGCCGACCGGGCGGTGGAACGCGGCATCCAGTTGGCGGTGTTGGGCGAGGAAACCATGGCAAGGCTTAATGTCGCGCTTCCCCGTCAATGGTCGCATAACAATCCGGTGGACATCTTGGGCGATGCCACGCCTGAACGTTACAAGGCGGCGGTTGAAGCCTGTTTGGAAGACAAAAATATCGACGGCCTACTGGTCATGCTGACCCCGCAGGCCATGACCCAACCGACGGCTGCCGCACAAGCAGTGATCGATGCCAGTAACCCACTAGGCAAACCCATCCTGTGTAGCTGGCTGGGGGAAACCCAAGTGCGCGAGGGGAGGAAAATCTTCGACGAAAACCATTTTCCGACCTTCTCCGATCCGGAAAGCGCCTTGGAGGGCTTCGGCTTCCTTGCTGAATTTCGCCGAAATCAGGAATTCCTCATGCAAGCGCCGGGTTCTTTGGAGGATTTAGACCCGCCTGACATTGAGGGTGCGCGGTTGATCATCGAAGGTGCCTTGGACGAAAAGCGCACATTGCTTTCGGCCTTGGAAACCCGCGCCTTGCTTAGGGCATTTAACATTCCCATGTTGCCGGCGATGGCCGCCCATTCCCCCAACGAGGCGCTGGCTGCCGCTGAATACTTGGGCTTCCCGGTGGCGATGAAAATCCTCTCGCCGGACATCACCCACAAATCCGATGTTGGCGGGGTCCGGCTCAATATTGGCAGCGCCCAATTGCTGCGCCACCATTACAGCGACCTTATTGGGCAGGTGCGCCGCCATCGCCCTGAGGCCAAGATTGAAGGGGTCAGCATCGAGAAAATGTACACCAATCCGAACGGGCGCGAACTGTTGGTCGGTGCGGTGGCAGACCCGGTGTTTGGCCCCGTCATCAGTTTCGGCGCTGGCGGCACGGCGGTGGAAATCCTCAACGACCACGCCATTGCGCTGCCACCGCTCAATAAACTCATTGCCCGCACTCGGATAAGTCAAACCAAGGTATCCAAGATGCTCGGACAGTATCGCAACAAACCGCCAGCCGACATTGACGCCGTGATCAACGTTCTGTTAAGGGTTTCTGCGATGCTTTGCGAATTGCCGCAGATCAAGGAAATGGATATCAATCCTTTGACGGCCGATGAAAATGGGGCTTGGGCACTCGACGCCCGCATTGTCGTAAACTACCGTCCGCCTGCCCGCCGGGCTTACGACCACATGGCGATCCACCCTTACCCCAGCCATCTGGTCAGTCAATTCCAATTGCCGGATGGCTCCTTTGCCACCATCCGCCCCATCCGTCCCGAAGACGCGCAAATGGAACAGGCTTTCGTCCGAATGCTATCGCAAGAGGCGAAGCATTTCCGTTTCATGGAGTCGATCCATGAACTCAGCCGGGAAATGCTGGTGCGTTTCACCCAACTCGACTACTCGCGGGAATTGGCCTTCATCGCCACACTCAGGCAGGGCGACGAAGAGATCGAGGTGGGGGTGGCGCGCTATTTCACCAACCCCGACGGTGAAAGCGGCGAAATTGCTTTGGTTGTCGCCGACGAATGGCAGAACCAAGGGCTAGGCACACGCTTGATGTGTTGCATCATCGAAGCCGCCCAGGAAAAAAACTTCCAAGCCTTGGAAGGCGAGGTGCTGGCCAGCAACGTCAAAATGCTCCATCTGATGCACAAATTGGGTTTCAGCCAGCAAATGAAAGCCGACGAACCGGGCGTGGTCATGGTGACGAAAGCCTTGTAACTGATGTTAAACATCGACCTGGGATGGGAGCGTCAAAGCTTGCTTTGACAGGCAAAGCGAGCTTTGACGTTCCGATTCACTTGTTTAGGATTATCAATCATATGGCATCCTGAATGGGCTTGAGTTTCTTTAGCCGGGTTGCGGGTAAGCGTTTTAACCTGAATTCGGCAGTTGGAATAGCTGTAGGGGCGAATTCATTCGCCAAATCAATGTATTACAGGCGAATGAATTCGCCCCTACAAAAAGTCGCATGTTCATAATTGTTTTGACGTTTTATGTTCAACTGCCGGATTTAG
>CAIODU010000320.1 GCA_903857165.1 uncultured Methylococcaceae bacterium | reverse complement strand
CGTCGCGGCATTGAAATATCGGCAAACTTCGTAGGTCGGCATCCCCATGCCGACATCGGGTTGCGCCAACGTTCGGTATTCGGCGGCAAGGGTTGCCGCCCTACGTCGCGGCATTGAAATATCGGCAAACTTCGTAGGTCGGCATCCCCATGCCGACATCGGGTTGCGCCAACGTTCGGTATTCGGCGGCAAGGGTTGCCGCCCCGAGCTGCCTGTCTGCGACAGGTGGTCAAAGCAAGCTTTGACGCTCCAAAAAAAAAATCGAAAAGCCGCTACGCGGCTCAACAACAGAGAAGAGCAGAGAAAAAAGCCAGAGATCAGAGAAGAGCCAGAGAACAGAGACTACAAGAATGGGGACACCACAATGCGGAACCCGGCGCTGAAGTAGCGGTTGACGGGATCGAAGTCGTGACGGGCGGCGCAGCGGACGTACTCGCGAGCGTTGAGGAACGCGCCGCCGCGCAACACCCTCCCTCCTTTGGCATCTAGGTCTTCCCGTTGTTGACGCTCTTGCCCTGACGGCGGATAGGGATAGTTGCCATAAAGGCAGCGCGTCCATTCCCACACATTCCCCGCCATGTCCAAGCATCCATAAGGGCTGGCTCCATTGGGGAAGATACCCACCGGGGTCGTGCCGCGAAATCCCGACCCAGAGACATTGCAGCGTTTTGCATCGAATTCATCGCCCCAAGGGTAGATGCGGGCATCGTCAGCCCCCCGCGCGGCTTTTTCCCATTCGGCTTCGCTGGGCAGGGTGATGTGCCATTCTGCCGCCTCCCCCCTTTGCAAAAGCCTGTCCTGAACTTGCCGAATGGGGGGGGGCGGAGGGGATTTTGTTGAATCAAAATATTCCTCGTCGTTCCGGCAGGGAGCGCCGGAACCTAGGCTCCATGGAGGGTGGGCCTTGGAAGCGTCCATGCAATCTGGATTCCGGCGGTCCATGCCGGAATGACGGCCATTTTTAGGCGACGGCGGGGATTTCCTCAGAACATCGGTCAACCACCGGCAATATTCCAGCGCGTCATGCCAAGACACATAAACCACCGGATGGATTTCTTTACCTTTGGGAACCCGTTTGCCATTCCAATGTTGAGGCGGTTCATGCCCTGTTGCCAGCACGAACAGTTCATATTGGGCGTTGGTGACCGGAACCCGCGCGATGCAGTAGTCGGGCAGATAAACGCGATGGGCTTCATTTCCCTCCCCCATGGTGAACTCGCTCGCCGGTATCGGCACCCAGTCCGGCTCGCCATGGGGCCGCGTCCAATATTGGCTGCCGCCGATCTTGCCCAAGGCTTCGGCGGCGGCGATGCGTTGCTTGATCGCGGCCTTTGCGCTTATGCCACGGGTAAACACCGTTTTCATCGTGCCAAACACGCCTGTAGCGACTGGCTTTTCCAACTCCCGCTGCAACCGGTTGCGCAATTCGGTTTCCACATTGCCGACGATGCGATTGGCCCCGGCATCGCGCACACATTCGGCGGCCAGCACGAGGTTGTGGTAAGGCTCAGGCTCGGTTTTGTTGTCGGCAATGGCTTTAATCAGCCGTGTGGTCTTGTCCTTGCTTTGCGTACTGAGATAGCCCGCCTCCAACAAGATGACTTCACGCCACCATTCTTCGGCGGTGCGCTTCAGGGTGTATTCCACATAATCATCGCGTCCGGCCACCGCCAAAGCCGCCAGATATTCTTGGAACGTCAAATGCGAAAAGGCGTAAGTGCCTTCGGCGCGGGCGATCAACAGCCCGGTGCGCTCTTGGATGACGTTTAAAAACCGTTCCACCGCCGCATCCACCTCACGCGGATCGAACACGGCATCGCCGAGTTGCTGAACTAAAATCTCGCGCAGCGGTTCCGCGTCGATTTCCTTGATGGCGTGTTCGTGCATGGTCAGCGCGACCTGTTGCAACACCAGCTTGCGGTCGTTGATGTCGAAGGGCCTGTCGTGCAGGATCAATGGCTCGGTCGTGCCTTTGGCCTCGTCCCATTTGCCGAGCAGCACGTCCACGGCTTCTTGGTAGAGATCGGCGCGGCGGTCCGGCAGTTTCACCCGATCCCGATGCACCAGCGCGATCACGGTCAGCATCAGCGGGTTGATCGCAAGTTCGCGCACCCGGTCCTTCTGTGCTATGGCATCCAACAGTTGGCGGGTCTGCTCGGCGGCGTGGGCTTCGGCGGTAACGCCTGGCCC
Organism: uncultured Methylococcaceae bacterium; assembly: GCA_903857165.1. Taxonomy (GTDB): domain Bacteria; phylum Pseudomonadota; class Gammaproteobacteria; order Methylococcales; family Methylococcaceae; genus Methylumidiphilus. The sequence continues at coordinate 3,431 of CAIODU010000320.1, read as the reverse complement.
CATCTGTCCGATGGCGACCAGCCGATGCCATTGCGACAGGAAAACGCCAATGTCTTCAAGCGTGAAGTCGCGCACCGTGGTCGTGACATAACCCTCGGTCAGTTGCGAGGCATCGGTGTAGCCGACAATGCGGCTGGTCACCACATAGCGGCAGTTGGGATAGGCGCGGGTGAAGGCATCCACCAGACGCGATACCCGGCGGCGCAGCTTCGGGTCGGCCACTTCGTCCAAGCCGTCCAGCAGCACGGCGGCCTGTCCCTTATAGAGCCAGCCGTCGAAGAAATCGGCGGGGATGGCTATGCGCTCGTTTTCCAGCATTTGCGCTAAGAACTTCAACAGAATTGCATGGCCCTCGGTGCCATCATCGTTAGGGTAATGCTGTTGCAGATAACGCCCGATCTGGCGCAGCGGCAGGAAGATTGGCAGCCAGCCGGTTTCGGCAATGCCCAATTTCTCCCCCACCATGCCGGTTTCCTCGGCGAGGTCGCGGGCGTAAAGCAAGGTCAGGTAGCGCAACAAGGTGGTCTTGCCGCAGCCGGGGTCGCCCAACACGACCAATCGGCGATGGTCGGCCAGCGCCTCGTTGACGGTGACATGGGTGGTGTCGCCGGACGGTGACTGATCAATGCCGCGATGGCGTTCGCCGGGGGCCAAGGCCATTTCCTGCGACAGCCAGCCGAGTTCGGCCCGCTGCTCGCGCAAGCGGGTGGCTCGCAGGGTGACATAGATGCGGTCAAGTTCGATGTTGACCAGCTTGCCGCCGGAGCGTATGCCTTGCAATTGCAGATAGCGGTTCTGGCTGATGAGGTGTTGCAGATACCGCCCCAGTGCGCTTTGCCTGTCTACCGCTGTCATCGTGACCGGCGCGTCGCCTATGACAATCGTCGCGCCTTGTTCGGCGTAGATGATTTGCGCGCCTTCGGCGGCGGTTAGTTGCGATCCGGTATTGATGTCGCCGTTAATGTCGCGTCCGATGCCCACACCTCCCGCACCGACGGCGAGCGCATCCTGTCCTTGGGCGATGGCTCCGTCTTGAGCGCGTAAGGAAGCGATGGCGGCATCGACGGCGTGAGCCGGCCATTGACCGCGCAGATGCTCCAACGCGGCGATGGCTTCGTCGAGTGGGTGCGATTCAACAGGAAGGTTTGGCATTTACGCGAATGGCTGTCACACCAACTTTCTTCCCACCCATTTTTCCAGTTTACGCAGAGGCGAAAGCGCCGGTTCCTGCATGGCTGCGACGGGCAGGTAGAACGTCTGCTCCAAGCAGTATTGACCGGATTTGACCGCATGGGGGACTAAATCGGTATAGACGATCCAAGTCGAACCGGCCGGCAGGCTGACCGCCGTCTTCGGGCAGGTTTGTTGATAGTGGCTGTCCAATTTTTCCTGGTCATGCAGTTGCAGCATGTAATGATCATAATCGGTGCGCTTGCCTTTGGTTATCCCCAAGGTTTTCAGCAACCACGACGAACCGGGGAAAGGCTTGGGAATCTTAGGCAGAAAGCGCGGTGCCAAATCGTCAAACGGCTCGCCTAAGGTCCATTCGCGGGGTTTGCCATTGGGGTTGATGTTGCTGAAAATGCGCAAAATACGCTCGCCCTGCACCGGGCTTGCCGCGAATGCGTCCACATGCAGCAGCCGGTCATCCTTTCTGATCGAACTGGATCGCCCACCGGCTTCGACCGGCCGGTAACTGGTCCTGCCTATCCGAATCCCTTTTGCATAAGCAGGAAACAGGCTTCCGACCAGTTTGTGGGCGCTTTCCGCATACCGCCCCATCATGCGGCCTATGGCCTCATGGTCGGCACCGGTTGCCGAGGTATGCTTGACCATGCGGGTTTGCGGGTCGTAACTGATGTTTTTCGCCTTGCCGTCAGACCATTGGGGGGAGAGCAAATGGCGCTCGTCTGCGGCGAGTTCAAAGCTTAGATGGGGGAGCAAGGCCACCTGCCCGGATTCAAGGGCGCGGGTGCTATCCACTGCCTCGTCGTTTTGTAGGACGGGGGTCCAGGTTGCGAAGTCTAGGGTCTTGAGGATTTCCATGGGGTGCTTACCTGAGTGTGTTGCTAATGATGTGGGTTGGGTGCAATGGCAAAGACCGGCCCGGTCTTACGGCATGCCTGATGGTGCAGTATTATCCTATGATTTAACCGGTTTGAGTAAGGAATTGATGTTACACACCGAACTGTTCACATTCGGCGCAGCGCCCACGTCGGCAAAGGATTGCCGACCTACGGCATCGGGGGAACCGCAAGCCCTTGCTTAATCCTCACTGCTGCACGCTTGGCACGCCATACCAGGTAAAAACCCAGTGACACCGCCGGAATGCTCAACCATTGCCCTAGATTGAGCGTCAACCCGGTTGCGTATGCCGTTTGTTCCTCCTTGAAAAACTCCATGAAAAAGCGGGTGCCAAATACGAAGATGAAGAATCTGCCGAATAGATAACCCTCGGGGCCGGCGTTGCCGTGTTTTAGGTAATAGCGGAATTGAATAAGGAAAATCAACAGGTAACAGAACGCCTCATAAAGTTGCACGGGGTGGCGGGGGAGGCTGTCGACACGGGCAAAGACCACGCCCCAGGGAAGGTCGGTGGGAGTGCCGAGGATTTCCGAGTTGAAAAAGTTGCCGATGCGGATCAGGCAACCGGACAGCGGCACGGCTAGGCCGATGCGGTCGCAAACCCAGAGGAACGATTGGTCTTGGGCTTGGCGCGAGTATAGCCAGACACCGGCCAATATCCCAAGAACCGCGCCATGGCTGGCCAGCCCGCCTTCCCAAACGGCAAAGATTTTCATCGGATGGGTGAAGTAATAGTGGGGATTGTATAACAGCACATGGCCCAAACGGGCGCCGATGACCGTGCCGCCGATGACATAAAGCACCAAATCGTAGACATCGTCTTTCGGCCGTCCCTCCCGGCCGAACATATAACGGAAGATTAAGATGCCGTAAACAAAGGTGGACGCAAAAAACAGCCCATACCAGCGGACATATAATGTTTTATCCACTATCGAAAAAGTAAAGGCGACGGGTGAAATATCAAAAATCATTAATTATCCCCTGCTATGATTTAATTATACAGCATTTTCCATATCCACTTATCGCTTATGTTACGCATTGACCTAGGGCTGGAGCGTCAAAGCTTGCTTTGACTGGCCTAGGGGGCTGGAGCGTCAAAGCTTGCTTTGACTGGCAAGGCTTGCCTTGCCCCTGCCTGTCTGCGACAGGCGGTCAAAGCAAGCTTTGACGCTCCATGCGTAACATCAGTCATTAAATTATATATAAGGTGATTTCCAATAATGAACCCACCAAAAGCATCGTCCACGAAAAACACGAAAGGCACGAACAAGACATGCTTTTGTTCGTGCTTTTCGTGCCTTTCGTGGACTCTGTTTTTTGCCTCCGGATCAGATTCTTGATGGGAT
>CAIODU010000319.1 GCA_903857165.1 uncultured Methylococcaceae bacterium | reverse complement strand
TTCGTCCGCCGCGCCATCTGGGCTGGCAAGTATTTCGTCAACTCCAAAACCGGCAGCGACCGGTTGGAATTATCTTGCCGTGACTGGGATGCCTTGCTGGATCAACTCGCGGCGGTGGCTTAAAAAGGCCAAAGTCGAGTCTAAGGCATCAAACTCAATGGAGGCTCGTCCATCAAGGCGATTTGTTCGCGCAACTCAAGAATCCGATCCTGCCAATAGCGGGCATTACTAAACCAAGGGAAAGCCGCAGGAAAGGCAGGGTCGTCCCAGCGCCTCGCCAGCCAAGCGGAATAATGGATCAGGCGCAGGGTCCGCAATGCCTCGATAAGATGCAGCTCGCGCCGGTCAAATTCATTGAAACACTCGTAACCGGCAAGCAGGTCGGACAACTGGCGCTCCCTCTCCTCACGCTCGCCCGAAAGCAGCATCCACAAATCCTGAATGGCGGGGCCGGTGCGGCTATCGTCAAAATCGACAAAATGCGGGCCATCGTCGGTCCAAAGAATATTGCCAGGGTAACAGTCGCCATGCAGGCGCAACATTCCGGGGGAGCCTGAGCGGTCAAAGCAAAGCCTTACCCGTTCCAATGCATGAATGGCGACACTGCGATAGGCTTCAGTCAAATCCGGCGGGACGAAACCGTTTGCCAATAAATAATCGAGCGGTTCTTCGCCGAAAGTGGCGATGTCCAGAACCGGGCGTGCGCGGTAGGGTTGCAAGCCACCGACCGCATGGATGCGCCCGATCAACCGCCCCATGCGTTGGTAGGTTTCACACCCGTGCAACTCGGGCGCACGTCCGGCCTGCTTGGGGAAAACCGCAAAGCAAAAGGATTCAAACTGATAAAGCGTCTGGCCTTCGCGGATGGCCAGGGGAGGTACGACGGGCAATTCATGCCCGGCCAGCTCGCGCACAAAGCCATGCTCCTCCAAGATGGCCTCTTCGCTCCAACGCCGGGGGCGATAGAATTTAGCCACCAATGGCGGGCCGTCTTCAATGCCAACTTGGTAAACCCGGTTCTCGTAACTGTTGAGCGCCAAAAAACGCCCGTCACAGCAAAACCCCAAGCTTTCCAAGGCGTTCATGACGCAGTCGGGCGTTAGTCCAGAAAAAGGTTTGGTATCAAGTGTTTTCATGGCATCCATTCTACTCCATCGGAGGGCGGGTTAGCAGCAATTCTCATTGGGGACAGGGCTTCCCTGTGTGCAGCCACCCCGGCCTAAGCCCCGCGCCATCATGCAAATTGACGGACAGGTTCTTCCAGACTGGCGCAATGACCGCTTCTTGCGCCATAATGACCGGATGGACGGCTTGATGACATCGGTCATTGCCGTGGCGTTAATTCACTTAACCTTTGGAGTAATTTATGCGGATCGCTAGAATGTTTACAGGGTTGCTGGTGTTGCCTTTCATCGCTGCCTGCTCGGGAGTCGAGGTGCATACCGACTATGATGCCTCAGTCGATTTTTCGCATTATAAAACCTATTATTGGTCCAAGACGCCCACAACCAAGAACCCCTTGATGGGGCAGAGGATTGTGGACGAAATTGATGGGCAACTCTTCACCAAGGGCTGGCGGAAAGTGCCGGAGGATCAGGCTTCTGCGACCATCGCCGCGCATGTGACCACACAAGAACGGGAGCAAATCGACACTATGTACAATAATGTCGGGCCGGGTGGATGGTATGGGCCTGGGTTTGCCGGGGGCTGGGCGGGCGCGGGCGTATCCACCTCCACGGTGTCCTACTTCACCGTGGGTACGTTATTGATTGATATTTTGGACGCTAAAACCAAGCGGGGCATCTGGCACGGCACTGCCGAAGGGACTATTACAGACGACCCGCAGCAAAATGAAAAGGAAATAGCCGAGGGGGTGTCGAAAATGTTCAAGAACTTCCCCCCCGGAATCGCTGCAAGCAAACCAAACTAAATGGCTTTGACACCTTGGGGCAATGTTGTTGACACGCAACGCCGGTAGGCCGGAATAAGCCCGCTCGCGGGCGTTTCCGGCAAACTGACAGGCCGAATGCCGGAAACGGTGGTTGCACGACCCCTTCGACTTCGCTCAGGACAGGCTTATTCCGGCCTTCTACATTTAATCCTTAACTGATGTAGGTTGTTGGACGGGTTTGTAACCCGCCCCTATGTGCAAGCTTTTTCAATCGAATGAGTTTTTACTTGAGTCAGAGGCCTGGAAACAACAAAAGTCCGGGCTATGGATTGTTGCCATGATTCTCCCGATTGGATTCAACCTCACCAAAATAACGATGGTAGGAGATGATCTTAAGCACCAGTTGCCCGTCTTTGGTGACCATCAATTCTTCACCGGTCGCCTCAACCTCACGGAAGTAATCGGACATCCTATCTTTCAGCGCACTTTCTGATATTGTTTTCATTGTGGTTCTCTCTTTGTCCCAGTATTAAGTTCATGCCTTCACAAGTAGTTGACTAAAAATATCTTAACCATAATAATCAGGCAAATTCCTCCGTCTTGGCTTCCCCGGCCTTGTTGACGAATTCCGGCAACTGGTCGAAGTTCAGATAACGGTAAGTGTCTTCCGCCTTGGCATCGATTTCAACCGCATAGCCCATGTACTCTTGAACTGTGGGTATCCGTCCCAACATGGAGCATACCGCAGCCAATTCGGCAGAGGCTAAGAACACTTGCGCATCTTTCCCCAAACGGTTGGGGAAGTTACGGGTGGAGGTGGACACGACCACGGCATTGTCCGCCACCCGCGCCTGGTTGCCCATGCACAACGAACACCCGGGCATTTCCGTTCGCGCCCCGGCCTTGTCGTAAGCACTGTAAAATCCCTCTTCCTTCAACTGCGCCTCGTCCATTTTGGTGGGCGGGGCGATCCACAGGCGGCTTGGGATTTGCTTGCCGAATTTTTCCAGCAAATGTCCGGCAGCACGGAAATGGCCGATGTTGGTCATGCAGGAACCCAGGAACACCTCATCAATACGAGTATTCGCCACTGCTGACAGCGGCTTTACATCATCCGGGTCGTTGGGGCAGCACAGCAGAGGCTCGGTTATCTGGCCCAAGTCAATTTCGACTATCTCGGCATATTCGGCATCCGCGTCGGCTTCGAGCAGTGTCGGGTTGGCCAGCCAATCTTCCATGGAGTTTATGCGTCTTTGCAGGGTCCGCACATCGCCGTAACCTTCCGCAATCATCCACCGTAGCAAGGTGATATTGGACCTAAGATATTCCGTAATAGGTTCAGGGTTTAGCTTCACGGTACAGGCAGCCGCCGAGCGTTCGGCGGATGCGTCCGCCAATTCAAAAGCCTGTTCGATTTTCAAATCCGGCAAGCCTTCGATTTCCAAGATGCGGCCTGAAAATACATTTTTCTTGCCCTTCTTTTCGACGGTCAGCAATCCGCTTTGCAAAGCGACATAAGGTATTGCGTGAACCAAATCGCGCAGGGTGATGCCCGGTTGCAGGGTTCCCTTGAAGCGCACCAACACCGATTCCGGCATGTCCAGCGGCATCACGCCCGTGGCGGCGGCAAAGGCCACCAAACCGGAACCGGCGGGGAAGGAAATGCCAATCGGGAAGCGTGTGTGCGAATCGCCACCCGTGCCGACGGCGTCGGGTAGCAACATGCGGTTCAGCCAAGAATGGATGATGCCATCGCCGGGGCGCAGTGAAACGCCGCCTCGATTCATGATGAAATCGGGCAAGGTGTGGTGGGTCTGCACGTCCACCGGTTTCGGGTAGGCTGCCGTGTGGCAGAAGGACTGCATGACCAGATCGGCGGAGAAGCCCAGGCAAGCCAAGTCTTTCAACTCGTCGCGGGTCATCGGCCCGGTGGTGTCTTGCGAGCCGACCGTGGTCATGTGCGGTTCGCAATAGATTCCGGGGCGGACTCCTTCCACGCCACAAGCCTTGCCAACCATTTTTTGCGCCAAGGTGTAGCCTTTGCCGGAATCCGTCTGCGGCTGGGCGCGGCGGAATACGCTGGAGGCGGGTAACCCTAAGGTTTTGCGGGCACGGTCAGTGAGCGCACGGCCAATAATCAGCGGAATGCGCCCGCCGGCTTGCACCTCGTCGAGGATGATGTCGGTCTTCAACTCGAACCGGCACAATTCCGCCCCCGTTGCATGATTGCGAATGATGCCTTCGTATGGGTGGATGTCGATCACATCGCCCATGTTCAAAACAGTCACGTCGCATTCGATAGGCAATGCACCGGAGTCTTCCATGGTATTGAAAAAGATGGGGGCGATTTTACCGCCGATGCAGATGCCACCCGCCCGTTTATTGGGGACATGGGGAATGTCGTCGCCGGTGAACCATAACACCGAGTTGGTGGCGGATTTGCGCGACGAACCCGTGCCCACCACATCGCCCACGTAGGCCACCGGGAAACCCTTCACCTTGAGTTCATCAATTTGCGCCTCGGCGTTGTGGATGCCTTCGCGCGGGACTTTTAACATGGATTTGGCATGTAAAGGAATGTCCGGGCGCGACCAAGCGTCTTGGGCGGGGGAAAGATCGTCGGTATTGGTTTCGCCGACCACTTTGAACACGGTGACGGTGAGCTTTTCTGGAAGTGGCGGGCGGCTAGCGAACCATTCCGCTTCGGCCCATGACATCAATACTGCTTGGGCATGGGGATTGCCCGCCTCGGCTTTCTCCTGCGCATCGTGGAAAGCGTCGAACATGAGCAAGGTGTGCGACAGTCCCTGGGCTGCGCTGGGGGCAAGCTTCGCATCATCCAGCAGGGCGATCAAGGGTTGGACGTTATAGCCACCCAACATAGTCCCCAATAGTTCGGCCGCCCTATTTTGCGAAAGAATTTTTGATTTCGCTTCGCATTTTGCAATGGCGGTGAGGAATGCGGCCTTGACATAGGCGGCTTCATCGACTCCCGCAGGAACCCGGTCGGTCAACAATTCCAGCAGGAAGTTTTCCTCGCCATCCGGGGGATTTTTCACCAAATCCACTAGGGCTGCCGTTTGCCCGGCACTTAAAGGTTTGGGAATCAGTCCCTCCGCCGCCCGTTCGGCGACGTGTTTGCGATATTCTTCTAGCATATTAAGTCTCTTAGGATACAGTGAAATTAAACAACGTTCCCGCCTGAAACGCGGATAAAAAATTTCGGGGCTATTTCGCAAATGCCATCGGAACGTTCGGTGCCGCTGGATTGACCGTAATGCGCTGCTCACGCGGAGAAATGACCAAGTCCATGTCTTCCATTGGAATTGCACCCAGCAAAACTTGGTCGCCCATGAGCAAAGCCCCGACAAAGCAGTCCCTACCTAGGGTGGAAACTCGTATGGGCCCTGCATACTTAACCAGTCTGTGCGTACCGTCAGCCGTGACCACTTCACGTTCTTTGAGGGTCGTCAGCTTCAATTGCAAGGCGATATGCTCGGGTATGCAAAGGTGAGTCGCCCCTGTGTCCACCAAAGCTTCGACATTTATTTCTTCCTGATCTGGAAAATAGGGATTGGCAAGCCGGAGGCTGCTGACAATAATACCCATGGAGGTTTCCTCTACACATTTATTAACATCATTGACTTCTCACGCAACCATCGTACCACAGGCAAAATAGGCTTGCAGTTGCACGGTCATAGCTTTTTTTGCCAATCTTGCACACAATAGCCTTGGCATCCGTCGTCCTGAATCCGTATAAAACAGCAACCAACACGCCATGACCACTCACTACTACACCCATCCAAGTTTCCAAGCCCACGACACCGGTCAGGGACACCCCGAAAATGCCCGCCGGTTACGCGCCATCGACACGGTGTTAAATCGTGCCGAGTTTGCCGGCTTGGTCAAAAAAGAGGCAACCCGCGCAGAAATCGGGCAAATTTTGTTGGCCCACAGCAAGAACCACGCGGATAAGGTATTTACTTCCATACCCGACTATGGAATCCATTACCTAGATCCAGACACGCCCGTGTCGCCGGGTTCGGGGGAGGCCGCCCTCCGTGCCGTGGGCGCGGTCTGTGCCGCTGTGGACGCAGTGTTTGCGCACGATGCCGACAATGCTTTTTGTGGTGTGCGCCCGCCGGGGCATCATGCAGAAGCCGATCATGCCATGGGCTTCTGCCTGTTCAACAATATTGCCATCGCCGCCGGACACGCAAGGCGGCGTCATGGCATACACCGGGTTGCCATCATCGACTTCGACGTGCATCACGGCAACGGCACCCAGCACCTATTTGCCAACAATAAGGATGTGCTTTATGCCTCCACGCACCAACATCCTTGGTATCCTGGAACCGGATCGGCCAGCGAAACCGGAGTGGGCAATATTTTTAACGCCCCATTGTCAGCGGGTAGTGGCGGAGTCGAATTCCGTGCCGCGATGAAAGAAAAAATTTTCCCTGCCATAGACCGGTTCAAACCAGAATTAATCCTGGTTTCTGCCGGTTTTGACGCGCATAAGGACGACCCGCTCGGCGCGTTGAATTTACTGGAAGAGGATTTTGCCTGGGTTACCCGCAAGCTGCTGAACCTCGCCAAAACCCATTGCGAGGGCAAATTGGTTTCGGCATTGGAAGGCGGCTATGACTTGGAAGCCTTGGGGGAAAGCGTCGGGGCGCATGTGCGGGAGTTGCTGGCGGCGGCATAATCACATCATTAGGGAGCGACAGTGATTTGCCCATCTAGGCTTATTTTTATTATTCGTGTACACTATTCTCGTGTACACAAACTAAGCAGTGGTTTGAATCATGAAAAACATTACTCTGAGTGCCGACGACCATTTGATCGAAGCCGCCCGAGAACGCGCCCGTGCCGAGAACACTACCTTGAACGAACAATTCCGTCGCTGGCTGGCGGACTATGTACAGCAACAAAATCGTGTCGATGTGGCCATGGCATTGATCGAAGAACTGTGTGGGGAAGTGCGCACGGGTGGCCGCACATTCACGCGGGACGAAATGAATGAGCGGTGAATTTATCGACACCAACGTCTTCGTTTACCTGTTCGACGAGACCGACGACCGCAAGCGCATCAAAGCCAAAGAAATTGTGCGCACGGCGCTGGAAACCCGTAGCGCCCGCATCAGCCATCAAGTCGTTCAAGAAACCCTAAACGTCGTCACCCGCAAGCTGCCTGCGCCTATGACGGTGGAAAAAGCACGGCAATTTTTAGAACAAGTCTTGATGCCCCTATGGCAAATCATGCCCAGCCAGGCTCTTTACCGTCGTGGCCTCGAAATCCAAGCGCGTTATGGCTTCAGCTTTTATGACTCCCTTATTGTGGCTGCGGCCTTGGAATCAGGTTGCAACCGTCTTTTTAGCGAAGATATGCAACATGGTCAACGTGTCGAAGGGCTGACCATCGAAAACCCATTCAAGGATTTCGTAGATAGACAACCGGCAGGATGAAAAAACGTTCCAGCAGAGGCGCAATATTAATTCATATGTGCATTCGTGTGCAACGAAATTGGCTGGCTTCACCAATTTTCCGGCTACCAGCTTAAGGCGGGACAGGTTAGGTGATTCCTAAGAAAGAACATCCCATCAAGAATCTGATCCGTAGGAAAAAAACAGAGTCCACGAAAGACACGAAAAGCACGAACAAAAGCAAGATTCGTTCGTGCTTTTCGTGTCTTTCGTGGACGATTCTTTT
>CAIODU010000318.1 GCA_903857165.1 uncultured Methylococcaceae bacterium | reverse complement strand
GAAGGCACTTATCCGGGGCGGTTGTTCAAGGCGGTTGACCTTGGCACGGTCCACGGCGACTGGCAGGGCCGACCGACTAGCAACCGGAAGATTTTGCTCACTTGGGAATTGTTGGACGCAGACGCAAGGATGAGCGACGGGCGACCGTTTAGCGTATCGAGGCGGTACACATTGAGCCTTTCCGAAAAGGCCGCGCTACGGGCGATGCTTGAAGCGTGGCGCGGGAAGAAATTCACCAGTGAGGAACTGACCAACGGCTTTGACATCCGCAAGTTGGTAGGCCAAGCCGGTTTACTGACAATCAGCCATGCCCAAAAGGCGGATAGGGTTTATGCAAACTTGATGAGCATTTCCAGCTTGCCGCGTGGATACACTTGCCCACCGGCAGTCAACACGCCGGTACTGTTCGATTTGGATAGCTTTGACGAATCGGTATTTGACGGGCTTTCCAAGGGACTGCAAGAGCAAATCATGAAGTCGCCGGAATATGCGGCCTACCGCGAGAGCGGGCCATTGAAGCCGACCGCACCAACCCCGCAACCCGCAGCGACCCGCCAACAACCGGCAAGGCCAGCCCAACCGGCAAGGCCAACACCAACACCGCAACCGGTTTATGACGATGCGCCGTTTGACGACGACGTTTTGTTTTGAGGGCAAGACAATGGAAAACGAATTGGCTGTCATCGAAAAGGCAAACGCCCTCGACCTGTTCACCACGGTAAAAGGCTTGGATCCGATACTACAGGGGATCAGGCGCGAGATTGACTCATTCACCCCCGACACCTCGACACGGAAAGGCCGCGAATCAATAGCCAGCATTGCCGCCAAGGTCGCACGGTCAAAAACCTATCTTGACGGCGTGGGCAAGGAACTGGTGGACCGGTTGAAGGAACAGCCCAAGCTTGTCGATGCCGAGCGCAAGCGCATTAGGTACACGCTGGACGCTTGGCGCGACGAGGTGAGAAAGCCGTTAACCGAATATGAGGAAGGCGAGAAGGCGCGAGTCAATGCCATCAAAGCCCGGATTGCCTATTTCCACAAGGCCGAAACAATTGAGTATGAAAACTCACAGGCCATCCGTGGTGCCATCGGACAAGTGACCGGCCAGACGGTTGACGAAAGCTATCAGGAGTTCACAGACGAGGCGCAGCGGGCCAGGGGTTCAGCATTGGATACCCTGGACAGGCTGTTGAAGGCAAGCATCAGGCATGAGGAACAACAGGCCGAGCTTGACCGCTTAAGGCGGGAAAAAGAGGAACTGGCACAGAAGGAACGCGAAGAAAGACAGGCGCGGGAAGTGAAAGAACGCGAGGAACGCATGATCCGCGAAGCCGGGGAACGCGCAAAACGCGAAGCGGAAGCCAAGGCGAGAAAGGCGGTTGAGGATTCAATGCGCCGTGAGGTGGAGGCAAAAATGGCGTTGGAGTCCGCCGAGCGCAAGGCCAAGGAAGATATGGAGGGAAGGGAGCGCGAACACAAGGCCGAGTTGGAGCGCATCGAAACGGCGGCAAGGCTTGAGCGCGAACACATAGCCCGCGAGGAACGCGCCAAGCAAGAGGCGCAAGCGGAAGCCGAGCGGGATGAACGCGCAAGGCAAGCCGACAAAAAGCACCGGACCGAAGTCGCCAACGAGGCCGCAGAGGCACTAGTCGCCCATGCCGACGTGGAACAGGCGGCGGCAAGGCGCATTGTCAACCTCATCCACAAAGGGAAAATCCCCCATGTTTCCATCAAGTTTTAAGGCATCGACATGAAAATATTCCTAGACCTCGAAACCATACCCGACCAGACACCCGGCGCACTGGCGGCGATCCGTGTCGCCACCAAGCCACCGGGCAATATCACCAAGGCCGAAAGCATCCAGAAGTGGATGGACGAGAATGCCGGCACCGCAGCGGACACCGCTTGGCGCAAAACGGCATTGAACGGCACAAGCGGCGAGATCGTTGTCATCGGCTTTGCCTTTGGCGAAAACGGCGACGTGGAAACCCTCCACCGTTCACCGGGCGATCCGGAGGCCGGATTGATACGCGACTTCTGGCTTGCCGTGGCGATGGCGTTGGAAGGCCACCACGGGCCACATGGCGGCGTTGAGTTCGTGGGCCACAACCTGATTAACTTTGATGCGCGATTCATCCGCCAAAGGAGCATCATCCACGGCATACGCCCATCGGTGAAGCTGGACCCGGGCGCAAGGCATAACGGAGGGCATCTGTTCGACACCATGCAGGAATGGGCGGGTTTCAAGGAATACATTACGCTGGACGCGCTATGCAAAGCCCTAGGCATCGAAAGCCCCAAGGCCGATGGCATGGACGGCAGCAAGGTTTACGACGCTTGGATAGCCGGACGTGCGGAGGAAATAGCCGCCTACTGCAAGAAGGACGTGGAACAGATGCGCGAAGTCTGGCGGCGGCTGACCTTCCACGTTGCGGAGGCGGCATGAAGGGCCAGCCGATCAACGGCAGGGGCAAGGGCGCGGCGGGCGAGAGGGAGCTTGCCCGGTTGCTTCATGCCGAGCTTGGCGTAACCCTCCACCGGAACCTAGAGCAAACCCGAGGGGGAGGTTACGATCTTGTGGCCACGGGCGACGACCCCGCAGCAAAGGCCATGGGCAAGTTCGCCCTAGAGTGCAAGCGGTACAAGGGAACCACCCCCGGACTAATCCAGCTATGGTGGCTGCAAGCCGAGAGACAGGCCCGCACAGCCGGTAAAATCCCCGTCCTGTGCTACCGTGGCGACCGTAGGGAATGGCGTTTCTGTGTGCCATTATCCAGCCTAAGCGCCGATGTTTACGGGGAATGGGCCGGTTACGAATGGGCGGCGGAAATGTCATTATTGGCGTTTTGCTGTTTGGTGCGGTCATCAATCGGGTAACAGGCGCAATTCTCACTTTATCAGGGGCGAATCAGGGCAATGGGCAGATTCCAAAAAGGTCAAAGCGGAAACCCAAAAGGGCGACCGCCGAGCGGTGTATGCGAAGCCATGAGCAACACGCTGAAACAGGCGGTCAAGGAGGAACTCCCCGCCATCTTGCGAGCTTTGCTCGATGCCGCCAAGAATGGCGACACGGCGGCGGCAAACCTGTTGCTAACCCGATGTTGCCCCACATTGAAACCAGTTCAAGAGCCAGTGGCAACACCCCTCCAAGGCGATTCACTGACCGACAAGGCCAAGTCCATACTGGACTTGGTTTGCGCCGGTACATTGTCCCCGGACGATGCCAAGCAACTGCTTTCCAGCCTTGCCGATGTCGCCAAGATTCAGGAATCCGACGAACTGACCCGGCGCATTGATGCACTGGAACAGATGGCCGGAAAATGAAGGCCATTGAAACCAGAATCGAAAGGCTTGAACAGCGATATGGCGTGAAAGATGACGACGGAAGGCTTGCAAGGGTGCTAGAGGGGATTGACCGTCTGCGCGACATTGCCATTGAGCGCGGATGGATGGAACCCGGCAGCGAAGAACGCTATGTCATTACCGGCAGTCCGACACCCGAGCAATTAGCCGACCCGCTTTGGCGGTTGCGCAACAAGTTCGGATTGCCGCAGCCTTGAAGGGCTACGATAGCGATGGTGCTGGACTGGAAGCTTTCGGCCCATCACCAGCGACACAAGGCTATGATGATAAACCCCAACACATAAAGAATGAAGCCAGAAATCAGGTTGTCTTTTCTTTAATCGCTACAAGAATCAATGCTTCCCTTCTTCCTGTTGCACTTTTGGACACCCAACCAAGCTGCCATCCCAACCCCAAAAAGCCATAGCGTAGGCGGGCTAGGAACGCTTGAGACTGGTGTCAGTAGAAAAGCATGATCCTGTCCATTGATGAGGCCAGTACCCGAAATTTGACCGGCATCGTTTATGTCGTTGCCATCGCGGAGTAACCAACCCACGTCATTAGAAACCAGCAGGGCGTTAAGATCGAGCATGTGGCCCCCATCGGTCACAAAGGCGTGTCGAACCGATTCACCGGCGAGGAATGAAAAGCCCGTCACCTGACCTTTGGCATTAACGGCATTGCCTTGGCTGCTACCGCCGAGACTGCCCAAGTCGGTCAGGACAGTGTGGGCCGCATTGGTCAAAAAAGCATGGTTTCCGTCAGTGGTGCCTGTCACCTGTCCGCTGTCATTGATACCATTGCCGTAGCTCCCACCAAGTGTGCCAAGATCAATCATGACCGTATGGGCAGCGTCGGTAACGAAGGCATGTATGTCCTTGTTGCCAAGTGTATGAGAATTGCCCGTCACCTGTCCGCTGGCATTGATTCCCATGCCTTGGCTTTCCGTTCCGCCCAATGTACCCAAGTCCGTCATGACAGTATGGGCGGTGTTGGTTACGAAGGCATGGGTATAATTTCCGCATCCAAAAAAGAATGACCCCGCAACCTGCCCGATAGCGTTGATGCTTGAACCACCGCTATTACACCCGCCAAGAGCGCCTAAATCCGTCATAACTGTGTGTGTGGCATCGGTTACGAAAGCATGAGTCATATTGCTAGAGGTACTAGCATAGCCCGTCACCTGTCCGCTGGCATTGATTCCCGTGCCCGTGCTGAACCTACCGCCAAGTGTTCCAATATCAGTCATGACTGTAGTGGCGGCATCGGTTACGAAAGCGTGTTCTATTATTCCGGCAGATTGCTTTCGAAATCTGCCCGTCACCTGTCCACTGGCGTTGATGCCAAAGCCTAGACTGCTATCCGCGCCACCGAGTGCGCCAATGTCTACAATTGTATAAAGCGTTGCACGGGCTTGACTGGAAAGCCCCATCAATACCAACAAAGCCAAAAACTTGATTGAAGTTTGCATGAAATATCTCAATTTCGCCGCCGTAGTCAGAAAGCTTGTTGGAAAATTTGAAACCCCAACAGATGAACAGTTGATGATTTTTTTTTGCGGTATAGAAACAACCCAAAGTAGGCCGGAAAAGCCTACCGGAACCTTTCAAAGGTCTACCATACGTCTACCATGAAAAAAGGCTTACCTGTCAGAAACAGTGTAAGCCTTTGTTTTAATTGGTCGGGACGACAGGATTTGAACCTGCGACCACCTGACCCCCAGTCAGGTGCGCTACCAGGCTGCGCTACGCCCCGTTTTGTTTGCCACTTCATGGCAACAAGGGAGTGATATTACGTTACTTTGCAATTCCACGTCAAGTTCCATTCACTGCCATCTTTGGATTGGAAGGGTTCGTTGGCCTAAACGACTAGTCACTTGGCCCCTGACTCACCCTACCCAAAACCCATAAGCGAGGGTCAAGCTTGACAACACGACGAGTACGCTGCCAGCCAGCCTTCCTGTGCGTTGACTGCCCAACGCAAATGCATAGACGGCTTTAAGCAAATTATTGCTTGCCGTGGCAGTGACGATGGCTTTGAGAAGGATGCCTTGCCCGGCGACAAACTTGCCTTGCACCAGGGAAAGGACGAACGGGTCGATGTCGGCAAATCCGGCGAAAAAAGACATCCAAATCAATCCCCGGTCAGCGTAGAGGCCGATGCTGTATTTAGTCACCGCAGAAATCACCACGAAGAGGAAGGCGAACAGCAAAGCCGATGTCAGTTCCAGGGGGTTGGTCGGGCTGGTGTTCATGCCTACGGTGTCACTTGTTGAGGCATCCCCTCGATTCAACCAAAAAGCCAGCCCCCCGCTTAAGGCGGCTAGCCCCAAGAAAGCGGGCAGCAGGGCGACAGCCAAAGAGAGCTTGAAGATTCCCACCACGACCAACAGGCGTGGATACATCATGGCGGTTGCCAGCACGATGGCTGCGGCGGGCGCGCCCGACTGCGTGTGATAAGCCTTGGATTGCCTCGCCAGCACCACCGTGGTTGCCGTGCTGGAATAAACCCCGCCGATGGCCCCGGTCAATAATATCCCTTGGCCTTTCATCAAATAGGTCTGCACCAAGTATCCCAAATAGGAAATGCCGCTGATGACCACGACGGCAAGCCAAGTTTGGTGGAACGAAACCGGTATGAAATCGGCAATGGGCGTCTGCGGTGTCAACGGTAAGATAACCCCGGATAGCACCAAAAACTTGCCTAGGCTGATGATTTCTTCGTTGCTCAACTTCTCGGTGAGCCGATTTATTTTTTCCTTGGCATTTAGCACGAACAGCGTGGAAATGGTGAACATGACCAAAAACCAGCCGGGGAAGCCGTGGGCGATGGGTCCAATCAGATAGCATAAAAGGGCGATCAAAATGCCGATCATCCCCGGTTGCTGCTGGGCTGCCCTGGCGTGGTAGTAAACGCCCATCAACACCGTCAACGTCAGCAGCCCTCCCAGATAAAACATGCCGTTCGGTTGTAGTTGATACAGCATGTAGCCTAGGATGCCAATCAAGGTGCAGGTGCGGGTGGATCCGAAATAATAGGTTTTCTTGGCAACCAGGTAATATTCGCGCAACCCTAAGCCCAGCAAGAAACTCATGGCCAGGGTAAGCAAAAATGCGCCAAGCAGCGCCGGCAGTAAAGTTTCGGTGGGCGGAAGGGTCGTTTCCATGGCGTTCACTCTCGTGGGTTAAAAAAAGCAGTGCGGAATTCTTCCGCAACTTGTATATTCTATGCCTGATTTAGGAAACGCGCTGTGCATGAAAGCCGATACTCTCAACAATTCCGCCCCTTTTTTTCCCCGATCCTCGCAATTACGCGGCTTGGTCTGCATGATCGTCGCCAGCTTGATGTTTTCGCTGATGAATGTCTGCGTTTACGCCATTGGCCTTTGCGACCCACAATTACCCTCCACTGTGGTCAGCTTCGTGCGCCTCCTGATCAACCTGATCATCCTGCTGGTTCCCGCAGTGTGGGCGGGTGATTGTTTGGGGCTGTTCGGAGATTTACGCCTGTCGCTGTGGTTGCGAGGCCTGTTCGGAAGCTTGGCGTTAATGTTATCGTTCGCTTCCATCCAAATGATCGGTTCCGGCGAAAGTGCGTTTCTTGCCGCCAGCATCGCACAATTCTTTTTGACGGTATCCTACCAAATCGCCCCGGCTGCCTTAGTCAGCGCGGCCGGTTATCTCAGCCCGGTGCTCAGCTTGGTCTGGGGTGTGGTGCTGTTTTCCCGCGTGCCGGACAGCAAAAGCCTTATCGGCTGCGGCTTGGTTCTTTTTTTCGGTGTCTTGCTGCCGTTTCTTGGCGCGGCGGGGAAGAAGTAGCGGCTGAAGTGCAGGTTATGCCGGAAACGCCCGTGAACGGGCTTATTCCGGCCTACGATGCGTAACATCAGTTAGTAAACCCGCACACTCCGATAACCACCCGCCAAACCCACTAGGCGACGAGCGCGGCATCGGATTTGCCCCGCCAATATTCCAGCATGTTTTCGATTGTCCCGTCCAAGGAAATACGCGGCTGCCATCCGGTTGCCCGCGATAATTTCGTGGTGTCGCCCCAGATCACGGGTTCGTCAGTGGGGCGAATGAGTTTCGGGTCGGTTCTAGGCACGATGCCCCGCCGTGTCGAACAGGCAAGGACGCGATCAAGAATTTCCTTCATGGTGAAGGCGGTCGACCCGCCCAGATTGTAAACCTCACCCGCCACGCCCTGTTCAAGCAGCAGCAGGAGGCCGCGATTCAGGTCGCGCACATCGACAATCGTCCGCCGGGTTTCCATGTTGCCGACACGTATGCCGTTTTCGTTGGGATGCCGTTCCAGCCAAACCGTGCGACGCACAAAATCCGAGGGGGCGTCTCCGACCTTGCGCGTCCCGGTGCAGTTGAATATCCGCACCGGAATGGCTGAAATGCCATAGTTGGCGTGATACTGGCGGGCAAGGAGTTCGGTCGCGACTTTGGACACGCCATAGGGGTGCATGGGCAGCAGCGGGCACTCTTCAGTGACCGGGATTTTGTCGGGATGGACTGCGCCATATTCCGCCGAAGAACCCGCGACGACCACTTGGGCTTTCGGAGCGATTCGGCGAATCGCTTCAAATATGTTGGTGGTGCCAATGATGTTTGTTTCGAGTGTTTCCACCGGGCGCTGCCAAGACACGGTTGGGTAACTCTGCGCGGCGAGGTGGAACACTGCCTCAGGCAAGAACGCATTGAGCGAGTCGTAAACCGAACACCAATCCCGGATGTCAACTTCCTGTAGGGGCAGCCCTGCAAGTTCTATGAGATCAACCGTGGGTTTGTAATAGGTCGCCACAACTTCGTGACCTTGCCCCTGAAGCATCTCGCACAAGTGAGAGCCCATCATGCCGCCACAGCCGGAAATCCAGATACGCATCGTTAGAAATTCAAAGATTGGTGGTTAGGTTGAAACAGGGGGCTGCCCATTGGGTAACTTGCCACAGGGCTTGGTCACTGCTTCGAAAACTTGGTCGAGGCGCTGCATTTGCGCATCCCAAGTATAATACTTCTCGGCTGAATGGCGAGCCTTCGATGCCATCTGTTCACGGTGGCTGTGGTCGCAAAGCAACTCAATCACCTTTCGCGCAAATGCCTGCGGCCCGTCTGTGGCCACAATGCCTTCGCCAAGGGGAATCACGGTGCCACGCCAAGCCGCAGTCGTTGCCACGCACGGCAGTCCCATGGCGAGCGCTTCCAGCACTTTGTTTTGAATTCCGCGAGCCATTCGCAAAGGGGCGACGAACACTTGGGCCGAATCCATATAGGGTCTTGTGTCGGGTACGCGCCCGGTCACGGTCACGCCGGGGATTTGCGCCAGCCGCATCACCGCAGGGGACGGACGGCTGCCGCAGATGACAAAGCTCGCATCAGGAATATCCCGTTGCACCAACGGAAATATCTCCCTGCAAAACCATTCCACCGCATCCACATTCGGCAAATAATCCATGACACCGGTAAAGACCATGGAAGCGGGGCGCTTTGCCGTGCCTAACGGGTGAAAGTATTCGAGATCGACGCCGTTTGCGATCAAAGTGACGGGTGACCCCGGTATTAGCCGTTTAAAGTCAAGCTCTTCCACTTCGGTGCATACAAGGGAGTGGGCAAAAGTATGCGCGATATTGCGTTCGTAAGCCAGCAACCGTCGTTGCTCCAGCCGGTATATTGTGCGCAAAATCACACCGGAGCGTTCCGCATACTGCCCCCACTTTAACGAGTCCAAGTCGGCAAACTGCATAATCCTAGGGACATCGGCAAAGTGCGCCGCGTACTGTGCGACATTGCAACTGTAGACAATCATGGCATCCGGCTTGGTTTCTGCGAAACGCCGCTTGATCGCATCATGCAGTTTCTTTTTGTTGAAAGCCGCGACCGACAATGGGCCCCCCAGGAATATCGCCAGCAAGGCACGAAGTTTGCTTCCGAAGGCCGTCACCGGCACGGCGGTCACGCTTTTGGCGTAATCTTGGAGCTTGGCCATGTTGGCCAAATCCTGTTTGCCATCCGCCAAACAAAATACATGAACTTCGTGTTTTTTTGACAAGTGGCGGATTTCGTTGAAAGTCGTGATCTTGTCGCCCCGGTCGGGCGGGTAGGGAACACGCTGGCAGATGTAGAAAATTCGCATTGCAACCTCTATCGTAAATATCCTAACCGTTGCGGCGCATGCCGACAAGGCGTGTCCAATCTTCCAGAAAAACCGGCTCTTCCATCACCATGTAGGGCTCGTAAGCACGCATCACATCGCCGACCTGTCCTTGGAGGATGCCGGAGAGGACCACAGACCCCCCCGGACGGACATGGCCTGCCAATTGGCCCGCCAGTTCTATGAGTGGGTTGGCGAGGATGTTGGCAAGCAATATATCGGTCTGAACGGTGGGCATCCGGTGGGGCAAGCAACAATCCACCCGCCCTTCGACACCGTTCTTGCGGGCATTGTCTAGGGTGGCAGTGAGTGCCTGCGGGTCAATATCGGTGGCGATGGCCTGCCCCGCACCCAACAGCAAGGCGGCCACGGCCAAAATACCGGAACCGCAACCGTAGTCGATGACAAGCTTCCCCTCCAGCGACTGGCCGTCCAGCCATTCCAGGCACAGGGCGGTAGTCGGGTGGGTGCCGGTGCCGAAAGCCAGGCCGGGGTCGAGATTGACACACACGGCATCCTGCTGCTTGGGCAACTCAAAACCGGTGGGGACTACCCAAAGCCGCCTGCCGAATTGCATCGGGCGGAAATGGGCCAGCCAGGCACGTTCCCAAGCCTGGTCCTGAATCTCTTCTTCCCGCCAATCGCCCAAACTCCCGTCATCGTAGCCGTCAAGTAGGGCAGAGCGCACTTGGGACAAGTCGGCATCTTCCTCAAACAGGGCAATCACTCGCGTATTGCGCCAAAGGGGCGTTTCCCCCGGCTTCGGCTCAAACAGGGGCTGGTCGCCTTCGTCCTGCAGAGTGACCGACAGGGCACCCAACCCGAAGAACAGATCGGAAAGGGATTCCGCCTGGGCTTCTCCGGTTGCTGCCGACAACTGCCGCCACATCAGTGCTTGCCCCCCAGCTTTTTCTCCAGGTAGTGAATGTTCTGGCTGCCTTCCTGGAATGCCTTGTCGTTGATAATATCCAGCAACAGCGGGATGTTGCATTTGATCCCGCCTATGACCATTTCGTTCAGGGCAGTGCGCATCCTGGCAATCGCACTGTCGCGGGTGTCGCCGTGCGCAATGAGTTTGCCGATCATCGAGTCGTAGTAAGGCGGAACCCGATAACCGTTGTAAATATGGGTTTCCACCCGAATGCCGGGGCCGCCGGGCATGTGGAACTGCTCAATCAAGCCGGGCGATGGCATGAAGTTAGTGGGGTCTTCGGCATTGATACGGCATTCAATCGCATGGCCGGTAATCTTGACGTTGTCTTGACGGATGGACAACGCCTCCCCCGCCGCGATGCGCAATTGCTCCTTGACGATATCGAAGCCTGTAATCATTTCAGTGACCGGGTGCTCCACTTGGACACGGGTGTTCATCTCGATGAAGAAGAACTCGCCATCCTGATAGAGGAACTCGAAAGTGCCCGCCCCCAAATAACCCAATTCTTTGCAAGCTTGTACACAGCGTTTCCCCATGCGTTGGCGCTTCTCTTCCGAGATGCCGGGTGCAGGGGCCTCCTCGATGACCTTTTGATGGCGGCGCTGGGTGGAGCAGTCCCGCTCGCCCAAATGGACACAATTGCCGTAGGAGTCGGCCATCAGTTGGAATTCAATATGGCGCGGATTCTCTAGGAATTTCTCCATGTATATCATGTCGTTGCCGAAGGCCGCCGCCGCCTCGCCCTTGGTCAGGGTGATGGAACTGTGCAAAGCGGCTTCGCTATGCACCACTCTCATGCCACGACCGCCGCCGCCGCCGGCGGCCTTGATGATGATGGGGAAACCGATGCGCCTGGCGATGCGCAGATTTTCGTCGTAGTCATCCGCCAACGGGCCGTCAGAACCCGGCAGACAGGGAATGCCAGCCTTCTTCATAGCTCCTATGGCGGAAACCTTGTCTCCCATCAAGCGGATGGTCTCCGGCCTGGGACCGATGAAAATGAAGCCGCTTTGGTTGACTCTTTCGGCGAAGTCGGCGTTTTCCGAGAGGAAGCCGTAGCCTGGATGGATGGCCACGGCATCGGTGACCTCCGCCGCGCTAATGATGGCAGGGACGTTGAGGTAGCTATCTTTGGAGGCTGCCGGGCCAATGCAGACGTGCTCGTCTGCGAGGCGAACGTGCATGAGGTCGCGGTCGGCTTCCGAATGGACGGCCACCGCCTTGATGCCGAGTTCACGGCAGGCGCGCAATATGCGCAGGGCGATTTCGCCCCGGTTGGCAATGACGATTTTACCGAGCATGGATGATTACCTGGTTGGGTGGGCAGGAAGGCTAAGGGCAACCGAATCAATCGCGCTTAATGCGTAGAGTCTTACTCGATCACAAATAGCGGCTGGTTGTACTCCACCGGCTGGGAGTTCTCCACCAATATTTTGGAGAGCACACCCTCCTTGTCGGCTTCGATCTGGTTAAGGATTTTCATCGCCTCAATGATGCACAGTGTATCGCCAACCTTGACCTGTGAGCCGAGTTCGACAAAGGACTTTGCGCCCGGCGTTGGCGAGCGGTAGAACGTGCCGACCATCGGCGAGCGGAGGACATGGCCTGTGTGTTCCTCGGGTACCTGATGATGGGCAGCCGCTGATTGGGCAAGGGCCAGCGTCTGGCCGGGCTGGGTGACGGGCATGTGTATCGCCGCAGACTGTGGGGCGGAATAGCGGCTAAGCCGGACAGACTCCTCACCCTCGTGGATTTCGATTTCGGCGATATCCGACTCCTCGATCAATTCGATGAGCTTTTTTATTTTTCTAATGTCCATGGTTTAGAGACCCCTTATTATTTTCAAGTTCGTGGATGGCGGCTTGCAGCGCGAGTTCGTAGCCTATGGCACCGAGTCCGCTGATGACACCGCGGGCGATGTCGGAAAGATATGAATGTTTGCGGAACGGCTCCCTAGCGTGAACATTGGACAAATGCACTTCAATGAAAGGAATTTTGGTGGCAAGCAGGGCATCCCGCAAAGCAACGCTGGTGTGAGTGAAGGCACCGGGGTTGATGAGGATGAAATCAACGCCTTCCGCATACCCGAGATGTATCCGGTCAATGAGCGCATGTTCCGCATTGCTTTGCAAAAAAGCAATGGCGTAGCCCCTTTCGCTTGCGCGGGTGGCCAAGGTCGCTTCAATATCCAGCAGGGTGTGGCTACCGTATAGCGTGGGTTCCCGAACACCCAATAAATTGAGGTTAGGGCCGTTGAGAACTAAAATGTTTGGCATTGTTGCTTATCGACGAATTCACAGCTTCCGCAAGGGCTTTAGAAAATTGGGCCTATTTTGACGAAATTGATGGGACTTGTCTACAACTTGCGTAATTTTGACGATTATTGCCGTAAATCGCAGGGTGGGTCACGGCCAATGGAAACAATGAAGTCAAAGATCAATCGTCGGAGTCTATGCGCCTAACTAGCCCACCATTAGTTTTTTTCATCCCGTCGCCTACTCAACTTGTGAGAAGTATTGCCCTAGGAAATCCTCGAAGCTCAACCCATCGCTTTCCTCGGCCTGCCTCTGCCCGGCCAGCGATTTCCCGGCTTCAAGGCTGTATTCAACGGCTTTTTCGCACTCCAACCGGCGAGTGCGGAATTGTTCCGCATGTTGTTGCGAAATTCTCAGGGTGTAAGCCTGAAAAGACTCTTTGTGTTCCCGCATCTCTGCCAGCACCCTGGCCGAAGGTGTGTTTTCCGGATATTGAATGGCGTCCATCACGGCGGCGAGGCTGTCTTGATAAACCGTATCCGACTCGCCCCCATCGAGAATTTCGGCCACTGCACGCATGTCCCCGGCCAACTCCGCCGCCCACTCCCTAAGTTCCACGGATTTCCCGCCCCTACGCAATATCAAGCCTGGCGTGCGGCCCCGGCAGGCGACATCCAGCGCGTTACTGCTAATTTCCGCCTTTTCCCCGACACCCATGAGGGGGCTTTCCCGCAACAGGCAGCACAGCAGAAATAGCTCAAGCAAATGCATTTCGCGCAAGCTTAGACCTAGCGGATGGGCGATGCCCAAATCCATTGAACGCAGTTCAATGTAGCGGATGCCACGCCTTTTCAGCGCTATAGTGGGATTCTCGCACGACCTTGCAATCTGCTTGGGGCGGATCGGGCTGTAGTACTCGTTGGAAATCTGCAAGATATTGGCAGTCAGTTGGCGATATTCCCCGTCAACCTTGACGCCGATCCCTTGATAATCGGGATAGGGGGTGTTGATGGCCTTGACCAAGCTGGATACATATTCATCAAGGCCGTTCAAAGAGATGTCCAAGCCGGACTGGCTGTCGTTGCGGTAACCGATATCACTCATCCGCAATGAGGTTGCGTAGGGCTTGAACAGTGTCGCTTCGTCAAATTCGGCGAATTTAGACGCCAGGCCTTCGCGTCCGGTCAAGAATGACTTGCAAAACGCCGGCGACGAGCCAAACAAATAAAGCACCAGCCAGCCATTGCGCTGCACATTGCGGATCAATCCGAAATATTGGCCGGCGATGAAACTGCCGATGGATGAATGGTCGCCTAGCAAGTCTTGCAGGACCGGCCAGAAAGTTTCGTTGACAGAATAGTTGAAGTGTATGCCGGCGATTGACTGCATGGGCCGCCCGTAGCGCCATGCCAAGCCGCGCCGGTAGACATGCTTCATCCGGCCACTGTTGGATTCACCGAAGTAGGCGATGGGGATGCTCTCTTCGCCCTCAATTTCACAGGGCATTGAGGCCGCCCATAACGCTTCAGTGTCGATATGTTGGAACACAAAACGATGGATGGAATCGAGAAAGTCCAAGGTGTCCGACGAGTCCGCAAAAGGCGGAGTAATCAGTTCGATCAACGCCTCCGAATAATCGGTCGTGATATAGGGGTGCTTGAGTGCCGACCCTAAGCCTTCGGGGTGGGGGGTTTGCGCTATCCTACCCGACGGCGTAACCCTAAGGCTTTCTTTTTCAAGGCCCTTCAGCCCACCTTTCAGGAGATTCTGCCGACCGGCTGCGACCAGTAAGTTTAGGCGTGACTCGATGCGGGTATTCTTCAAGTGGAGAAATCCTTAGGCGCTTTATCGTTGGAATTCTACGGACAGATCATAACTGAGCCGCTTTCGCGATTCGGGATCATAGCAGATAGCGGGGCGAAACCTATTCACCAACTCAACAAGACCCACTGGGGGATTTTCATCGTATTGTCGCCCGTTTGAATGCCGTTTTTGCGCACATCCATTTCGCCATCGCCGTCGGTGTCCAGCAGATAATAAGCGGGGCCGATGACGGGCGTGATCTTGACCATGTAAAGCCGGTTGTGGACGCGGTACTCCTCAATGGTGTCCTTGTCCCTGCGGATAATGGTGACATCCGGTGCCATTGGCTGCCCACTCTCCACCGGCGGGGGAATGTCGGGTTGCTCCGGGATGGGGATCAGGACAGGGGCGGGTTCTTCGCCCGCCGCCCATAGGGGGGTTGCCAAAATCAGCAGAATGAATGCGAAGAAGCGCGGCATGTTCGATCCTATGTAAGCCTAAAAAGGGGTGTTGACGATCCCATGATATTACAAAAATCCGTTCTGTTCTCGTTTGCGTCCTAAAAAGCAATAACTAATTTACCGGCAAAACCGTGGCAGGAGGCTGCCATTTCTGGATTCTTACGCCCGATTCCCGTATCTTTCACTGAACATGTTCGTTCACGCTACCGGAAATGCCGTTATGGCCGATTTTACGCCAAGGTGCAATTCCAGCGAACAACCCATTTTTCTGACGAACCTGACCCAAGCGGAGCTTTACCATGTCTAAAACCGCCACGCTGCAACTCGACGGCAACACATTCGAAATACCGATCATTGTCGGGGCCGAAGGCGAAAAAGCCTTGGACATCACCCGTCTGCGCGATCAGACCGGTTACATCACCCTTGATTCTGGATATGGCAACACCGGGGCCTGCCTGTCCGCCATCACATTCATTGATGGCGACAAAGGAATTTTGCGCTACCGTGGCATCGATATCGCCGAATTGTGTGAAAAATCCACCTTCACGGAAGTCTCCTACCTGCTAATTTACGGCCATCTTCCCAATGCCGATGAATTCGCCCGCTTCAAGGAGAGGGTGCATCACCACTCCTTGATCCACGAGGACATGAAGAGTTTCTTCACTTCATATCCCGGCCATGCCCACCCGATGGCGATATTGTCGGCCATGGTCTGTTCGCTCTCGGTCTACCACCCGAAATTGTTGGAACCCGACCAAACCCCCGAGGATCGTGACGAGACCATCACCCGCCTCCTGTCCAAGTTGCGTGTCCTAGCCTCTTTCGCTTACAAGCGCTCGGTGGGCGAGGCTTTCGTCTACACCAAGCCTGAATTGGACTACTTGTCCAACTTCCTGCACATGATGTTCACCACGCCGATGGACGAATACTTTCCAGACGAATTGATCCGCAAAACGCTGGACGTATTGTTTATCGTGCATGCCGACCACGAACAGAACTGCTCCACGTCCACGGTGCGGATGGTGGGGTCGTCCAAGGCCAATCTGTTCGCGTCCCTGTCCGCCGGCATCTGCGCCCTGTGGGGGCCGTTGCACGGCGGGGCCAACCAAGCGGTGATCGAGATGCTGGAAGCCATCCAGGCCGATGGCGGCAATCACAAGAAGTACATCGAAATGGCCAAGGATAAAAGCAACCCCTTCCGCCTGATGGGCTTCGGCCACCGTGTGTATCGAAATTACGACCCGCGCGCCCAATTATTGAAGTCATACTGCGACAAGGTCCTGAATCACTTGGGTGTGCATGACCCCATTCTGGACATTGCCAAGGCACTGGAGGATGCCGCCCTCACCGATGCCTATTTCATCGACAAGAAACTTTATCCCAATGTGGACTTTTATTCGGGCATCATCTACCGTGCGCTGAAAATACCGACCAACATGTTCACCGTCATGTTCGCCCTAGGCCGCTTGCCCGGCTGGATCGCCCACTGGAAGGAAATGATCGAAGACCCAGGCATGAAGATTGCCCGGCCCCGTCAAGTCTACACCGGGGAAACCGTCCACACGTATACGCCGATTGAGGAAAGGTGAATAATCAGTCACTGTCGCTGTTAAACGACGGTAGGCGTTGCTGAAAAATCGCCTACTGTCGTGGCTTACCCGTTAGCCTTGGCTGTCCGAATGTTTTGAGTGTCGTGCTGTGGTGACAATAATGCTGCCATGGGTGTGCAACCCACCATCAACATTTGTCAGTTCATCCAAATCATGCTCGCAATAGGGCTGCAAGAATTCATTGACAGCCTATATTAATGCATCTACATTAATTTCCATGAACACGCGCTATGGCTGGAACGAAACCAAGCGCCGCAAGAACCTCCGCAAGCACGGGTTGGATTTGCGCGACGGGTGGAAAGTGCTGGAAAGCCGTTACCGCATGGAAGTCGATTCGACCCGTGACCAAGAGCCGCGCAAACAGGTCTTCGCCTATGTTTATGACGTTTTGTCAGTGTTGTCCTTGGTTTATGCGCCGGACAAAGACACCATTCAATTCATCAGCCTGCGGCGTGCCAGCCGCAATGAACGAGAGGTTTACCATGCCTGGCTTGACTCCGAAGACGCACAGCCTTGAAGAACTCAAGGCGCTGCCCTCGCAAACCGACTGGGAGCGTGTCCGCCGCGAAGCCCGCGAAGGGATCGAACCCGCAGACGACGAGGATTCGCCGGATGCCACGGCCCTCATGCACGAAGCCATTGCCACGCGCCGAGCCGGGCGACCGGCGGGGAACGTCAATAAGGAACAGGTCGCCATCCGCTTCGACAGGGATGTACTGGCGGCTTTTCAGGCAGAAGGGCCGGGTTGGCAGACGCGCATGAACGCCGCGCTGCGTGAATGGCTGGAGACGCACAGGGAAGTAGGGGCGTCATAGTCAAATCCTTCCATTTTCAATTTGAACCCAAAAAAACCTGTCATTCCGGCATCCATGCCGGAATGACGGGCCTCCAAGTTTTTGTGCATAACGATGCGTCGTTGCGTGATTCCTCCTTTTTGAAGCCATCCGGACACCCTAAGTTAGCGCGTAGGGGACCCCGCCTCGGGCCGACTGGACTGCCCATCGCCGCGAGGCGAGATGCCTACGGTGCGCAACTTTACTAGGAATTTAAGTGTTTTCCACTTTACTAAAGGCTCGATTAGTGCTATATAGTTAAATGCGCAGTTAGCCAAAAGGATGTGACCCAGTTGACCGGGTTTCGTTCCTTAAAGTCCTGCGCTCAATCAAGTTGCTTTTTTTACGTTATCCGAAACCGCTTAAGGCGTTAACTCATCAAACAGAGAGTGTTCGGATAATCAATATCCTACACGGGAGTGCTTAAAATGAACACCAAGTTACAACAAGGCTTTACATTAATCGAACTGATGATCGTCATCGCGATCATCGGCATTTTGGCCGCAGTGGCCATCCCCGCTTACCAAGACTACACGGCCCGGTCGCAAGTTTCCGAAGGCTTTGTATTGGCCGATGGCCTGAAAACCGTGATGACTGAAGGTTTGAACAACCTAGGAACATGGCCTGGCAACCAGACGGCGGGTTCGACCGTCCCTGCAGCAGCTTCCTTGACCGGTAAGTATGTGGCTTCCATAACCATCACCGCAGGTACAGGCGCGATGGTAATTGCCTTTAAGGCAACGAGCGTCGCCGAACCGTTAAAAAGCAAGACCTTCACGATTACCCCGTCAACCGCTTCGGGTGGCACGATCCATTGGAACTGCACTAGCGGCGGCTCGATGGCCATCAAATATCTACCCAAGACTTGCAGTTAAGCACTTGCCACTGTAATGGCTTAATGCACCCAGAAACGCCCCGCGAGGGGCGTTTCTTTTTGCCGATTTGCTCGTTCCCAAGCTCCAGCTCTCATCGTTATACACAAGTGTACGCATGCCAATATATTGCAACCGTAGGGTTGCCAGCCAAAAGCCTAAGGGTTGAGCGAAGCGACACCCCCGGATAATGCGGAAAAAAGGCCCACGACCCCGGAGGGGTCGCAGCAATCGGCCCATGAACCTAGGTGCTCTTCCAAAAACGCTACAAATGCTAGGTTCAGACTGGTGGTATCCTAAGGCCGCGCCGAAAAGACTGCGACCCCTCCGGGGTCGATGTTTTAT
>CAIODU010000317.1 GCA_903857165.1 uncultured Methylococcaceae bacterium | reverse complement strand
TCGACCCCGGAGGGGTCGCAGAAATCAGCCCATGAACCTAGGATATTTTCCGAAAATGCTGCAAATGCTAGGTTCTGGCTGGTGGTATTCTAGGCCGCATAGGAAAGACTACGACCCCTTCGGGGTCGATATTTTATTCGGCTTGCCTTCCGGGGGTGTCGCTTCGCTCAACCCCCGGCTAATGGCTTGAACCCCTTCGGGGTTCCTTAGGCTCCCGCAACGACTTGTGTATAACGATGGGATCTCCAGCTTGGGAACGCGGCCTTGGAAGCTCAGGCTTCCAGCCCTGACGAAAGCTGGAGCTTGGGAACCAGTTCAATCTCTTTCAGGGCGCTCCCCATGGTGGCTTACATCATCTTAATCTCATCTGATTCGCGTTCATTATAGATACAATCATGAAACAGTGCGTCAGATAAGCTAGGATTCCCTGTTGATACTACTGGGACTGGGACTGGCTCTGCTCTTCCACGTCACCGAAGTAGGTCTTGCCGATGGCGACATGAATGTCGCCGAGTTCTATCTGCAACTCGTCGATGTATTCCATCAGCTCGTTTTGGCCCAAGCTTTCCGGATTGGCAGCCTCGATTTGATCTTTCAAGGGAGACAGGGCCAAAAGCACATCTCCGCTGCGCGGCAACCGTTCCAGGCAATTTTCCACTTTATCCAAGCAGAAACGGAAGGCGCGTGGGAACTGTTTGTCTTGAAATAGAAATTTCAACACCGCATCCCTGCTCACCGAAGCCTGCATGTGACGGCGATACATCTGCCAAGCCGTCAGGGATTTCAACACGCTCATCCACAGGATATTCTCGAACGGCTTCAATGCCTCGGCTTTGTCCTTCTGGCTAAGGTTCAATGAGCGCACGTCGATAATGCGGGTGGTCATGTCGGCGCGTTCAAGGTTGCAGCCTATGCTCATGAATTCATAACCGGCATCATGGCTCATGCCTCCGTTTAAAATTCCTGAAATCATCTGGACGCTAAGAATCACTTCACTCAAAAACGCATGACGCCACTTTGGCGATAGGCCGCTCGCCAGGTTTTCCCTTGCCTTCAGGTGCAGTTCGTTGATCTGCTCCCACGCCTCGCGGGGAATGATGTCGCGGATAGTGCGGGCATTTTCACGCGCACTCTTGATGGAAGACAGGATGGACCCCGGATTTTCGTCATCCGCCAGCATGAACTTGACCACATGGCCTTCGGCCGCGCCGCCAGGGTAGAGCCGATAAAAGGTGTCGTCGGCCCCGGTGATGGAGATTAGGGAGGCCCAGCCAGGTCTTGCATGTTTAGGCAAATCAAGGATTAGGCTGCCATTGACATTGACCAGCCGGGCGGTGTTCTCGGCACGCTCCAGATAGCGGGCCAGCCAATACAGATGTTCGGCGACGCGGGATAACATGGCCATGTCACGCACCCTCCCAATCAACGATCCAAGTATCTTTGCTGCCGCCACCTTGGGATGAATTGACCACGGTGGAACCCTTTTTCAGTGCAACCCGCGTCAAACCGCCGTTGGTCACATAAGTGTGCTGCCCAGAGAGAATGAAGGGGCGCAAATCCAGATGGCGCGGTTCCACCTTGTCGCCGACTAGCGTGGGGGCGGTTGACAGAAGCAATAGCGGTTGGGCCATATAATTCCTCGGGTCGTTACGGATCAGTTGTGCAAATTCATCCAGTTCTTCCTGGCTGGCCTTGGGCCCTATCAACATGCCGTAACCGCCCGATTCATTGGCCGGCTTGACCACTAACTTATCCAAATTGGCCAGCACATACTCGCACTCCTCGGGATTGAAGCAACGGTAGGAGGGTACGTTGGGCAGGATGGCATCCTCGCCCAGATAATAGCGGATGATCTCCGGCACATAGGTATAGACCACCTTGTCGTCGGCCACCCCCGCCCCCGGCGCGTTGGCCAAGGCCACATTGCCCTTTTTCCATGCACGCAAAAGCCCTGGAACGCCCAGCGAGGAATCAGGCAAGAAAGCTTCCGGGTCCAAGAACAGGTCGTCGATGCGCCGGTAAATCACATCGACTCGGGTCAGCCCTTCGATGGTGCGCATGTACACACAGTCGTCTTTGTCGACCACCAAATCCTTCCCCTCGACCAGTTCCACGCCCATTTGCTGGGCAAGATAACAATGCTCGAAGTAGGCCGAGTTGTAAATGCCAGGGGTCAGAACCACGACATTGGGCCATTTTTTGTCGGGGGCGAGGGAGGCCAGGCATTGGTAGAGTTGGGACGGATAGTCGTCCACCGGCACGATGGTGTAATCCTCGAACAGTTCGGGCAACACCCGCTTCAAGACCAAACGGTTTTCCAGCATGTAGGACACGCCTGAGGGAACCCGTAGGTTGTCCTCCAATACAAACACCGTCCCGTCATGGTCGCGAACCAAGTCCGAACCGCACACATGCGCCCACACCCCTTGGGGCGGGTCGATGCCCACGCATTCGGGGCGGAAATTTTTTGAATCGGCCAGCAGTTCACCAGGAAACACACCGTCCTTTACAATTTTTTGATCATGGTAAATATCGTCGATAAACAAATTGAGCGCCTTCACCCGTTGCTTGAGCCCTTGCTCGATCCTCCGCCATTCGCGTAAGGTGATGATGCGGGGGATGATGTCGAACGGCCAAGCGCGATCAATGGAACCTTCATTCTCCGAATAGACCGTGAAAGTGATGCCCATGCCGAGGATGGCCGCGTCCGCCGCTGTTTTGCGCTCCTGCAATTCGGCTTTGGTCATGCCATCAAGATGCTTCAGCAATAGCCCGGCCCCGCTTCTAGGTGTACCCTCGAAGGAAATCAGTTCGTCGAAATACCCGTCTACGGGATAATTTTTCCAGGTGATGGTCATATGCATCTATCCAAATGTCAGCTAATGGCGCAAGCTAATGGTGGTTAATCTAATTCTTGTCTCAGACAAAGCAAGAGACAGGCCAGAGCCTATGTTCTGCCCTGAAACGGACGCTTGAGACGAAATAAGGCAATCGTTGACACCCGCTGCATGGCCGAAAGGACTGTTTATGGTGCAGATGCATATCCGTTCTGGTGCGAATTCCGAGCTTGAGAAATTCCGAAGCTTGGTGCAAGATGAGCAACCGATGTTACGCAGCAAGCGTATTTGCAGGGTGGCTTTCAGGCAGCTTCGTCAGGCGATGGCCCAGCGGATTGGTTTGGCGGCCTGATGGCCGCCCTACAAACCGTCCGAAACCAATGCTGCGTAACATCAGTCAACAAACTTCATTCTACTCCCGTGTGGAGACCAATAGGGGCAACATGACATACTGTTTGGCAATTAAAGTCGATGACGGCTTGGTATTCGCATCCGATTCACGCACTCACGCGGGCGTGGACTACGCCAGCGTGTTCAGCAAGATGCACCAATTTGAGTTGCAAGATGACCGATTCATGGTTCTGTTAGCGGCGGGGAGCTTGGCGACAACCCAGGCAGTGGTGAATTTGATCCGCCGCGACTTGGAAAATCCAAGTTCGACGTGCTGCCTCAACATGGCCGCCTATCTGTTTGATGCGGCGACTTATGTGGGGGGCATCAGCGTCAAGGTGCAAGAACAGCACTCGCCGGCAATGCAGCGCAGTGGGTTCAGCGCAGAAGCGACTTTCATCCTCGGCGGGCAGATTGCGGGCCAGTCGCATGAAATCTATTTGATCTATCCGCAGGGAAACTACATCAACGCTTCACCCAGCACCCCCTATTTGCAGATTGGCGAAACCAAATACGGCAAGCCTATTTTGGATCGGATGGCGGAAGCGAAAACCTCCCTGGAGGATGCAGCGCGTTGCGCTTTGGTGTCGTTGGATTCGACCATGCGTAGCAACATATCGGTCGGCCCGCCGGTTGAAGTGGGCATTTATCGGGCGGACACCTTCAAGATAGGGCATCACCTCAATCTGAACAGCTCCTCGCAATTATATTCCGGGATTCAGAAGCACTGGTCCGAGAGCATACGGGCGGGTTTCAACTCGCTGCCCCGGTTTGATTGGGAGCGATAGGGCCAGGCATCATCAAGCAGGTCAACTGCAAGTGCTTCCGGCGTGGCGTTGGCCCCTGCGACATTATAGGCCTGAGGCGATTTCGATAAACCAGAAGAGTGCTGACAAAGTGCCTATCAAAGCATACAAAGACAAACTACCCATCATCGGCAAGGGCGTGTTCATTGATGAAACGGCGACGGTCATCGGCGATGTCGCCCTCGGCGATGATGTCTCCATCTGGCCTGCGACCGTTTTGCGCGGCGATGTCAACCGTATCGAGATTGGTGCCAGGACCAATATCCAAGATGGTTCCGTGTTGCATGTCACCCACGGTGGCGAGCATTCGCCCGGCGGCTATCCCTTGTTGGTGGGCGACGATGTGACTATCGGCCACCGGGTAGTGCTGCACGGTTGCCGGATAGGCAACCACTGTTTGATTGGCATTGGCGCGGTGGTCATGGATGGCGCGGTCATTCAGGATGAAGTCATCCTAGGGGCCGGAAGCTTGGTCCCTCCCGGCAGGACTTTAGAGTCGGGGTTTCTTTACATTGGCTCGCCCGCCAGAAAGGCCAGGCCGTTGACCACCGAGGAGAAAGTATTCTTTCGCTATTCCGCCAAGCATTACGTTTCGTTGAAGAATGATTACAGCGTTTTCAACATCTAATGGTTGCTTTCTAAAGATGAAAACGCTGTAGTATGGTAAGTTCGGGGGTCGATTGATGCGCCTCCCCTGTTGGCACATCTCACGGCACTGTTTTTTCATAACCACATTGGCGTATTTTGAGAACTCACATGAATACACTTAATGGCATTACCCATCGCCATCCAGAGATACTCAGTGGCATGCCTGTTTTTGTAGGCACACGAATTCCGGTCCGTTCTTTGTTCGACTACTTGGAAGGCGGCGACACTCTGGAAGAATTTTTGCGTCAATTTCCTTCCGTAAAACGTGAGCAAGCCATAGCCGTACTGGATGCGGCTTATGAAGCGGTCACAGAAGATGCGTATCCTGCTTGACGAAAACTTTCCGGTTGATTTTGCCAAACTACTCGGTGGGCATGAAATTCTCACTGTTCATAGCCTTGGATGGTCAGGCATCAAAAACGGAGAATTACTCCGTCGCGCAAAAAGCGTATGCGATGTTTTTGTCACGCTTGACCGCAATTTGGAGTTTCAGCAAAACATCAAAGTTTTGTCTTTCGGGGTTGTAGTGGTATGCGCTCGTTCTAACCGAATCGCCGATCTGCTCCCGCACATTGACAGCATCTTAGAAGTTGCGAGTCGTATTGTACCGGGCCATGTCGAAAAAGCAGGAACTTAAAATAAGTTTACCCAAAGCGAAGTCGAGAGTATCCACTGGCGGGCGTTTCCGGCCTACTTTACTTGGGTGAATTAGAAAACGTTAGAGAAAATGCAAAAATCAACCAATTGGACTCCGATAAACGAAAACTGGACAACACTTACAGCGTTTTTAATATCAAATAGTTACTTAAAAATGAATATACGCAACATGTAGGAGCGGGCCATGCCCGCGATAAATAGCCCATTTTTGTGCTGGTTCCCAAGCTCCTGCTTCAAAGCCATTAACTTAAGCCTAAAAGCACGCTTTTTTGCGCCGTTGCTGATAGTTGAGGCGGTGCGAAAGGGATTTGCCGAGGCGGGGTGTTTCCCGCTCGGGACGCACACAGGTCGGGTTCTTGAGAAACAATGCGGTG
>CAIODU010000316.1 GCA_903857165.1 uncultured Methylococcaceae bacterium | reverse complement strand
TCACTGCCATTAAGTTAGGCCGTCATACCGGCAGGGATTGCCGGTATCCAGAACACAGGGAGGTGAATCTAGTCTGCCCTCCATGGCAACTGGGTTCCGGCAATCCCTGCCGGAACGACGAGATTTTTCTTAACTTAATGGCAGTGACGCTCCTGCGTGGGAATGCAAACGGCAGATATTCTGTGCGCAACCCGCTGGAGCGGGGCGAAAGCGGTTCCCACGCATGTCCTGAGCGTAGCCGAAGGGGGCTGGAGCGTGGAAACCAGAACAAATTGGCTACACGCCTATTTGATGGAAACGCTCAAGCTGAACGGTGTGACATGACCGGCATCCTTGCCCTTGCCCATGGTGTAAACGCGCACGGTGTAATCGCCATCACTGGGCAGCGAACCGGACCAGCTATTTTTCCCTTCCGAAGAACCAACGAAAATAGCCTCGTCCGAACCCGGCTTTAGCACGTTGAAATAAATCAAAGTGCTTTTTGCCGATAGCTTGACGTTCATGGTCTGCCCGCTGGCTGCACCCAAAACATAATCCTCCGTGGCCGAGCCTTTGATCACGCCCTTTACCGTGCTAGAAGTAGAACCTTTGGCAAACTGCACCGGATGGGTCGCGGCGGTAGCCACGCCCAAATAGAGGCACAGGCTGAAAAGGGCGGAAGATAAAAGGATTTTTGGAGTTTTCATCGTGTTGACCTTGCTGTTAGGATTGCTTAAACAAGCGCGTATTAAATCTGATGCAACAAGGTTTCTCAAGTGTCCATTGACGCCGTTTCTTTCCTCACCCCCGCCGCCCACCAAATCCTGCAAGCGCCCTCGTCGGACACCATGCACGGGCCGACCGGGTTGCGCGGGGTGCAGGCCGAGCCGTAAATGCGGCATTCCGACGGGTTGATCTTGCCCAACACCACGCGGGCGCAATCGCAGCCTGGGGGCATTTCGCCCGCATGTTTCCGTGCTTGATCGTTATAGCTGGGAAATTGCAAGCGGGCATTGTGGGCATCGTATTTGGACTTTAATTCGTATCCTGAGGCAGGAATCGGTCCTATGCCCCGCCAATTGGCCGTGACTACATCGAAACAGTCCGCAAGGCATTTTCTAGCGGTGGGGTTGCCGCCCGGCTTGACCGCCAATGTGTAGCAGTTCTCCAGTTTTGGGGTTTGCTTGAATTTTTGTTGCAACACCGAATAGACCGCTTCGAGAAGGCTGTCCGGCATGAAACCGGCGATGGCAGTGGGGATGTGGTGATCCTTCACGACGAAATCCCATTCTTCAGGCCCCATCACTGTGGAAACATGGCCGGGGGCGATCAGCGCGTCAAAGCCCGGTTCCTCCGAATCCAGCAACGCGGCGACGGCCGGCCAAGTCAGCCGGCCACTCAGCAGCAGGAACAGATTTTCAGGGAGCCCTTCTTCGATCATCGCGGCAATCGGCGCCAAGGTCGTCTCGAAACCCACCGCATGGAACACGACAGGCGTTGCCGGGTTTTCGTTGGCAATGCGCACGGCATCCCTGGGCGAGGCGATGGGCCGGACATCCGCACCGGCAGCCTTGGCCTGTTCCAACGAACGGATTTCATTCTTGGGTACGTTGACTGGCACTCGCAGCATGTCGCCGAAACTGACCACAATGACCTTCTCTTTCAATGCCAATTGCATGGCCTGATAAATATCCTCCTCAGGGCAGATGCAAACCGGGCAGCCCGGCCCCGGTATCAGGCGGATTTGCTTGGGCAAAATGGTGCGCAAGCCCGCCATGGAAATGGAGCGTTCATGCCCGCCACAGACATTCATGATGCGGACTTCGCCGGGAAAGTCCAGCGCGCAAATCTGCGCCAGCTTCTGTCGGGCCATGCTAGCAGGATTGGGACTCGTCATTGGGGGTTTCTTTTAGAGTTTGCTCATGATAGGTAAAAGCGAAACGCATTCGTGGGAGCGTTTTTTAACTTCGAAAACACCCATTATCGCGCTTGCGAATAGCTCCCACGAAATCACGCCGTCCGTTTGACTGGCACGAAGCGAATCTCAGGTTGGGCGCGATGCAACATTCGTCCTTCTTGTTGCACATTGGGTTTTAGCGTCTGTTGTTGGCGGCGGGCTTCACGATAGCGTGTCAGCTCCGCTTGCAACCAGCCTATCCAATCTTCCAAACCTTCTCCGCTCTTGGATGACAGGCGCAAGGAGGGTGCATTGGAAGCCAACCGACGCAGGCAGGCTTCCGCCTTGTCCGGCGAGAACTCCGGCAGATAGGGCAGAATGTCGGTCTTGCTGATCAACATCAGGTCGGCGGCGCGGAACATCACCGGATATTTGGCCGGTTTGTCGTCACCTTCAGTGACAGAAAGCAATGCCACATTACGATGATGACCCAGGTCAAAACTCGCCGGACAAACCAGATTGCCGACGTTTTCGATGAATAGCACATCCAAATCGTCCAAGTTCAGATGATCCAGTGCCTTT
This sequence comes from uncultured Methylococcaceae bacterium, assembly GCA_903857165.1. Taxonomy (GTDB): domain Bacteria; phylum Pseudomonadota; class Gammaproteobacteria; order Methylococcales; family Methylococcaceae; genus Methylumidiphilus. The sequence continues at coordinate 29,888 of CAIODU010000316.1, read as the reverse complement.
TCCACAAGATGCGCATCCAAATGGCAAGCGGTCCCGGTGGTGATTTGGTGGGCGGGCACGCCTAATGCGCGTATACGGTCGGCATCGTTCTCTGTTTCCAGATCGCCTTCGATGACCGCCATCCGCAACGATCCGCCTAGTTTCCGAATGGTGGCTTCCAACAAAGCGGTTTTACCCGATCCAGGCGAGGACATCAGGTTAATGGTCAATACGCCGTGGCTGTCAAACCTGGCACGGTTGAGATCGGCCTGTTGGTCGTTATGCAGCAGCAGGTTATTGAGGATTTTCTCGGGCGTTTGGCCGAGCTTGGAACGCCCCTTGGGGGGGGTTAGTAAATGACGGTTGCCGTCAGTGATATTGCATCCGCAGGTGTCGCACATGATTCGTTACCCTTTAGAGGTTTAAAGCTTATTGAAAAAAACAGTAATCACAAAAGCAATGGTGTCCATTCATTATATTTCTTTATTACAATCGGATCAGTGAAATCGTTGATTATTTTAGGCAGAACAAATTCAGCGAGCATGTATTCATCTTCGATAGGTGGAATACCCCCGGTTTGTTCTCCACGCATAACCACCGATTGAAAACTTTCAAAATCCCGTTGTTGACAATTCAAACCCGTATCTTTATTGAATCTAAGAAGAAGTTCATATGCTTTATCGTACAATCCTTTGTATTTCTTACCAAAAGCATTGCGAATTGCATTGTCTAATTTAAGTGTAAATTCCTCATGCTTTCCCAAATCATATTGAATAAACTCATATTGTCTAATATCAACGGGAGCATCTTCTGGAGGTTTTTGCGTAAGGAACAATATCGGCTTTCCAATCGCGTGTGCTATGCCAAGTTCGTAGAATACATTTGCGTTACTCCCAGTCACATCCCCTATTATTAAATCAGATCTAAGAATTTGATCTCGGATTTTATCCATCAACGGTATTGTGAGTACACTGGAATCCCCCCTTTCGATATGCAACCCGTAGTTTCTCTCCAAATACTGCTTGATGTAAAGGAAGAAAAAATTAAACTCAGGCTTAAACGGCATTGCCACAAAGCAATATCCTTGGCTAGGCATTACTAGCACTCCGCCTTTTTACCTGATATTCAATAAATCGGAATATTTTTTTTTCAAGAGAGGACATATCATCCGGATCATAGGTAACCATCATATATCCCGCTATATCGGAAGGAATACCTCCAACCGCATTAGTGCTAAGCATAACTATTGTTGGTTTTCTGAATGCAAGGGCAAATCCTAATTCAAAGAATATATTCGGATTACTGCTCGACACATCTGCCACGATAATATCTGCTTCTTGAATCGCATTAGTCATGGCATCAAGCATACCTCTAGTGTTTTGCCACATTATATCTCTGGGCAATATAGGGGTTACACCTGCTTGATTTAAGGTAATTTCAATTACTTCTGCAATACGTTTGTAAGACGCATCCATAGGCAATAAAACAAGTGCTTGGAGTTTTTTCATGGGATTGCCTTAGCTTGTTCAAGTCTAATGTGAAATGACCCGCAGCCAACTGACGTTAAAGCTCTAATCATCCACCACCAGTTCAACCCTTGCCAGAATGAGTTCATCACCTCTGATTAAACGTGTGTTGTTCCCACCACACGCCAGACAAAGCAAGTTGGAAGGCGTCACCTCGGACTCGGCTCCACAAGTATTGCACAACACACAAGGCGCAACCACTTCGGTAATCATCTCCGCCTGTTCGGCCACGGTGCCGGCGCGGGCAATGGTGAATGCACTCTCCAGTAACAGGGGTTCCACCCCGGCCAACTGACCGATCTGCACTTTGACACAGGCAACGGATTTCGCACGATGTTTGCGGGCCAGTTCCGTCACTTGGTCAATCAAATCCTGACAAAGGGAAAGCTCATGCATTGAGCAGGGGTTCTTCGTCCAATATTTGGTCGAACAATTCCCAAGTCGATTGGGCCTGCTCCGCCGATAGCGTCTGTATCGCGTAGCCCACATGGATCAACACGTAATCCCCAATGTTTACAGGTTCGCCCTGCAATAGGAACAGGCTAACATTGCGCTCCACTCCCCGCGCTGAACAACGCGCATCGAATCCGTCAATGTGGGTAATTTGCATAGGCACAGCTAAGCACATGGGAAATAACCTCCAATAAAGACAATGACAAACCCCTCTCTTTTTGGGAGAGGGGTTGTGGTGACACTAAGCTACGTCAACAAAAAGTAGTCTTGGGTTCTCAACCATGGGGCGATTGTATCATGCTGCCATCAGCAAAAGTCCGGCGGCGGCGATTGCCACCCCCCCCGCTTGCAATATGAAGCGTTTACGCCCCATGGCCAAACCTAAGAAGATGCCAGCCAAATGGAGACTGGCGGTCGCCAGCAAAAATCCAAGACCGTACCCCAGAGGCGAGGCGGTTTGGGGCATTTCCAAGCCATGCGCGAATCCATGGAACAGTGCGAAAACAGCAACCGCCACCAAGCCCGGCAGACTGGGCAAACGTAGACGGAAGGCGACCATCAGGCCCAAGGCCAACACGGAACCGGCGATAGCCGTTTCCAGCCAAGACACGTCCATGGCTGGATTGGCCAAGATGGCCCCGCCCGCCATGGCCGTGACAAAGGCCACCGGGACGCGCCACATTGCGGAACCGCCCAATTGCGCGGCCCACAACCCGACGGCGATCATCGCCAGCAAGTGGTCAAGCCCGAAGAAAGGATGGGCCAGACCGCCCGCAAAGCCGGCACCGTGGGCACCGACGGTATGGGCGAACACCGCAGGGGTGAACAACATGCCCGCGATTGCTGCAAAAGTGAAAGCAAGGAATTTAGAGTTGGCTTTCATAAGTTTACCTTAAAGTGGTCGTTACGTTGACTTTGATCAGTTCTTCGCCGTTCGCCCCGGTGACATGCACCGCGCAGCCAATGCAAGGATCAAAGCTGTGGATGGTGCGCAAGATTTCCAAGGGCTGCGTGGGAATAGCCAGAGTGTGGCCTTCCAAGGACTTCTCGTAGGGGCCGGGTACATTCGCTGCGTCCCTCGGCCCGGCGTTCCACTGGCTGGCGACGATGCACTGGTAGTTTTTGATTTTGCCTTTTTCATCAATCGTCACCCAGTGACCGAGTGCGCCGCGTGGGGCTTCAGTGAAGCCCACTCCGACGGGTAGTAACGCCCCATTCTTACTTTTCCACGTCAATGGGTCAGTCCATTTGAAAGCCGGATTCAAGTTTGTATTTTGGTTGACAGCATCCGCATCCGTAACAAACGTAGCCAACTTTCCAGCACTGATATTTTTGAGCAGGCTGGTGTGCCAGCGCGACATGGCATCTGCGATGACCTTGGTCTCGATTGTTCGTGCCGCAATACGACCGAGGGTAGAGTCGATGTCTGTGATAGGGAGTCCAAGCAGCCCTGTCCAGACGGCATCAACTAAGTCTCTTGCTTGCGCGTGGGCTTTTTCGGCATCCGTCACTGGAATTAGTTTTGCCTTGGCGTACATCATCACGACATGGGCCAGCGGACCAACCTCCATCGGCTTGTTCCACCAACGCGGCGATTTGATCCACGAGTAACCTTTCGTGGTATCTCTGCTAAGGGTGTACCCCGCCCCTGGGGCAGGCCCGCCTCTACCTGCATAATTTAGATTGGTCTGACCGACACTTGGGTGAAGTGCGGCTGTGTTGCCACCAGTGACACCGAGGTAGCTGTACCATGAGCGGGCGACGTACTCCTGAATTTCCTTGGGATTTTCCATGTCCAGCGGTGTGATGGACAGGTTCGGGCTACCGTTACCCTGCAGCACACCTTGCGGTATCAGGAGGCTATCCAGATCGCGGATGCCGTTCTCCGGGAATTCGCCGTAGCAAAGGTAATTCCAGCCGGTGCCGCCGCGTTTTTCCCAGCCCTCGTAATAACCTGTTTGGCCCTTCACACCCTTGGTTGTATAGAAACCAGCAACCAAAATGGTGTCGGGGACATAGACCTGATCCACGAAGTTCTTCATTTTGGTGATCAGGGCCGTCACCTTCGCCATGTTGACTTTGTTTAAGGACGTGCCACCCAAGTCTTCGCTGGCTTGGTTGTTGTAATTACTACTGACCGCGCAGGGTACGCCGCCGACCACTAGGTTTGGGTGCGGGTCTTTGCCGCCGAATATCGTATGCAGCTTGACCACCTCCCTAGCCCACCCCAGTGCATCCAAGTAGTGGGCGACGGCCAGCAGGTTCCCAGCAGCCGGGAGTTTATACTCTGGGTGGCCCCAGTAGCCGTTGGCGAACAAGCCAAGCTGCCCCCTGTCAATAAGGTTTTGCAATTTAGCTTTCACGCCGTCGAAGGTGATCTTCAGGGCCGCCTCGCTCTGAGTCGCATAGTAGGCGGGGTTATTTGACTTTGCCAATTTAGCGGTTGCCAAAGAGTCCGCACCCAAGGCCGAAACCACATCAACCCAATCCAGCGCATGTAGGTGATAGAAGTGCATCACATGGTCGTGGACGTACTGTGCCCCTATCATCAGATTGCGGATGAGTTCGGCGTTCTCTGGAACCTTGACACCGAGGGCATCCTCCACTGCCCTGACCGAGGTAAGCCCATGCACCACGGTGCAGACGCCACAGATGCGCTGCGAGATATGACACGCATCGCGGGGGTCGCGGCCCTTCATGATGATTTCAATGCCGCGCGCCATCGTGCTGCTGCTATATGCGTTTTTGACGGTTTTTCCGTCGGTGTCAAGTTCCGCCTCAATGCGCAGGTGTCCTTCAATCCGGGTGACCGGGTCTATTACTATATTTGTAGCCATTTTAATTCTCCTAATCGCCGCGCCACAAAGACGCGGTTAATAAAGCAGTTAAACTGTTAATCGTCTACAGTTGCCGGGTCTAAGTGGTTGTAAAAACCGACCCCGACGATCCCTTGGGCATCAATGGACTTTTTGTCCCAGAAATCAGGCTCGGAGCAACCTAGGCAACCGTGGCCGGCTTCCATGGGGAATCCGATGCCTTGGTTCCACTTTAGGGTAGTGCAGGCATTGTGGGTCGTCGGACCCTTGCAACCCATCATGAGCAGACAATGGCCCGCCCGTGCGCCAGCGTCGTCAAAGCTTCTGACAAACTGACCATGTTCTAAGAACTCCTTGCGGTAGCATTCATCATGCACGGTCTCGCCATAGAACATCTTGGGACGCAGGTTGGAGTCTAGCGACGGGGCTTTCTTGTTGAGTATCCAGTAGACCAATGTACCCGCAATCACCTCGGCAATCGGCGGGCAACCGGACACGTTGATAACCGGTTTAGTCGCATAAGTGCCGCCGAAACTTTTCAACGCCGCTTTAATGGAGATTGCCCTTGTTGGGCTTACACCACGCAAATTACCCGGGTTGATAAGGTCTGCCGGACCCTTGGCCGCCGGTAGACCGCCAAAGCTGGCGCATGTACCCACCGACACGACCGCTGCGGCATTGGTGGCCGCCGCCTTCAATTGTTGCAACCCGGTTTTTCCAGACTGGATGAAAAAGCCCGCTCCTGCCTTGTCATCAGGAATGGCACCATCCACTACCAAGACATAGTTTTTCTTGGCAATCGCCTGTGCGCGTGACAATTCAGCTTGGGTACCGGACGGAGCCATCAAGGTTTCCGAATAATCCAGCGAAAGGGCCGTCAACAGAATGTTTTCGATGGAGTTGGTTTTGTACTGGGTGTTCGGAAATACGTTGACCAGTGACTCCAGGCAACCCGTGCATTCTTGGAAAGAAAGGTAGACCACAGAAGTCAAAGGAGCCAACAGCGCCGCCTCGGCCAGCTTTGGCACCATTGAGGCGGGTATGGCCATGATGGAAGCCATCCCCGCGCAGTATTTCATGAAGCTTCTGCGGGTGACACCCGCCTTTGCCAACCGCTCCCCCAGCGTTTCCTCATGCTGAGGCTCGGATTGCTGAATTGCTTCGGATAGCCGGGTTAAAACGCTATTTCTTATCTCTTTTTTTGATTCGTTCGACATGACACTCCTCACTGCTTTGCTTTTTCATTAACAATTGATACCGGTGGCTACCCAAAATAGGTAGTGTGGAACACTGGCATTTCCTTTGCGACGGCAGAACCATTTCGTTCGCTGCCGGGAAAATCTTCAAGCCAACTCAATTTTTAGTGGACAACTCCTTCAATAGTTCGCTCAGTTTATTCTGTCCTGCAATAACGTCATCCCTTTGGCTTTTCAGTAAATCAGGAAAAAAACAGACCTCAATATGTTCGGTCAACGTTTCATCATCTTGGTTGAGATGGGTTATCCACCATATTCCTGGATAAACCGTTTCCTGAATATCAGAACGCCCAAAACTGTGAATGTGCGCACTGACTTCGCCAGCACTCAGCTTTTCCCTCAGAAATTGGTATCCCTCGACACCTAATGGTGGTAAAGCGCGTAAATCGATGATGCCACCCTGGCCTTTGTCGATCAAAGTCTCCAGCATGGCATGGAGTTCATTCAATAAGGTTTTGGCAAGAGCCAATCCATCAAGCTTGGGGGTATTGACGAGTGCAATCGGTATGTTGGCGAATGTATTAGGTTTTGTCATTTTTCAATCAACTCATTAGATGCCAAGAAGCACAGCATTAAAGCGTCATTGACCCGCGCCAGCTTTCTACCAGTTCCAATGCCTTGGCGCAAACCAAAGGCAAACTTTGCAAAACCGGGGCGCTCAATTCCATGCCGCTATCAGTATTTTGTGGCTGTATGGCAATCAACGCCCTACGCCTGGGCAAGTGGTCACCCAACAGCGCCATGCCCATCAAATCGCTCAAACCGACCTCATGTACACTGCGGTTGGGGTTGGTGGTCAGAAAGCGGTCCATGTCCTCGTTCTCAAAAACTTTGACCTCACCGGGCCGGGCAAGCATTTGCGCGGCATCAACGACGATCAGATTGTCGGATGCTTCAATGTAGCCCACCAACAGATGGCCCAAGGTTCCGCCATCCAAACACGATATGCCGTCCATTTGCTTGGTTTTTTCTGCCAACAGCAGTGCTGCCTTCACACCTACGCCATCATCACTCATAAGCTCATTGCCTATGCCGAGGATGAGAGTTTTGCCTGTATTCATAGTCATTCAGATAAATTTAATGAAGTGTAACCACAACAGCGGATTTTAAATATGGGGAATTCCACGCATGAACAACAGGAAAGGCATGTTTTATGCCACATTTGACGGGATCATTCAAGAAAAAATCAACCCAAAATCTTCCCCGCAACCCATTTCAATAACTCATTGTATTTCAATGGATAGTCACACTTTAAATAAATAATGCCTAGGTTGACCGATGATATTAATTACCAAGTATAATACTATGATAATTTTACAGAAAAACGAAACATGGTATTCTTCAAGCTCTAGTAACCACATAAAACACCTAAATCAAGCATGTCTACTCAACAAAAATTGCAGGATAATTTCATCACCCTAGCCCATGGCAATGGCGGGCGCTACATGCGCGAGCTGATTGACAATTTATTCGTACATTATTTGCAGAACCAGAATCTAGACACGACCGTCGATGCCGCCCGGCTGCCCTTGGATTTGATGGGCGGGGAATTGGAGTTGATGGCGACCACCGATGGCTTCACGGTGGAGCCATTGGAATTTCCCGGCGGGAATATCGGTAGTTTGGCGATCCACGGCACCATCAACGACTTGGCTGTTTCCGGCGCGACGCCGATTTACCTCACCTTGAACGCCTTTATCGAGGAAGGGCTGGAAGTGGCACTGTTGGAACGGATTCTGGCGGGGATGGCCGAAGCGTGTCGCGAATGCCAAGTCAGCGTCGTTGCCGGCGACACCAAAGTGGTCCGGCGGGGGCAGGGCGGGGGGGTTTATCTTGCCACCACCGGCATTGGCGTCCGTCCGGCCAAATTGAGGCTGGGCTTGGAGTTGGCCCGGCACGGCGACAAAATCCTAGTCAGCGGTTCGGTCGGCGACCATGGCACGGCGGTGATGTTGGCGAGGGAGCAGTTTGGGTTAAGGGGCGATTTGCAATCCGATGCGGCCAGCGTATTCCCCGTCACCCAGGCCCTGCTGGAAATTCCGGGCTTGCGCTTCATGCGCGACCCCACGCGCGGGGGCATTGCGACGGTGGCCCACGAGATTGCCCGCGTGACAGGTTCCACCATCCGGCTGTTTGAATCCTTGATTCCGGTCAAAGGGCCGGTGCGGGCGGTTTGCGAGATGTTGGGTTATGACCCCTATTATCTAGCCTGCGAAGGCCGTGTAGTCGCGATTCTGGCCCCGGAATCGGCTGATAGGGCACTGTCCATGCTCCACGACAAGGGTTACAATGATGCCGGAATCATTGGCGAAGTGACATCCGGCCCCGCCCTCGTGGTATTGGTAACCCGCCTGGGCGGGGAAAGGATACTGGAAGAACTGGAGGATGACCCCTTGCCGAGAATTTGCTGATACGCCGCTAAATAATTGGCGGCAAGCTTGTATTACGATAAAAGCGTCAGACAGTAGGCTTGGCTGGTATGATACATAATAAGCTCAGGCAGCCCAGCATTGACTGTGCAAGGCTGAATTCTAACGAATGAATTTATGAGGATTCCAATGAATACAAAAGCATTGATTATGAAAGTTTCTCTGTTACTGTCGATCATGGCGATGATCGCATTTTCCGTGGAAGTTTTCGCACAACCGACGGGGGTCAGCATTACCAGCCCTTCAATAAACCCTGTTGGGGCTCCTCCTGGCTATTCATTGACTTTAACGGGTACTGCGACCGACCCCAGTGGGTCAGCCCTTAAATACACTTGGAATTTTTCTGACGGTTCCTACAAGCAAGAACAAACCGTCACCTATACAATTCCAGCCAGTGCGACTGTAGGCTCGACGGTTACAGCGACGCTAAATGTGACCAACTCCGCAAACGTGTCGGCGGACAGTCAACCCACCCTGACAGTGAATGTTGTCTCTGCCTCAGCTCAACCGACGGGGGTCATTATTACTGCCCCTCCTAACAATGCGGCCACGGCTTCCCCAAGCGCCGCAGTGACTTTTACGGGTTCAGCGACCGACCCCAACGGTTCGTCTCTGACCTACACTTGGAATTTTTCTGACGGTTCCTACAAGAAAGAACAAACCGTCACCTATACAATTCCTGCCAGTGCGACTGTTGGCTCGTCAGTCACAGCGATACTAACAGTCACCAACGCCAATAATGTGTTGGCAGATAGTACGCAGAGCCGTTCGGTGACGATTATTGCCGCACCTGCCGTTGTTACAGGCCCCCTCATTTACGTTACCAATTATTTCTTGAATACCGTCACCCTGATTGACCTGACTTCGGATGAAAAGGTCGCAACCCTCACCGTCAATAACCCTTTCTTTGGGCAAGATGTGAGCTGGGACGGGAAATATGTTTACCTCGTGTATACCAAAGACGGGGTTTCCAATCGCGTTGTCTCGGTAATGGATAAGGACACGCATACGGTGACAGCCAGGGCCGATGTGAATAATGGTGCTTACGCCGTGGCCGTCACGCCTGATGGAAAATTTGCTTACGCGACGAATTTTGATGTCTATGGCACTGTCACCGTGACTGACACGGCCACTAATTTGGTGGTATCCACTATCACAGTGGGGAGTTACCCTGTTGGAATCTCCATTACCCCGGATGGAAAGTCCGCCTATGTGGCGAATTATCTCGACGGCACGGTCTCAGTGATTGACATTGCGAGCAAGACGGTTTCGAAGACGATAGCAGTGGGACCCAATCTGTTTAGGGTGGGCAGCCTCCTGTCCACGCCAGCAGTGCCTTTCACCTTTAACGTCGAAAACCTCTCGGTTGCGCCGCTCTCTGGGGCGTTGTCCTTTGTTTCCAACTTCACTTTGGCCGACAACAGCGTAGGCATTGCCCCAACGTTGCAAACGACAACATTGAACATTGGTCGTTTTATTCTGGTCATCCCGCCAGGCGCCTTTGTCCAAGACGGGTGGTGGCCGGGTTCATACCGGTTTACTGGGACGTTCCAAGGCATGTATGTGAATGCGCTGTTGCAGGCGTTGAGTGAAAAACAGTTTTCGCTACAGGTATACGCTTACCATGCCAACTTTTTCGGGTTAAAAAATCCAGTCACCGTGCAGCTGTCGATAGGCGGGGAAAAGGGCATCAGACCTTCTGCAACCGTCAACATAGTCCGTTGACCCAATTCGGGATTGAGGCGTTTGGTTGGCGAATTGGCTTAAACCAGTATTTCCACCGGCTGGGGGTGCCCCAGAAAATCCCTGGGGCTGGCAGTAAAGCCATAAGCACCCGATTGCAACACCACGATCAGATCACCCACGCGGGCGTGGCCTAGATCCATCTTGTCTGCCAAAATGTCGAGTGGTGTGCAGAGCGGGCCTACCACGGAGGCAGCCCCTGCCGCTTCGCCGATGACCCGGTTGCCCACCAATACCGGATAGTTTTTGCGGATCACCTGCCCAAAATTGCCAGAAGCGGCCAAGTGGTGATGCAGACCTCCATCGGCCACCAAGAACACCTGCCCCCTGGAGATTTTCCGGTCAATGACACGGCAAACATAAACCCCGGCCTCCCCAACGATATACCGTCCCAATTCGATGACAAACTCGGCCTCGGGAAAATCCCCTCTTGCGGCAGGCATCAGACTCGATAAATGCCCGCCAACACGGACCAAGTCTAGCGGCTGCTCCCCCGGAAAATAAGGGATGCCGAATCCTCCGCCCAAATTTAGCAGTCGAACGGGTCCCGGTGCAAACGCAGCCATGCGCCGGGCCAAATCAAAGGTTTTTTCCTGCGCCTCCATGATGGATTCCGCCCGCAAGTTCTGTGAACCGGAAAATATATGGAAGCCGTAAAAATCCAGATTCAAATCGCCGATGCGAGCCAACAGGGCGGGAACGACTTCGGCATCAATGCCAAATTGCTTAGATCCGCCCCCCATTTTCATCCCTGAAGACTTGAGTTCAAAATCCGGGTTTACCCTGACCGCCACCTTGGGCCTGAACCCCATGCCCGTTCCGATCTCCGCCAACAGTAGGATCTCCCTCTCGGATTCGGCATTGACGACAATTCCAGCCGCAACGGCCTGGCGAAGTTCCCGTTCGGTTTTTCCCGGCCCCGCAAAACTGATCTTTTCCGATGCCATGGCCGTATCCAAGACGGTCTTGAGTTCACCGGCGGACGCCACGTCGAAACCGTCAACCAAGCCAGCCAAGTGTTGGACCACCGCCGGCATGGGATTGGACTTGACGGCAAAATGAAGATGGATGTCCGCCGGAAGGGCCGAACGCAGAAATGCAACCCGCTCGCAGACAAGTCGCCGGTCATAAGCATAAAACGGGGTTTGACCGACTCGTTCCGCCAAAAGGCTTATGGGAACCCCGCCCATGACGAGGCTGTCATCCGCTATCGGGAAGGGCAAAGCGAAAGGATGCTGGCCGGTCGCATTCACGAATTTGGCTCCTCGAACAGGTCAATCATCTCTCCCGCCAGACGCTTGCGGTCAATCTTGCCGTTCGGATTGCGCGGCAAGGGCCTAGGGTAAGCGATCACTCTGGCTGGCACCATAAATCCGGGCAATTGCTTCTTACATTCCTCCAGAATGGTTCCTGCCATTTTCACATCCCAGTTGGCATCATATGTCACCAGCACCACGGCCTGACCAAGCACTGGATGGGGAATGCCGACAGCCGCCACCTCGGTGGCCACCTGGGTGGCATAGGCCACTTCCTCGACCTCGGTCGGGCTTACCCGGTATCCCGAGGTTTTGATCATTTCATCCCGCCTTCCGACGAAATAAAAAAAACCGTCCTTGTCCATTTTAACGGTGTCCCCCGACCATACCGCCATTTCCGGCATGGGCAGGCCGGCCAGTTGCCCTGGTGCAGGCTTGTAGCGTTCAGCAGTCTTTTCGGGATCGTTCCAATAACCCAAAGCCACATGCGCTCCGCGGTGCACCAGTTCCCCTTCTTCTCCCGGCCCGCAGGGTGTGCCATCCGGGCGGACAACCATGATTTCGGCATTGGGAATGGCCTTGCCTATCGAATCAGGGCGACCATCCACTTCTTCTGGAGGAAGAAACGTCGAACGAAATGCCTCGGTTAGCCCATACATCAGGAATGGCTTGGTTCTAGGCAGTTTTTTCCGCAACGTGTTTAACGTCGCGGTAGGCATGGCACCGCCGGAATTGGTTATGTAACGTAGATGCCCGTCCGTGCCTTCCGGCCAGTCAAGTTGGGCTAACTGTATCCATAGGGGCGGCACGGCGGCCAAGCCAGTGATTTTTTCGCGGTCCACCGCCCGAATCACGTCCCGTGGCAGCAAATAATTCATCAGCACCGCACAGGCGCCGACACGAAATGCAGTGGTGAGTTGCGAAAGGCCATAATCGAAACTCAAAGGCAAAACGGAGAGAATACGGTCATCCGAATCATTCCCAAGGTAATGGGAAACGCTTTCCGCCCCGGCAACAAGGTTGCGATGGGATAATACGACTCCTTTGGGCTTGCCTGTACTTCCAGAGGTATAGAGGATAGCCGCCATATCGGTATCAATAACTCGGTGAGGGGACTTGTCCGTCGCATGGGAAATATCTGCCCAATCTACAATTTCTACACCGATAATGTGTTCGCCTTTTTTGACACCAAGTAAAATAACCGTGCGCAAATCTCTGCACGCGGGAAATATCGGTCGTAACAATTCAAGCCTCTCGGGGGTGGTAACTAGTATTCTTACATTGCCGTCATTTAGTATGTGGCTCACCTGTTCTGGCTTAAGTAATGGGTTTACCGGAACAAAAACACCTCCTGCCCAGGAGGTTCCAAACAAGGCAATTACTGTTTCAATGCGCTTATCCATATAGACTGCAACACGATCATAACGTGACAGACCATAAGTTAAATATAATTTGCCCACACGAAGTGTCTGATCATATAATACTTGGTAGTCAACATATCTGGCTCCGTCCTTAAGAGCAAGCGCAGCCGGTTTCCGCCAAGGGCTAGGGTAAATCAATTGGTGAGTTAGATAGACCATTTTTGCTTAGAAAATATTTTTTTTGAAATTCGAACTAGCTTCCATGGAATATAATTTACGTGATACATTAGACGAACATCATCCAACCATTTTGTATGCCAGTCCATAACCTTGCCATAAAACTCAATACGCTTTATGGCTGAATCATTGAATATTGTCTCAAACATTTCTTGTCGCATAAGCATGGTAGGAGATGATGTTTCAATTGTTTCGTCGTAGGCTGTTTTTAAAATAATTAGGGTATGACATCCCAAGACACACATGTCGCTTGCAACTAATTTATCATTATAGTAATAACGATAAACATAAGATTGACCGGTTTCCGCAAATGCCGTTAGTACGCCAATATAGAATCTGCCCTGGACATTGTCAACGTGTACCGCAGAACCGATTTCATGCTTCCAACCTGATGATTCCAACTCTCCATATTGACGCACGGCTTCATGCATGCATAAAGGGTGCGATACAACCTCAAGACGTGTCTTAGTTCCCTCTCGACCCAAACGATTTCGTTGCCGTTTTAAATTATGGCGAAGATTCTTGCCACGAGACTGCCAATAATCATCAAAGGATCTATCTATATTAATGTGAGCGGTTTGAATATAGTCAATTGTGGAAATACAACCCTTTTCCTCAGGGCGAGGTAATAAATAGGGGTCTTGTTGCGTAATACCTAAAACGAGGGAATGGATAGGCAAACATGAGGCAAGCGAGGAAAGTAATTGGTCAAAGGAATTGTCTATCTGGCTTAACCAAAGTCCAAGGGGAGCTTGGGCCGGCTGGAAAGTAGACCACACACCAAATTTTACTTTGCCAATAATAGCCATGGCAATAGGATGTTGGGGTTCTCCAATAACCGCCAATTGCTCATGCCCTGTTCCAAAGTGCTGTAAAAGTTGTTCAACGAAACGTGAATCAAGCAAAGGCAAGTTGGATCCATTCTGATTAAGAAAATCCCAAGCTTTGCGATGCAAACTAAAATCTGTTATTGGAATTAACTGCCACTTCATATTAAGTTATCCTTTTGTTGTAATAATTTTATTTTACAGTAACCATCTGAGTTAACAAAACAATTTTTTGGATTTGCTAGCGTATGCCATTTAATACGGAAATAATGGAGTCAATCATCCAACGAAGTTCTTCTGGTGTCAGGGATTGGTGGCAAGGAATTTGAAAAACCCGCCGGGACAGTTCATCTGAAACCGGACACGTTGATGCATCCACACCTTTCCAACGATATTCGCCAAACCTAATGATTGGAATTCCCAAACATTTAAGGGGTTTAAAAACCTTATCAGGAAAATCCATCAACATAGGAAAAACCTGTGGATATACATTATCGGGCAAGTTATCGAATAGAGGTTGAGCGCCTTTAATATTACTCAAAGCATTTAAGAGTACCTTATAATTGGCTCGACGCCGCTCGCATGCGTATGAGAATGACATACTTTTCATAACAGCAATTGATGACCATGACATGCTTAGCCCGATTAAATTAGGGTCGAATTTATAATCATCTCCAGTTGTATTTTCAAATAAATCCAATTGCTTTGGTGACTTGCCTTCATCGTGCTTAGATTTCAGCCGATTCCATATCCATGATTTTACTCTAAGAAAAATATTTACCAAAGGTAATCTACCATATTCACACGCTATTTCTAGCGTATTTAAAGCAGATTTAAGTTGTAGAAATAAACCACCATATGATATTTTTATATCTTCCAAAGAACGACGTGCAGAAACTAGGCATCCACCCTCATAGATAGGCAGAAACTTCATTATACTGGCAATCGCATAATCACCACTTGAGCCTATCACCTGTCCATTAACGCTTCCAAAAAAAGCGTGGGCGCAATCTTCAATAAGTATAAGCTTCCGTTCGTCACAGAATTTCCGCAAAGATCGCATATCTTGGATAAATCCAAAGTAATGGACTGCAATGATTGCGCGAGTGTCTGATCGAATATACTTGGGCAAAACGTCGATATCGACCGAGGTATCAGAACGGATTGGATAGAAGATCGGCTCCGCTCCAACCCAGACAATTGGAGTAACCATTGCAGGGCAATGATAGGCTGGTAACATGACACTTGCGCCATGGCCAATATTTGCGTGCCGAAGTGCATGAGCAAGAGCAGTGCGAGCATTGTGGGTCAACTTGACTTGCCCAACATCCAATACCGCAGGACACTTTGATTCTTCTTTCCCAAATACATCCAAAGACAAAATAGGCCTTGCTGAAACCTTAGGTTTTCGTTTTACAAAATCTGACATGCAAAAGGCAGTTTCATTTTGGCTATCAAAAGAACCAGAGTTCATTTGTTGTTCCAATGTTTTGAAGCTTTGCGCATAATCTCGCCTAAGATTTGTTTTAATGCCCCTAGCATTCCAAGAATTGTCCTAGGGTTATAAGCGACTATTCCCCAGCGTTCACGACGATGGCTCATCCAGTCTTTCTTGTATTCATCGTCACCTATCAAATAATCCACCTCTTGAACCTTATCGATGTCCATCACATGCTGCATAATACGCGCTGTAAGCACAGAACCAATCGAATGGGAGTCGAATTTTTCATCATGAGCTAGTTTGTAAATTGCTGCACGTCCATTGGCCACTATCCATATTTGTGCGGCAATGGGTTGGTCATGAAGATAGGCAAGGCCAAGCCTGAGCCATCCTTGACTGGCACAAAGTTTTATAAGACCTGGTATAAAATCAGGAAACGGTTCCCGGAGTTTCCAGCTTGAATTATACACTTTGGTGTAATCGGCAATGCCCAACTCAAGTTGATCGCCACCGATGATGATCTCTATCCTTGCGCCAACTAATGTAAAAAAATGTTTTCTTTTTCTCTTGACGGTATGTTTTAATCGGGATGGCAAGTCTTGGAAATATTCATGAAAAGACCGGCCATTGACTGGCAAATACCAATTCACAAAACAGAAATATCTGAACGTCATAAAATCATGCATCGTTAGAGCCTTGAACAAGGCTTCATAAGATTTATGGTCAATTGATAATGGGCTAAAATCGATAACGTCCCACGCCAATCTACTATCCTTGATGGCTTGCAGGGCTTCCTTCAATAATTCGACTGAAACATCATTGGAACAAACCGGCGCGTACAAAGAAGTGTAAAAGTTACTTAAAGCCCGTAGCTGTCTAAGTTTAAATTTGCTGGTAGTGGCATAATAGCACATGGGAAGAATTGCAATCTGCCCTTTTTCATCATCGGCAAGATATAGCTTGAGGCTTTCATTTGCACTTAAGGTAGTGTCTATCAAGTTTGAAAACCAATGTAAACTGCAATCATAACTGACTTGTTCGGCACAGCCAAAAGCCATCTTATGCTGCGGAGGCAGATCTTCTAACCTGTCATAGCAATATATTTTCATCTAGCTGTTGCGCTAATCTTGTGATAGTTCTTTGATGGACGCTGATTAAATACGTCTAAAATTAAAGATGCGGCTAACATAAAACTAACAAAAAATCATCTTAAAAATTCCTCACACGCACAAAACAAACACATGCACTACTCGATTAAATCAATTACTTGTAGTTTCTCTGTTCCAATTGAATATTTTCAAATGATAGCCGTTCCCTGTGCAATATCTCCGGATCAGCGAACCCTTTATATTCCCAAGCAGCTACATAAGAAAAATGACTATCATTGCGCAACGCCTCTCCTTCAGATGTTTGATATTCTTCGCGGAAATGGACACCGCAGGACTCGGCCCGATTCAACGCGTCATCCACCATCAACTCCCCCAGATCAATAAAATCGGCAACCCTTCCTGCCTTTTCCAGTTCCTGATTCAACTCATTAAGACCTCCCGTCACATTTAGGTTTTTCCAAAAATCAGCTTTAATCTCTTGTATCATAATTTTCGCATTTTTCAGTCCCTTCTCACTTCGAGAAATTCCACAATGATCCCATAGAGTCAAGCCCAATGAACGATGAAATTCATCAACAGTTTTCTTTCCTTTAATTGTCAAAAGCCTTTCCAGTCGCATTCTCGCCGCAATCACCGCATCCTTGAAGGCAGGATGGCCTATGTCCAACTTGTCGTTCCAACCAATATTTGCTAAGTAATCACCCACGGTATTCGGTATCACAAAATAGCCATCAGCCAAACCCTGCATCAGCGCACTAGCACCCAATCGGTTGGCACCATGGTCGGAGAAGTTAGCTTCACCCAGAGCATACAACCCAGATATGCTTGTCATCAGATTGTAATCAACCCAGAGCCCACCCATTGCGTAGTGTGCTGCTGGAAAAATCATCATAGGCATCTCATATGGATTATCTCCGGTAATATGATGGTATAACTCAAACAAATTGGAATATTTTGCCGCAATGGCCTCCTTTCCCTCACGTTTGAGCGCATCGTAGAAATCCAAAAAAACAGCCAATCCGGTTACCCCCGCCCCCCGCCCGTCATCGCATACATTTTTTGCGCTTCTGGAAGCAACGTCGCGTGGCACCAAATTCCCAAATGATGGGTACTTTCTTTCAAGAAAATAATCCCTTTCCCAGTCAGGGACATTTGCCGCATCCTTTCCCTTCAAGCCCGGACTTGCTGTTTTTGGAACCCAGATCCTGGCATCATTTCGCAAAGATTCAGACATCAATGTCAGCTTTGATTGGGAATGCCCTGAAACCGGAATGCAGGTTGGGTGAATTTGCGTGAAACATGGGTTGGCAAATAATGCCCCTTTTTTATGTGCCCGCCAAGATGCGGTGACATTCGACCCTTTGGCATTAGTTGAAAGATAAAACACATTGGCATAGCCTCCCGTACACAGTAGCACGGCGTGCGCGCTATGCGCTCCAATTTTTCCCGTTACCAAATCCCGTGTGACGATGCCCCTGACCTTGCCCTCCTCAACAACCAAGTCAAGCATCTCCGTGCGTACATGCATTTTTACGTTACCCTTGGCAATCTGTCGGTTGAGAGCGCCATAGGCCCCCAATAATAACTGTTGCCCCGTCTGGCCTCGTGCATAAAATGTTCTGGATACTTGGGTGCCTCCAAACGAACGATTAGCCAGCAATCCGCCGTATTCCCTGGCAAATGGAACCCCTTGTGCCACACACTGATCTATGATATTCAGACTGATTTCCGCCAACCGAAAAACATTGGCCTCGCGCGCACGATAATCGCCGCCGCGCATTGTATCGTAAAAAAGACGATATATGCTATCACCGTCATTTTGATAGTTTTTTGCAGCATTGATGCCGCCTTGGGCAGCAATACTATGGGCTCTCCGTGGGCTATCCTGCAAACAAAAAGCTGTTACATTATACCCTAGCTCCCCTAATGTGGCTGCGGCGGAAGCACCAGCCAAGCCAGTGCCAACTACGATAATATCATACTTGCGCCTATTGACTGGGTTTATAAGCTTCAAATTGAATTTGTGTGTAGACCACTTCAGGCCAAGAGAGCCTTCAGGAACTTTAGCATCTAAGATCATTGTGATATCATTCTAAGATACATCATTATGGGTATAAATGCAAACATACTAGGCATGATAATTGCCATTGATTTCCCAATAAATGAAATCCCGCAATTATATTTGTTATGATTCATGCCTAGCGTCTGAAAAGCACTAGGAAATCCGTGCCATATATGAAAAGCCAAGCCAAACATACAAAAAACATAAAATGACACATACCATAGTTTTGAAAACCAATATACTATAACAGAATATAAATTTGGAATTACTGTTCCATCATAGGCTACATTAGATATGTTTCCATAGTGCGTCTCAACCCAGAAGTGGCGCAAGTGAATTATTATAAATGATAATATAACCATCCCTAAAATTAACATGTTGCGAGAACTCCATTGTGAAGATTCATTGCTGACTGTGTTATACGGAACTGGCCCACGGGCATTCCTATTCAATTTCGTTAAAATAATTGCCCAAACCATATGTATGAATATTAGCATAAGATTAATCTTTGAGACCAATTGGATCAACGGGTTGCTGCCCATAAAATGCGCATACTGATTAAAAGCTTTTCCCCCGTCATTCTTGAGCAACTGCAAATTACCTGCCAAATGAACAATCAAAAAGGTCATCAGGAATATTCCCGTTAACGCCATCACCAGTTTTTTTC
Source organism: uncultured Methylococcaceae bacterium (assembly GCA_903857165.1). Classification (GTDB taxonomy): domain Bacteria; phylum Pseudomonadota; class Gammaproteobacteria; order Methylococcales; family Methylococcaceae; genus Methylumidiphilus. The sequence goes on along the minus strand of CAIODU010000316.1, from coordinate 10,726 downwards.
CTAGCGAGATGGAGAACAGTTTGGCTAGCCAATGCATAATCTGATAATAAAATTCAGTTGAAGCAATCGAACGTCATTTTTTTGATAAAGCCTGTCTAAGCCACTAGCATGACCCGAATGGCATCCAGACGCAATTGGGCGGATTGGAGATGACCATGCAATTCCAAGGTATTGGTCTTGACTTGATCCAATTCCTCTTGGCGCACATAGGGGTTTACCTTTTTTAAGGCGGAAAGCCGCTTCAACTCCCCTGTGGCATATTCCAACATTTGCTGGTTGGCTAGGCTGATAATCCCCGAAATTTGCTTTTGCGCAGTCTGCCCGGCATGTTTGATCATTCGCTCGATAAGCTTTCGCTGGCTTCCCAGCAGATTGGCGACCTCCTCCCGGTCGAAAGGAGCCGAAACGTCTTCCAAACTGCCGATGGGGAGGACGCTCATGTCTTCCAATTGGTCATCCACCAAAATTCGGATGAGTGTCTGTGGTAGGTAACGGCCCGCACCTAGCCTCCTTGGCGCAGAGCACTCAACCAAGAATATTGCCTCAAGCAATAATTGACCGGAATCCACGTCCTCTTGGCGAACAACCCCAAAGGCGGCGTTTCCATGGACATTATTGAGTATGAGATCCATGGCACCGCGTACCAAGGGATGTTCCCAAGTCAAAAACAGCATGTCTTCCCGGGCCAGGCCAATGTTGCGCTTCAGCGTGGCGGTGACTCCGTCTTCAGGCAGGGCGGGGAAGTTAGGCACGCGCATGTGGTCGCCGGGCAATAGAATATGGCAGTGATCGGAATGCTCCTCCACGTTTACCCCGTAAACCTCGAACACATCCTCCAGATACGGCCATAAATCTTCTTTACTCGCCTCATCCTGAATCAACTTCACCAAGGTATCGGCTTCCTGCTTGCGGCAGGAATTCAATTCCAGCAAACGATCACGGCCTTGATGCAATTCCTCCAATATCTCACTGTTCAATTGCCTGGATGTTGCAACCAACTCTATGGCCTGCTGTTCATCGGGATGCTGCAACAGCGCCTCAAGTTTGTCGCGCAAACGGTTGAACACCGCCGACCCTGCCGGGTTTGTCTGATTGAAAGCGTTCAGGCCTTGGCTATACCAGTCAAAAAGAATGGCCTGGGGGCTGTTTTTTAGCCATGACACATGAATCTGAATAGTCTCACTTTGTCCGATCCGATCAAGGCGGCCGATGCGCTGATCCAACTGGTCAGGATAAAGCGGCAAGTCAAACAGAACCAAATGATGGGCGAACTGGAAGTTGCGGCCTTCACTGCCGATTTCGGAACAAACCAAAACTTGGGCGCCCTCATCCTCGTCGGCAAACCAAGCCGCCGCACGATCACGGGCGATGATGGTGAGCCCCTCATGGAAAACTGCCGCACCAATGCCGCCAAGGACGCGCAACGCTTCTTCCAAATCGACCGCCGTTTGTGACTTGGCACAAATCACCAATGCCTTGGCCGGTTTGATTTTATTGAGAATATCCAACAACCAGCGGACACGCGGGTCAAACCGCCACCAAACAGGGCTTGAACCGGATTGACGATAGTGGAATTCAGGAAATATTAGTTCATCCAACTTGTCTGCCTGGCCCTGCGCCATTGCGTATTCGGGTGGATGCGGAAGTGCTTGGGCAATGACCCGGCGTTCGGGGAACCCTTTGATTGTGGCCCGCGTATTGCGGAATAAAATGCGCCCAGTGCCGTGCCGATCCAAAAGCAGACGAATCAGGCTCTCTTTGGCGAATTCACAGGTCTCGGGGTTTTCCAACTGACCCAACAGTTCCTCCGCCCGGTCCTTGGCAAGCATATCCTTCAGCCGTTGCAAATTCTCCGCGTCGGGCAGGACATCGCCGACGAGATGCTCAATGAGACGGGCCAGGGGTTCATACCGCCTTTCCTCTGCTAGAAACTCGTCGAAACTATAGAAACGATCCGGGTCCAACAGGCGCAATCGGGCAAAGTGGCTAGGTTTGCCGAGTTGCTCCGGGGTGGCCGTCAGCAACAATAAACCTGGCACGACCCTCCCCAAAGCCTCCACAAAGGCATAATCCTCGCTGGGATTGTCCTCCGACCATTCCAAATGATGGGCTTCGTCCACCACGCACAGATCCCAACCTGCCGCCAAAGCCTGTTCACGCCGTTCCGGTTCGTCACGGAAGAAATCCAACCCACACAGCACCAACTGCTCGCCTTGGAAGGGGTTGCCGGATTCATGCTGGCAATAACGCTCGTCGTCAAACAGGCTGAAGCGGAGATTGAAACGACGCCGCATTTCCACCAGCCACTGGTGAAGCAGCGCTTCCGGCACCAGTATGATGATGCGCTCCGCACGGCCTGTCAGCAATTGATGGTGCATGATGAGCCCGGCCTCAATGGTCTTACCCAACCCCACCTCGTCGGCCAAAAGGACGCGCGGCGCATGGCGGCCGGCCACTTCATGGGCAATGTACAATTGGTGCGGAATAAGGCTGGCACGCGCACCGCAAAGCCCTTGCACAGGGGAACGGTCCAATTCACCCATTTTCAGCAGGGTCCGGTAGCGCAGCTTAAACAATTCGGATGAGTCAATCTGCCCGGTAAACAACCGATCCTGTGGTTTGTTGAACTGCATGAAGTGATTCACCTCAACCTCGTCCAGTCGCGCCGGCCTGGACTCGTCATCCAATCCCATGTAGGTCAGAAGCCCCTCATCTTCCTCCACTTCACGGACTACGAGCGACCAGCCATCGACGCTCTCCACCCGGTCACCCTTGACAAACTGGACACGGGTCAGGGGGGAGTTATTGGCGGCATAGGTGCGCTGTTCGCTACTGGCGATGAACAGCAGGGTGACTCGGTTGTTTTCGTAGTAAGTGACTGTTCCTAAGCCCAGTTCAGGCTCGGTTTCACTGATCCAACGCTGTCCAGGAACAAAATTTGGCAAAGGGGGGTCTCCAGCTTTATATTATCGGCGGTCAAGGCTGGTTATTTTAGCAGAACGTTTACTGTTAGGGCGAAATTCAGACCGCTTCGGCGTTTCTTCAAGCCCGTCACCGGACGGAGTGTTTTGCCATGCGTGGCTTCGCCAGCATCACTCCTAACTTGCTTTTCCGCCTCACGCCGCCAATTCGGTCGCAATCGAGTTGAATTGCTCAAACGCGGTTTGCAGATCGTCGGCAATTTCACGCGCAAGCTCGTCCGGTTCCGGCAGGTTGTCGGCATCTTCCAGGCTTTTGTCCCTGAGCCAGAAGATGTCGAGATTGACCTTATCCCGCTTAATCAATTCCTCGTAATCAAAGCAACGCCAACGGCTATCCGGGTTTTCGGGTGTCCAAGTGGGTTCGCGGGTGATGCGCGTTTGCACAGACGGTCGCACCGGATTGTCTTTCTGGCGCAATGACTCGGCTTCGTCTTGCCCCAGGCTGAAATAGCAGCGCACAAAATCATCCAAGTGTTCGCGCCGCAGGGGATTGGTTTTCAAGGTGAAGTGGATGTTGGTGCGCAGGTCATACACCCACAATTGGCGTGTCCATGGGGCTTCTTGGGCGGGCTTGGCATCGAAGAACAGCACATTGGCCTTGACCCCTTGCGCGTAGAAAATGCCAGTCGGCAGACGCAACAGGGTATGCACGTCGAAGCCTTTCAGCAAATTGGTGCGGATGGTTTCGCCCGCGCCGCCTTCAAACAACACATTATCCGGCACGACGATGGCACAACGCCCGTTGATCTTCATCAGCGTTTTGACATGTTGCAGGAAATTCAACTGCTTGTTCTTGGTGGTGACCCAAAAGCCTTCCCGCTCATAGGTGTGGTCTTCCTTTTCCAAGTCGCCGTCCTCGTTGACGATGGAGATGCTGCTTTTCTTGCCGAAGGGTGGATTCGTCAGCACCAGGCTGAATTTTTCGCTAGGATTGTTGGCCAGGCTGTCAATGCCGGAATGGATGGGGCATGGGTCGGCATTGATCCCATGCAAAATCATGTTCATCACCGCCAGTCGCCCGGTGGCGGGCACTAACTCCCAACCCTGCACAAAGCCGCTACGCAAATGGCGTTTTTGGTCGGGGTCCAGTGCCTTGCCAAAATGGCGGCTGATATAGCTGTGTGCCGCCAATAGAAACCCGCCCGTGCCACAAGCCGGGTCGCATACCGTATCCGCTGGAGACGGCTTCATCACGTCCACAATCGCTTGAATCAGCACACGCGGGGTAAAATACTGTCCTGCCCCCTTGGGCGATTCTTCCGCCGAACGGGACAGCAGCCCCTCGTAAATATCGCCTTTGACATCGGCATCCATTGCCATCCAGTTTTCGGGTTCGATCAGGTCGAAAATCAGCCGCTTCAACGTCGCCGGATTTTGGATGTCGGGCCGTGCCTTCTTGAACACCTCGCCCAACATTCCCGGCTTTTTGCCCAATTCATCCAATACATGCCGGTAATGGACTTCCAATTCATCGCCATCTTTCGCCAACAGGCTTTGCCAGCCCAATTCGACCGGCACGATGGGCGGTTTGTTGTGCGGTGGCTTAGTTTGCTGGTCGGCCATTTTCAGGAACAATAAAAAGCTGATTTGTTCCGTGTAAGCCATGTATGAAAGCCCGTCATCCCGCAGGACATGGGCGAAATTCCAGGCTTTGTTGACGATTTGTTGGGAGAGGTTGCTCATTCAGCTAACGCAAATTTTCACATATACCAATGGACGTTCGGGCTTTCCATTTAACCGATGGATCGAAGCGTCAACCTTATGGGAATCTAACCAACTCTGAACCGTATGTCTGAGTGCCCGGTTGACATAGCCAATCTTATCGCCTTTGCAGACTATAGCCAAAGCATCAGAGTCTATGGAATTGTCTTTGTCGGCCACAAATAAAACCGGATCACCGACACTGATTAAAGATATTTCCCCATTGAACACATGACGCACACCCACGACTTCGGTTAAATAGTCACAGGGTACTGCATCGGGGGGGAATTCAGGCACCAAGGCAAAACCATCGCTAGGCAGTCTTGCGCCAGTATATCCCAACAGCGCAAAATCAGAATGCTGAAAAGGGGCGGGGAGTCCGTGTTGGGTTAAATACTCGCCAAAATCCTCGCGCTTTCGTGGCGGTAAGCGGCGCATAAGCGCTTCAACCACACCTTGTCTTATTTCAACCTTTTTAAGCGGAAAAGCAGGGAAATCCTCAAATCCTGCTAGCTTTGCCTCGTTGAATTCGGGTGAATCCCTTAGATAACGAAACAATACTTCTTCGTTTTCTACATGGCAAACTTCCCCAACCACTCGCCTGGTGCGAGTCGGCGCAGATTCATCAACGGGTTGCCAAGTCAACCAAAGTCGCTTGGGTTCAATAATGTGTTGCAGTGTATTCATTCAAAAAGTTCTTTCAAAAGTTCGTGCCTACGTCGCAGCAAGCGAAGCATAAAAGAACGTCGCTCAAGTGAAAAAGAAACAGGGACATCCATATCCGTGAGATCAACGAACGATTCGGCAAGTTCCTTTTCCGAAAAGTCTAGGCGTTGCTTTGCAGTCTGGCAGGTTTGTGGCCATTCGGACAAGACCTTTCGCATTAAATTCAGATGGCCGTTTATTGGAACTTGCTCGTCGAGTGACCACTTCAAATGGTGGAATCCTTTATTGATGTAGCGGTCTAAATCTACATTCGACCATCGCGCCACCTTTTCGGTTAGCCATTCATGCCCCAAGCTAGTTCCATTATCGAATAAGGGAGACAATCTGAAGCTATCTGGTCGAAATACGAACCCCCAATTATCCTGGTGCCTATCGGTATTGCCGATGAGGGCATCAAACAACAATGCATCTACCCACCATTGTTGCCAATCAGTCTTACAGATTTTCCTATGACTGAGACCTAGGCTCATCAACCGCATCAACCGGGTATTGTCTTTTACGTTGTGTTGACGTCCCTTGTTTCGGTCGAATTCAGGCCGCAATTTCTGCAAAAACTCCCCGCCCCACATGAAGGTTTCGATACCATCAACGTAAAACCACTCAATGAGAGCAGCACTTATCCCTGTGTTTGAGTTCCACGCGGCAAAAGCGGGCGGCACTTCCACACCCAGCAAGCAACCGACACGGTAAGCAACAACCTCTCCCCAGAATTGATCGGGGTAGCTGGACCTCGAACGTTTGAACAGATAGCGGCGACCCGGAATTATAACGGGTTCTGGGGGAGGATCGGGCGCAAAAACCGCATCCTTGGCCCTCGCACCTTGTGGGAAAACCCCAAACTCCGCGTCCACCTCCCACGATGCCACATCGAAGGCCGAAGCTTGAATCTTTGGAGTAATGCGCATCAGGTCGAAACCATTGAACGATTTTTCTTGGCTGGCTTGGTTTGTTTGCCCCGCCCGGCACGGATGCGTTCCAGCAACACGCTGGCCGGTTCGTCGTTGGGGTCTTGCGGAACCAAGCGCCCCTCGAAAGCCCGTTTCAATATCGCTTGGCGTAAGCGAGAAGCACGGGCTAGGGCATGGTCTAGGGTTTTTTCGGTGGCATCGGCGATGGAGAGACGGCGGGAGATTTCGGAGGTTATTTCTTGTTGTTCAAGTGTTGATGGAAGAGGTATTCCAAGTAACTTAACATCCCCTACGTTTAAATGAGGAACTGTGCTACCAAGTATTTTGGAAAGATACTGTAATTTAACAACGTTAGAGTTAAGTGCCGCTGCAAGAAATCTTGGAGTGATGTAATCAAAAGAACGCATCAACATAACTCTTTGCCCTAAACAAGGCGTTAAACCTTCAGGTATTACAACTGCTGCTCCCACAGTCCCTTCGCGAGCAAAAACCACATCTCCGGGCTGAGGAATTAGTCTTTGTGTTCGTTGCAAGTATGTATGCTCGTCTACAAATCTAAGTTTCTCTTGGTTTACTCCATTAGGTGAAATGCAAGTTGTATCTACGCATGGTCGTCCAACCGCCGTGAATTTGGGTGTGCTGTGGGGACAGTCAACAATTTCATTAGAAACTTGAAATACTGTTGCCCACACCCACCCCTCCGGCAATTCGGGCAGTTTTGAGGTATCCGGTTTGGCAGGTTCTAGGTATTTATCCTGCCAATTCTTCGGCGGGGTTTTGCCTTGTTCGGCGAATTTATTCAGTTGGTTTTCTTCCCATTTCGCCCGGCGTTCCTTGAGGATGCGGGCCAACAGTTGCGCCCCGGTTTCGGTCGGTGGGTTTTGTTCGCGCCATTGTGCGGTAAGCTTGCCTTCGACGGCGGATTTCAGCACCGAGGCGCGGTAACGCTTGAGGTTGGCTTTCGCCCGTTGCAATGCCGCAGCCCCGGCATCGAGGTCGGAGAAGAGTTCTTCCAGTTTGGTGACAATGCGGGTTTGTTCACTGAAGGGTGCAAGTTGTAATTTTTTCGCACTCAAATACTGGTAATGTCGTCCATATCCACGATTTTCAATTTCAATGCTAATTAGTTGATAGTAAATAAATTTAATATTCCAGAATGCAGCAGGTTCCAATAACTTTATTCCATCAGCCCCCACAGCGAATGGAAATTTTACTAGCTTAAATCGTCGGGTATGGTCACCGAATAAAATAACGGGTAATTGGCCTTCATATCTGAAGCTGGCATCATCAGTATAGCCACCTATGAACTTTTCACCTTGGTCAATTACTGGAATTAATCCACTTTTTAGGTATTTTTTTTGTTGGATACGTTTGCCGTTGTCAGAAACGGGATAAATCGCATTATTAAAAAATATTTCTAGCCATCCATCAGGAATGCGAAATACGTTGCTCTCGTTCCCTCGCTCCCGCGTGGGAATACATCCGGCGGCACTCCCGCGCCGCATGGCCGCAGGAGTGGCCAATACGGGTTCCCACGCAGGAGCGTGGGAACCAGAGCTATTTTGCAGTTCGTCCACCGTTATGGCCAATTCCATCATCATCATCACCAGATTCGCTCCACCCCATATTGATCGAAAAGCAAATCGCTACTCACTACGGCTATTTTTTCCGAAAGCGCCTGAGCGATGATTAAGCGATCAAAAGGGTCGCGATGATGAAACGGCAATTGGGTCACTACCGCCACATGGCGCAATAAAATGGCAAGTACGGTGAAATCGTTGTTGGCAATTTCCCGTTCCATGAATATATCAAGAGGCTCCGGTAATTGGTATTTGCCAAGACTGATTTTTATGGCTATCTCCCAATAACTCGCCGGACTGACCAGAACTCGGTTATTCTCGTCGGAAATGGCAGCTTCGGCCTTTTTGGATAATCGCGCATCGTCGAGCAGATACCAAAGAAAAGCCTGTGTGTCCAGCAGAACCCTCACGGCATATACTCCTTGAAATCTTTCAAATGGCTATCATCTTCGGTCAAAATAATCAATTTTCCTTTCGCGCTGCCGGGTCGGCGTCTTTGTTCCGATGAGTGGGGGGGGTGGTCAATCACCAGCACAAGTTCATGTTCGCCCGGTTGAATTTCGTCGGGCAGATGCACGGTTATGTTGCGACTTTCCGGTACATGGCAAGTTAGTTTCAGTGAGAGCATTCAATACCTCCAATAATTTTCATACTTTATCATCACGCAGCCAACCTCTCATTCAATTCTTCCAATACCGTCTCCAATTGTCCCCCGAACAACTGATAAACCCTGCCCAATCCGCCGCGCCCCGCAAACGGCATGTCCTCGAAATCATCCCGGCTAATCGCCAAGCTGGTCGCCATGTGGTTCTTAATCATGTCCAGCCATTCGCGCTGTTCCGGGGTGAACACAATACCCCGCCCCGCTTGCTGGCCCAGCCATTCCCGGTAACGGGCGTTGATTTCCTCAAGTAGCGGCTGCACCGGCTCTTGCGGGTGCAGGGCGTGGCGCACCAAGGCGTTCAGATCGACCAGGCTTTTCGCATCCCCTTTGACTTGGGTTGGTTCGGCTGCACGTTGGCATTCCCACAGCCGCTCTATGCTTTGCGGCTTGGCCGGGTCTAGGTGAAAAGGTGCGCGGTTGAGTTGCTTCGCCAGTTCCTTCACTTGGGCGTAGCGCAATCCGGCCCAGTGGGGTTTAAGGTAAAGCAGTTGCAGGGCTTCGATTTCATCCTTGTGCGTTTCGCAAAACTCGCGGAATTCACCCATCACTTTTTGAGCTTTAGCCCTTGCGGCTTCGTCAAATCCAACCTGGGTGAGCGTGTCCTCGGTGACTTCATCAATCACCTGCTCCCTTTTGAGTAGCAGGAGCAATTCTCGCAGTTTGGGGTCATGGAAGGGTTTCAACGCCTCGGCCATTGCGTGTTCCTCGGCGGCATCCCTCTGTGCTTCCGTGGGTTCCGTACTGGATGGCGGTTCAGCGCCTTCTTTCAGTGATTGAAGATAAGTGTCTACACTCGCTTTACTGGCATCACTAATATTCTGCGAGCCGTCAAGCTGAAACAGCATGATGGCCCGTGCTAGGTTGCGGTCAGGGTCGATGGATTCCAGCAGCGAGGCCGTCAGCCGCTCGATGCTAACGCCAGCAGTGGCCTTGATTTGAACGGCCTGTTCCGCGCTGACTTCCCTAGCCAGCCTAGCCAGTCGCGCCGCCAAGGTGGAAACCACATCGGCATGGACAACGCCTTGCTTGACTAGGGAGAGCGCTTGTTCGAGGCTCACGGAGGGTTTGCGGTCCAAGGGCTTGCTTTGGGTCTTGTCGCGCTCGCACACGCCCACGGCATCGACGATGACGAGGCGGGTTTTGTGTTGGGTGTCCGGGGTCACGGCTTGCAAGTCATCCGATGAAATCACCCCCACCCCGCGCCCTTTCATCTGTTCAAAATACGACGCGCTGTTGATGTTGCGCAGGAAGAGCAGGATTTCGACCGATTTCATGTTGGTGCCGGTGGCGATCATGTCCACCGTCACGGCGATGCGCGGCAAGTAGCTGTTGCGGAACTGTTGCAACAACACCTTGGGCGCGGAGCAGATTGCGTTGCAGATCAAGATGAAATTGATGGAAGCCCTGCCGGCCATCATCGAAGCCTCCGTTCCCAAATAATTGGAAAATTAAAAGTAATTCTAATCGCTATCAAGTTAGGCAGAGTGTAGGCCATGTATAGCCTAAAATATACGAAGTCATGAAATTATGTGCATGATTCATGAAATGCAACAGGCACTATGTTCGAATGGGCTTAGAGGTTAACCTTGGTAATTCAATTTGTTTGAAATAACTGTGACCTATTTCTCGCTCAGCGTCATAGTCTTGTAATGGCGAGATGCGATTGGTCTCCAAAGTATTAAGATAGGCGCAAACCATATAAAAATAGTTGTCCAGCCTATTAAGTGTATTCTGCATTGACAGTTCCATATTATGGATTTGTTTGTTTTGAGATTCCGTTACACTGTGGCTATTTGCTTGAGGTGGTCGTTTTAGAATCTTCATTAATAATTGTAAATTTTTTTTACAATCGAAAAAATTATTTTTTAAATCATGTCTCAGCAATCGCATTTGCTGTTCAGCTTGTAAGCCAAAAGCGACTATAAAATCCGATCTTACATTTGCCCATTCGGTTTGGAATTCTTTAACACATGACTCGAAAATTTTGAGAGATTCTGAAAGCCTCTGGTCATCATGAGGGGTTGTAGATACTCGACTTTGGCCTTTTTAAGCCACCGCCGCGAGTTGATCCAGCAAGGCATCCCAGTCACGGCAAGATAATTCCAACCGGTCGCTGCCGGTTTTGGAGTTGACGAAATACTTGCCAGCCCAGATGGCGCGGCGGAC
>CAIODU010000315.1 GCA_903857165.1 uncultured Methylococcaceae bacterium | reverse complement strand
GCCTTATGACGAAAAACTAAGCCTCAAACAGGTGGTGGATGCCACCTTTGAAAAATATCCGCAAGGCTCGATGATCGGGGCACTGAGGGATGAGTCGCAGGCTTTAACCCAGCGCACGGACAGCCTGATTGCCGGTTACCCCATGATTTACTTGCAATATATCGATGATCGCCTGTTAAGCAATCAGGGCGTGATGCAAATTCAATCGGGTTACCAAATTCCCATCTGGATGTGGGGGCAGCGCTCCGCCAGCCGTGCGGTTGCCGAAGAGGCTGAAAAAAGCGCCAATCTGTTTGCTGTCGCCCTCAAGCATGAGATCGCCGGACTGGTGCGTGAGTCATTGTGGAACCTGTTGTTGATGGAGAACCGCAGAGGACTTGCCCAGCAGGTCTACGAAGTTTCGCAGCAACTGCTTGCCACCGTCAAACGCAGGGTGGAGCTGGGTGACCTGGCCCGTTCCGACGAACTCATGGCGGAAAGCGATCTATTGGACAAGCAATCCCAACTCACGCTGGCGGAGGCCGAGGTCATGCATGCCCGCAAGGCTTACATGAACCTCACCCGGCTGGACAGGGCGCCCAAACAATTTGAGGAAAAACGCAGCAGCACCGCCGAAATTCAGGAGCAACACCCGGCCATCGCCGCCGCCAACGCGGTCGTCGAACGTGCCCAAGCGGAGGTTGAGTTCACCCGCCTGTCCAAACAGGGCAACCAGCCATCTATTATGGTCGGAATGCAGAATGAGCGCTTTGAAGGCCGATCAAACATTAATAATGAAACCAACCTGGTGCTGCAAATCCCCATTGGCGGCGACTCTTGGAACGCACCCTTTGTGGCGCAGGCCAATGTCGCCCTGACCCAGAAAGTTGCGGACCGGGCAAGTTTGATGCGCAGACTCGAAAAAGCGCTACACGAAGCCGAGCATATTTTGGAAGTGGACCGGGCCACGTTGGAAATTGCCAACAAGCGCAAGGAAATCGCCGAAACGCATTTGAAGATGAGCCGACTGGCTTTTGAAGCAGGTGAAATCCAACTCATCGACTATTTAAAAATCCAGGCCAATTCCCAGGCAGCCATCCGCGATGCGGTGGAACGGGCCATTTTGGTGCAGCGGGACACCGCTTTTTACAATCAAGTCGTGGGAGTCGTGCCATGAACAACGTACTTACTTTCTGCTCAAAAAAAACCGTCATTCCGGCATGGATGCCGGAATCCAGTCACAAGGATGTGAAGCTGTGGGCTGGCACTTCCCCTCAAGTAAGCACCTGTGCAACCGACAAGTTACCGTCCATGGCTCTGGATTCCGGCATCCATGCCGGTATGACGGACTTTCAACATTTGTGTATAACGACGGGCGTGGCGCACGGGAATCAAAATTTCACATTTTTGCCCGCTCCGCACCGGCGGGTTTGGAACCCGCCCCTACTTGTTGCCCTGTTGGCGGGTATTTTCATTGCCTTGCCCGCCCAAGCGTTGCAAGACTTGGTCAAGGTCAACGCCGAACAGGAGCAACATATCGGCATCCGCACCGTCAAGCCGGAGGCCATTTCCAGCATCCCGCTGGCGCGCGCGCCGGCGCGGATTACCCTGCCTCCGCAGAATGAATACATCGTCAGCGCGGCCCAGGCGGGTTTGATTAGCCGGATGGATGTGGCCATGGGCATGAAAATCGCCAGGGCACAAGTGTTGGCGCAAATCCAAAGCCCTAGCCTACTCGGTTTGCAAAGGGACGTGTTGGATGCCGTCACTGGCTTCAACCTTGCCCAGTCCAAATTAAACCGCGACACCACCTTGCTGGAAGAAGGCATCATCGCCCGTATGCGCTTTCAGGAAACCCAAAGCGATTACGAACGCCATGCCACGGCGATGAGGGAGGCGGAACAAGTGCTGCAAGCCGCCGGGGTCAGTGACATCGACATCCAGACCCTCAAGCAAACCCGCAAGTTGAACAGCTTCATGAACGTGCGCTCGCCAATTGACGGGGTGGTTTTGGAGCGTATGGTCACGGCCGGCCAGCGGGTGGATGTGCTTGCGCCGCTATTCCGCATCGGCAAACTGGATGAATTATGGCTGGAAATCGACATGCCCCAAGAACGCATGAATGAAGTGCGCATGGGCGACCGTGTTCAAATTGAAAATACCAAAAGCACTGCCCGCGTTACACAGATCGGCCAAAGCGTCAATCCCAGCAGTCAAAGCGCCTTGGTGCGCGGAATCATCGAAGGCAAGACGCATTCCATCCGCCCCGGCCAGAACGTCAACGTGCAGATCAGCCATGCCAGCACTGACAAGCCGTTCCGCCTGCCCATCGCGGCCTTGGTCCATCAAGAAGGCAAGTCCTATGTGTTTGTGCGTACCCCTGGTGGATTTGCCGCACGGCAGGTGGCAGTGGCCAGCACGGAAGAACGCAACGTAGTGATCCACGAGGGTTTGCAAGACGGGGAGCAAGTGGCCGTGCAAGGCGTTGCCGCACTGAAAGCCAGTTGGACTGGCATCGGGAGTGATGAATGATGCTTAAATGGATAACATCCCTAAACAAGACAGATGCTTACAGTGGCCCTATCGAGAATCACGAACCCATGGTTTTAATGCAAGTTGTAAAGGGATGTTATCCATGATGTCAGGACTGATCAAGTTTGCCCTGACCCAGCGCCTGCTTGTGTTGCTGGTGGTGCTACTGTTGGTGGGCGGCGGCTGGCAGGCAGTGACCACCATCCCCATTGATGCCTTCCCCGATGTGTCGCCAACCCAGGTGAAAATCATCGTCAAGGCGCCCGGCATGACCCCCGAGGAGGTCGAGGCGCGCATCACCGCACCCGTTGAGGTGGAACTGTTGGGGATTCCCAAGCAGACCATGCTGCGTTCCATCTCCAAGTATGCGGTTGCCGACATCACCGTCGATTTTGAGGAAGGCACTGACATCTATTGGGCGCGCCAACAAATCGCCGAACGGATTAACGGCGTATGGGCCAGCCTGCCCGATGGCATAGACGGAGGCATGGCGCCGATGACCACGCCGTTGGGCGAGATGTTCATGTTCACCGTGGAAGGCGGCGACCTTAGCTTGATGGAACGCCGCAATTTATTGGACTGGACCATCCGCCCCGCTTTGCGCACCGTCAAGGGCGTGGCCGACGTCAACACCTTGGGGGGCATGGCGCGGAGCTATGAGGTCATTCCCGGAAACAGCCGGATGTCATCGCGTGGCGTGACCACGCAAATGCTCATTGATGCCTTGAAGTCCAACAACCGCAACGACGGTGCGGGCCGCTTGGTCGAGGGCGAGGAAGCCTTGCTGGTCCGCGCCGAGGGCCGCATCAAGAACATTGAAGATGTGCTGTCCATCGTCGTCGCCACTCAGAACGGTGTCACCATCACTGTGGCCGATGTGGCCGACGTGCGCATCGGCGCGTTGACCCGCTACGGTGCGGTCAGCCAGAATGGAACCGAGGAAGTGACGGAAGGCTTGGTGCTCAGTCTGCGCGGGGCCAACGCCCGCGAGGTTGTGGCGGGCGTGGAGAAGAAAATCGAGGAAATCCAGCCAACCTTGCCAAAAGGCATCAAAATAGATGTGTTCTACAACCGCGGCGATTTGGTGGAACGGGCGGTACACACCGTCGTCAAAGCCTTGTTGGAGGCAGTGGTGCTGGTGGTCGTCCTGCTGATGCTTTTCTTGGGCGACTGGCGGGCCGCGCTGACCGTGGCCCTTTCGCTACCCTTGGCGGCATTGTTCACCTTCATCATGATGAAGTCTGTTGGCATGACGGCCAATTTGATGAGCCTGGGAGGGCTGGCCATTGCCATCGGCATGTTGGTGGATGCCGCCGTCGTGGTGGTTGAAAACATTGTCACCCTATTGGAGAGCGATGTCGGTTCAAGACTCCCCCGATTGCACCTGATCTATCGGGCCGCCAGGGAAGTCGCCACCCCGGTGACTGCCGGCATACTCATCATCATCATCGTGTTCATCCCCCTGCTGACCTTGGAAGGGTTGGAAGGCAAGCTATTCAGCCCGGTGGCTTTGACCATCGTGTTCGCCCTTAGCGGTTCGCTGGTCCTGTCGCTGACGGTGATTCCGGTGCTGGCTTCGATGTTACTGAAGAAATCCAGCCATGGCGAACCTTGGCTGCCGAGAACATTGCAGAGACTCTATGAACCCACTTTGCTGTGGTGCCTGGGCCATGTGAAAACCGTATTGACTGTTGCCGTTCTGTTGTTGCTGGTGACGGGCGCGGTTTACACCCAAATCGGCAAAACCTTCATGCCGACCATGGACGAGGGCGACATCATCGTGCAGGTGGAAAAACTACCCTCCATCAACCTTGAAGCTTCCATCCGGTTGGACAAGCGCATCCAGAAGGCCATCCTCGACCATGTCCCGGAGGTCACCCGCATCGTCGCCCGAGTCGGTGCCGATGAAATCGGTTTGGACCCGATGGGGCTGAATGAAACCGATACCTTTCTGATTCTCAAACCCCGCGAAGAATGGCGCAAGCCGGACAAGGATTGGTTGACCGACCAAATCCGCACGGTCATCTCCTCCATTCCCGGCACCGCCTTCAGCTTCACCCAGCCGATTCAAATGCGCGTCACCGAAATGCTCACCGGGGTGCGCGGCGATGTGGCGGTGAAGCTGTACGGAACCGATTTGAACGAACTCAATGCCAAAGCCGAGGAAATCCGCGAGGTGATCAAGCAAATCCCCGGTGCTTCCGATGTGTTCACTACGCGCAACGAGGGGATGCAGTATCTACAAGTCAAAATCGACCGGCTCGCCGCCGGACGTTTGGGCGTGGACGGAGACCGCCTGGAGCAGATGCTACGCGCACAGATTGAAGGGCTTAAGCTGGGCATCGTACAGGAGGGCATCCGCCGGACACCGCTGTTGCTGCGAGGTTCGGGCGATGCGGCCAACTTCTCCGTATTGCAAATCACCCTGCCCGACGGGCGGCGGGTGCCGTTGTCGGCCCTCGCCAAGATTGAACGGGTGGAAGGCGTGGTGACCGTGGCCCGCGAGCGCGGCCAGCGCTACGCCGTCGTGCGCAGCAATGTGCGCGACCGCGACTTGGTGGGTTTTGTCGCCGACGCCAAAAAAGCCGTGGAAGAGAAAGTGACGCTGCCCCCTGGATATTACATCAAATGGGGCGGGCAATTCGAGAACCAACAACGCGCGGCGGCCAGGTTGGCCTTGGTGATACCCGTCTCCATCGGCCTGATCTTCCTACTGTTGTTTTCAACCTTCGGCTCAGTCAAGCAAACGGTGCTCGTGCTGACCAACATCCCGCTGGCGATGGTCGGCGGGGTGTTCGCGCTATGGATTTCGGGCGAATACCTGTCCGTGCCGGCCTCGGTGGGTTTCATCGCACTGCTCGGCATCGCCGTACTCAACGGCGTGGTGATGGTCAGTTATTTCAACCAACTCCGCGCCATGGGATTGGAAATGGGCAGGGTCGTGGTGCAAGGTTCCTTGCGCAGGCTACGCCCGGTGATGATGACCGCCAGCATCGCCGCCTTCGGCTTGATCCCGTTGCTGTTCGCCACCGGGCCAGGTTCGGAAATCCAGCGTCCTTTGGCCATCGTGGTCATCGGCGGACTGGTCACCTCGACGCTGCTGACCTTGATCCTGCTGCCCATACTGTTTAGGAGGTTTGGGGAGGTGTGATGTGTTTTTCAAGTTCGGATTATCCCGCAACGTCCGATCCCGTCCCAAGCATTGCCTTTGGGACGTTCACGGGCAGGATGGCATGCAAGGATAGGGTCGAAAATAACTTCCTTGCACCGTAGGCCGGAATAAGCCCGTCCACGGGCGTTTCCGGCATACCTCCGACAAGTCGCGGAGGCTGACTTTGCCGGAAACGCCCGCCAAAGCGGGCTTATTCCGGCCTACATTTGGCTTCTTTCGGGAGGTTATTTTTTTGACCAAATCCTAAGGACTTCTTAGGACTCAAGATTATGCGTCTCCAGTGTGCAGCCATGCTGCTTGTAAACCATATACCGCTTGCGGCCCTCGGCGCGTATGGTTTCGTCTTCATCAACCAATTCCGCCACCCTTTGGTATTTTTCAAACAAGGGCGGTTGGTGCAAGGAAAGGTTAACCATCAAATCGCGGAAACTCTCGGGCGGGTTGCCGTGGCCGACCAACACAGCCATGTCTTCGCGCTCGGCGGGCGGGGCGGTGGCTTTTTCATGGGGGATGAAACTGCCTTGGCGGAAGGTCCACAACAGCTTGTCCATAATCCCCGTCTCGGTTTCCGAGCCCGTGTGGATGTAAACATTCATCCCCTGCCGCCAGGCCTTTTCGGTCAGCTTGCACGCCAGCACCCGGCGTTCGTGCGGGGCGCTGGTGGGCAGCACGTAAAAATCGACGCGCATCATTGTGCCTGATCAATCAAGTATTGGGAAAGCAGCGGCACCGGTCGACCGGTCGATCCTTTCTCATTGCCGGTTTTCCAGGCAGTCCCGGCAATGTCGATATGCGCCCATTTGAAATCTTTGGCGAAGCGGGAGAGGAAACAGCCCGCAGTGATGGCCCCTCCGTCCGGGCCGCCAATGTTGGCGACGTCGGCAAAATTGGATTTAAGCTGCTCTTGGTAGTCTTCCCAAAGTGGCAGACGCCAAACCCGGTCGTGGGTGGTTTCCCCCGCCTTAATCAAGCTTTCGCACAAGGCATCGTCGTTGCCCATCAGGCCGCTGGGATGCCTGCCCAGAGCGGTGATGCACGCGCCAGTGAGGGTGGCAGTGTCGATGACGGCAACCGGGTCGTAGCGCTTGGCGTAAGTCAAGGCATCGCACAATATCAACCTCCCCTCGGCATCGGTGTTGAGGATTTCAATGGTAGTGCCGGCCATGCTGGTGACGATATCCCCCGGCTTGTTGGCGGCGCCGTCGGGCAGGTTCTCGGAGGCTGGGACAAGACCGATCACGTTAAGGGGGAGTTCCAATTCCGCTGCGACCCCCAAGGTGGCGATGACCGCCGCCCCGCCGCACATGTCGTACTTCATTTCGTCCATTCCCCCGGCTGGTTTAATGGAAATGCCGCCGGCATCGAAGGTCAGGCCCTTGCCGACCAAGACATGGGGCTTGACCTTGGCGGATGCACCATGGTATTCAATGATGATAAGCTTGGCGGGTTCGCGGCTACCCTTGGAAACCGACAAGAAGGAACCCATGCCGAGTTCTTCGAGTTCCGCCTCGCCGAGGATTTTCACCTTGAGTTTCTTGTGTTCCTTGCCCAGCTTTTCCGCCTGTTCGGCCAAGTAGGCGGGTGTGCAGATATTGCCCGGCAGGTTGCCCAAGTCACGGGCCAGCTTCATGCCATTGGCAATGGCGCGGGCCTGCTTAATGCCGGTTTCCACGACAGCAACATCGGTTTCCGGCTCCAGCAGGAATTGCAGCTTTTCCAACTTGGGCGGCTTGCCTTGCTCCTTTTCGGATTTGGTCCGGGTGTAACGGTAAAGTGCGCTTTCCAAGATTTCCACCGTCTGGCGGATTTTCCATTCCAGGGGATGGTCTTTGACTTCCGCCTCATGCAGCACACTGGTTGCCTGTTTGGCCCCAGTGGCTTTCAACGCATTGGCCGCCGCAGCCAGCGACTTGCGATAGAGCGAGGGTGTCAATTCGTCTTTTTTGCCCAAGCCAACCAAAATCAGCCGTTCAATCTTGCCCTCGGGCAGATGGTTGACGATCAGGATATCGCCGGGCTTGCCTTCCGGGTCGTCGCGTTTTAGCAAGCGGGTGACAAGCCCGCCCAAAGCCTCGTCGAAGGCGGTTGCCGCAACGCCAAGCTTACGCTTTGGGTGGAAACCCAACAGCAGACAGTCAGTGGAGAGCTTTTCAGGTGAATCGCTTTTTATGGAGTAGTCCATGATAATATCCTTGCTAGTTGTTTAAATGTTTAGTCGGAGATACCGCAAAGTTTATTATGAATTCGACCGTTTTAAAACCGTCTTTTTTCAAACGTTGGTGGCTGTTGCCAGTTCTGGACCGTATGTTGATTCAGGAACTGGCGAAAACGGTGTTGGCCGTACTGTCAGTGTTGGTGACTATCATTGTAAGCCGCAAGTTCCTCGGCATCCTCGCCAAGGCCATCGAGGGGGAAATAGCAGGTGGCACCCTGATGACCCTGCTCGGCTTGAAGTTCCTCGGAACCTTGATCATCTTCTTGCCCGCAGCGCAATTCTTAGGGCTGCTGATGGTGTTCGGACGCATGTACCGTGACCAGGAAATGTCCGTGCTCGCTTCCAGCGGCGTAGGCTACGGCAGGCTTTACCGTGCCGTCGCGTGGTTTTTGATCCCGTTGTTCCTAGTTTCGGCTTATTTGGCCTTGGAGGTCTTGCCTTGGTCGGAGTCCCAAGTGCAATCTTTGCTGAGGCAAGATGAGAAAACCGCCGATCTGCGCGGCATAAAGCCAGGGAGATTCAATGAATTCAGCCGGGGCGATGTGGTGCTTTATGCCGAGAGCCTGGATGAGGATAATGGGCTGATGAAAAAAATCTTCGTGCAAAGCCGTAGCGGCGACAAGAATGGCGTGACCGTCGCCGAGAGCGGATACCTCAAGGCAACCGAAACAGGTTCGCATTTCGTGGTGCTGAACAAGGGCATCCGCTACCAGGGTGCCCCCGGGCGCACTGACTACATCATCAGTGAATTTGATGAATACGCCGTCAAAATCGATGCCGACAATGACGATGACGGAAGCATTGTCAAGCGCGAGTCCACCATTCCCACGGTGCAATTGCTGAAATCCAGAACCCCCAGGGAATTGGCGGAGTTCCAACGCCGTTTGGCAGTCCCCATGGGCGTGTTGGTGCTGGGCATTTTGGCCGTTCCCATTTCCCGTGTGGCCCCGCGTAGCGGCGTTTACGGCAATGTGGTCACCGCATTCCTTATCTTCGTGGTTTATTTCAACCTTCAAAGCGTTTCCCAAGGCTTGCTCATCAGCGGCAAAGTCCCGCTTTGGCTGGCTTATTCCGGTGTCTACTTGCTCATGCTGGTGCTGACCGTCTTCAATTTGATCAAATCCACTGGCTTGCGTTGGTGCTGGCAAGTGATTGCCGGGAGGACGGGCATATGAATGTACTGAACCGCTACATTGCCACGGAAATATTAAAGGGTTCGCTAGTGGCATCGCTCGTCCTGCTCTCCTTGTTGAACTTCTTCACCTTCACCGACGAATTGGGGGACATGGACGAGGGGACTTACGGCATCAAGGATATTTTCGTCTATCTAAGCCTGACTTCGCCACGCGACTTCTATGAGTTGTTGCCGTCGGCGGCGCTATTGGGAAGTTTGGTCACGCTGGGGGGGATGGGCAGCAACCGGGAATTGATTGCCATGCAGGCAGCCGGGGCTTCCAAGTTTAGGATCATTTGGGCGGTGCTGCGGGGTGGCCTAATTTTGGCGGTGTTTTCCTCGTTGATCGGCGAGTACATCGCCCCGCCCTTCGAGCGGGCGGCGGTCGCATTCAAGTCCGCGGCCACCAAGCAGCAAGTCGCGTCGCGCTCCAAGTATGGGTTCTGGCTGCGGGATGGCAGGATTTACATCAATATCCGCCAGATTCAGCATCAAGACGAACTGGGGGACATCAGCATTTTTGAATTTGACGAAAATCGTCGCCTGAAACTGGAATCCCACGCCGACAAGGCCGTTTATGACGGAACCAAATGGCACTTGAACGATATCAGGGTCACCCGCATTGGACAAAATGGCGCCACCAGTGAATCTAAACCCACCGTGGATTGGGCGTCCGTCCTTGCCCCCGAATTGCTCAACATATTTGTGGTCCAGCCGAAAAACCTGTCGGCCTATGAATTGTGGAAATACATGGAATATCTGAAGAACAACGGGCAGAAAAACCTGAGCGTCGAATTGGCGTTCTGGGGGCGAATCGTCAATCCCTTCGTCACCTTGGTCATGTTGCTGATTGCAGTGCCTTTCGTGATGACCATTAGGCGGGAAACCAGCGTGGGCCAGCGCATCGTCGTGGGAGTGACTTTTGGCCTCGGCTTCTATCTATTCGACAGCATTTTCGGACATTTCGGCTTGATTTACCAAATGAATCCGCTTATTGCAGCCAGCTTCCCCACGCTCATGGTATTCACCTTCGCCGTGGTGGCCATTGCGAAGCTCAGGTAGCCACTTGATTGTTGCCAGGGTGTGGCCCAAGCAAGGCAAGCCCCCCCGCCCGCCACTCCTAGCGTTATTTCAATTCACGCACTGAGGGGTTACGGGCGCTTGACATCGCTTAAGCTTGCCATCCGCGTATGCGCGACAAGGTCATGCCAGCAGCGCTTTTCGCTGTCCAGCAACGCCCAACAGAAACCCAATCCGAACACCCCGAAAGAAAACAGGGCAATCCATTTTGCCGATTCGGGCCAAAGCCTAGCCCCTAAAGTGAACAGGCCCAAACTCAGCAATGCGGGGACAAAACGCAGGACGGCTTGTTTCCAGGTTATTGTGCCGCCGCTTGCGGAGTCAAGACGAATTTTCCAAGCCCGCATGCCCAGGGTCTGCCCGTCACGGGTCCAGAACCAGCCAAAAAAGAGAAAAACCACGACTAATAGATAAATGCCATAGCCCCAGTCATCAGCCTGGAAGGCCCGCCCGTTTCGGAATGGCAATAGAATCGCCGTGGCGAAGAAAAGGATGCCGAGCAACAGCAATCCATCATAAACGAAGGCCCCCAGACGACGGAACAAGCCCGGAGGGGGAAGGGGTGAATCGTCACGCTGCATAGTCATAACAGGAAGCGGTGGAGAGGGCCACGGCAATAGGCCGCGACCTTCCCCGAATGGTTTATTTCGCCGTCTGCGTCTCGTGGAGCTTCACCCCAAAGAACATCGACAGATAAACTAGCCCGCACAAAAA
Organism: uncultured Methylococcaceae bacterium; assembly: GCA_903857165.1. Taxonomy (GTDB): domain Bacteria; phylum Pseudomonadota; class Gammaproteobacteria; order Methylococcales; family Methylococcaceae; genus Methylumidiphilus. The sequence goes on along the minus strand of CAIODU010000315.1, from coordinate 6,341 downwards.
CACCACGCCGATGATGACCGGGGGGCGGATCAGCGGCGTGAACAGCAACATGGAGAAATCCATCACGAACAGGCTGGTCAACAGCGGGTAAGCCATGAAGATTTCTTTGTCGAATTTTAAGTTTAACACGGTTCTTTCCTCCAAAGGTTATAGCGGGAATTTGGGCTGGACAACCCAGTTGAATCAAACGGGGCGGCCTATTCCCTGTTGTAATTAAAGGGTTTGCCTCGGATGTTTTCCAATCGGTCCGCCAACGGCCAAGGATGTCCCCAAAGGGCCCATCTGGGCCTAAGGCAAATCCAAGCTTGGCCTCTAATGTTAGCATAAGCCCGCCCGATTCGTGCATGGTGTGTTTCAGAATGCCGCAAATGGGTCGTTGACGAATTTTGCCGGCCATGCGCCGCCCGTATTCGGCGCCAAGGGCCAATGCTGTTAAATCAATGAGGGACGCCCGTAGCGCCTTCCATTAGCTTACAGCTTGGGAACAGGCAAACATTTTTCACCGTTTCCCGGCACTTGCGGTACAATCCTCAAGCCATGCGGAGCATTCCCCAAGCCTTGGGACGCTTCCCCAAGTACTGCGGAGCATTCCCCGACGGTTGAGGAATGTTCCTCAATACTTGAGACATGTGCATGGATGTAGCGTATCATTGCTCAAGCCTTAAGGAACGCTCCCCGGTCTTTGGGGAATGCTCCGCAAGCCTTGAGGAGCATTCAAAAATCATCGGGGAATGCTCCCCAATGTTCGGGGAACGATGAAAAGGCATGGGGGAATGCCGTTTAGGAAACGCCAAATGCAGCTTTAGTAGTAGGTCGGCATCCCCATGCCGACATGCGCCGTCAGGCCAATTGATGGCGGCAAGGGGTTGCCGCCCTACGGAATTCTTTCGTATTTTTAGTCATTCAGGATAAAACAACGATGCCTACCAGTTCATACATGCCCAAAGACGACAGCGGCAAGGCCGATTTGCTCGATCATGTCGCCGCCACACTGCCAAAATATGCCGCTCTGCTGGAAATCAGCGCGGAGGACATGGCCTCCCTGCAAGCCGATGCCGTCGCTTTCCGCTATGGGCTTAACCTCCACAACTACGCGCAGAGTTATCACCACAATTGCACGGCCTTTAAAAACCAATTGCGGGATGGCGGCACGGACGCAACCCTGTGGCCGATTCCGCCGCTGTTGCCCGAACCTATTCCGCTCATCGTGAAATCCGGGATCATCCCTAGGTTTTCCCTGTTTGTCACTCGGCTTAAAGCACATAAAAACTATTCACCCGCTATTGGGCAAGATTTACAGATCATTGGCTCGGCTTACATCATCGACCCAAGCACTTGGAAGCCGGTGTTAAGTAGTACAAGCCAAGCCGGACACCCCACCGTCGTTTGGACTAAAGGCAAGGCCAGTGCAATAGAAATCTGGGTAGACCGCAACGATGGCAAAGGCTTTGTGTTTCTCATCATCCACACCGAGCCAAACACCCCCGACCCTGCCCCGCTCCCGCCCCCCGGAACCAGCGTGGTGTGGAAGTACAAGGCGATCTATCGTTACCATGACGAGCAAGTAGGCGAGTGGAGCGATGTGTTGAGTGTGGTGGTGGGGGGATAGCAAAGTAGGTCGGCATCCCCATGCCGACTCATACTGACGATTATATCAATGTCAGCAAAGGATTGTTTCTTGCTCATATATATTACCTAATATAGGGGTTTTATTGAATGATAGCTATTAAAGCATCTGAATTATATGCAAAAGATTCAAAGCTAGCTTTAGTAAAAAATATTGATTTATGTTTTGATTTTGGTAATCTAATTTCATTAATTGGGGTTTCAGGTAGTGGGAAGACCACATTTTTGCGAGCTCTTATTGATGATGAAAAAACAAGGCTATCTAAAGACGGATTTGTAAAATATAAACTAAATGGCAAGATACTTACACCTAAGATGGCTTGTGCTACAGGTATGGTAGGTGCTCTTATGCCTGGTGCTGATATGGTTCCATGGCAAAGAGTGAGAGATAATATTCAGCTTCCTAGCCGATTAAACCCAAAACTCGAAATACCTCAAGAAAATGATATATTGACTGAACTTATGGAACTTGATCTTAATGAAAAAGTTCTATCAATGAGACCTTCTGAGCTTAGTTTTGGGATGCGGCAAAGAATAGCATTAGCAACTGCACTATTATATAAGCCTTTATTCTTGTTATTAGATGAAGCACTTAATGGATTAGACATTGCAACATCGAAACTTGTTTCGGCACGATTAAAAAAATATGTTAATAAAAATAATGCAATTTGCATTTTAGTTACTCATGATGTACGCCTTGCATTAAGCATAAGTAGTTATATATTGCTTCTTTCCAAGAAAGATTCAGTCATTAAAATTATAAATATAACTACAACCGAAGACACTATTATGGACTATTTAAAAACAGAAATTGAACGTCAAGACTATCTTTAAAGCTATATTTCATTCAATAAATTAAACACCGGGATATTTTATATGAAAATACAAACATTTATGACGAATTTGTTAATTTTAATATTGGGCGTTTTTTTAGGAGCTTTTGGATATTATCTATCAGAAAGACTTGGGGATATAGAAGAAGCGCCAAGAACTAAAATAAAATTTCAATTGCAATGGATGGATCAAGCACAATTCATTGGATTTTATGTCGCCAAACATAACAATTATTATAGAGATGAAGGGCTTGATGTTGAACTTGTCCCTGGTGGGTTTAATACAGATCCTATATTACGTGTTGAAAATGGTGATGCACAATTAGGCTCTGCAACTGGGGATCAGGTAATTATACGTGCTAATAGAGGAGCGGCGATTCGTGGGATTTCTACCGTATATAATACCAGTTTGGTTTGTTTTATGTCACATGTGACAGATAATATTAATTCTGTCCAAGATTTTAGGGGAAGAACTATTGGGGTTTATAGTGGTTTCGATAGCGAGAATGTTTTGAGAAGTTTATTATTATTACATAATATTAAAGAATCTGATGTAAAAATTGTACCTGCTGGGGCTTTAGCAGCTTTTGAAAGAGGAGACGTGACTATTTGGGGTAGTTACATTATTAATGAACCAATTTCTGAAAAAGAAAAGGGAAATAATGTGCAATGCCTTAACCCTGAGGCATTTGGTGTAGAGTTTTACTCTGATACAATAATTGCTAATAAAGATTTTTTAGAGAAAAATAGACCCGCTGTTGTTGCATTCATTAGGGCTACCATTAGAGGCTGGCAATATGCGATAAAAAATCAACCAGAAGCGATTCAAGCAATGTATCAGATAGATGGTATAACGCTTAATAATTCTGGAGATATACAGGCATTTCAAACTCTTATGCTAAAAGAAGCTATAAGTCACTTAGGATACCCTAATCAAAAATGGATATTTTCTATGGATCGCTCACGATGGATAAAGATGGCTAATCATTTATTGGCAATTTCAAAAATAACTAAACCAGCAGATGAAATCATTGATTCTACTATTGACTTTAATATCCCAACTGAAGCATTAAAAGGTCTATCGCCATGAAAAATGAGCGAATTATATATACCATTATTTCGTTTGCAATACCTATATTGATATGGATATTTTCTGGCAAATCAATTCCTTCACCAATAGAATTAATTTTTGATCTATTAGATAATTCGACACATCATATTAGTAATTTTATTTTTACCGGCTTTAATGCTGCTTATGGTATTTTTATTGCTTCATTATTCACTGTTATAATCATTTTTTTTATAGCAATAAGACCTGCATTTAGTAGCTTTTTTTATCCATATATTGTTTTTCTCAAAGCTACTCCTGCTATCGCATTTGCCCCCATTTACATTATATTTGCCGGTTGTGGTCATGTCTCAAGAGCATTAGTAGCGGCATCTATTTGTTTTTTTCCCCTTATAGTTGGGGCATTATCTGGTTTAGCGAGAGTCCCTGAACGACTTGTATTGTTACCTGAAATTTATGGAGCTTCTGACTGGAAGAGATTTTGGTCCATTGACTGGGGCTATGCTGTTACTGGATTCTCTTCAGGGTTATTGACAGCCGCCCCACTGGCAGTTGTTGGATCAATTGTTGGAGATTATGTTATTGCAGGGAATAGACCGGAAGGGATTGGGGGCTATTTATTATCGATTATTTCTAATCCACAACCAATAGTAACCATGTCAGGGATTTTCCTTTGTTCTATTTTAGGCTTCATTTTTTTCTTTTTTGCAAAAATTATTGAAAGAATAGTAAACAATTGGTTTAAAATTGAAAAACTCTAATTTACAAATTCGTTTAGCAGCCAAAATCTTCAGGCTATATTTTTTAATTGTTTGCGCAATTATTTTCACAACATTAATTATAATAGCTGAACCATATTTTATTCCTTTTTCTGGAATGTTTAGTCGTGATACACTTTTTGGAATACTATTCACATCAACTATCCCTGCGTTATTATATATTACAGCCATTCATTTTCATATTTATATAAATCATGGAATAAATGCAATATACTCTTTACAGTTTATCATTAAATCAATATTAGCATTATTGCTTTTACTGTTTCCATTCGCATGGATTATTATTCGTTATGATGTTGCTAAATTACCCAAGGAGTACGATGGTTCTAGCGCAGTAATAGTGATATTGTTTTTTACATATACAGCACTAGAGATTATATCTCCACTTTTAGCTAATGATATGAAGGATGTGACTGCGCTTCCTTTTAATTACTTATTTCCAAAATTATTTACTCATATAAAGAACGTGATGTGGGACGCTTGGAATTCAGATGTATATAAATGTGAACCCGAGCAACTAGAAGAAATTAGTTCTGAGTCTATCCGAAAAAACCGCCAGCGATTTTATCAAGAAAAAGATATTATCTCTCAATTTCAAAAAACCTTAACCTGTCCTGCATATGAAAGTGATTATATAATGGAGCAACTCACTTCTAAAGTCAAAAATACTCTAGATAATTGGAAAGATCAATCTTCAATTGGATTACGTGTGCTAGATATTGGTGGTGCAGAAGGAAAATTTACGGCAAAACTGTTGCATAGTTTAAGTGAACATGGAATTAAGATCGCTTTTATAAAAATGATTGATCCTGTTGACTGGAATAAAGAATATACTGATCACTTATCAAAATTAAAAATGAATTTTGAAATTGAGTTTAAAAATGAACCTTTTAATCCTGATAATTTAAAAAAAGAAAGTAATTATGATTTGATTATAGCATCCCATAGTCTATATTCATATATTGACAATATTCGCGCTAACGGGATTCATAATCGTACAGAACACATAAAACAAGCAATTAGGCCACTTTATAGTAAACCTTTGATAAATGAAAATGGGATAACGATTATTACTTTAAGCTCTGAGTATGGCTCTTCAGCAGATTTTAAACAAAATGGAATATCTATGCTATTTGGCGAAAATATTTCAGATATAACTGCTGAACAAATAGAAAGACTAATTGATCGTAAGTTATTATCTTCTGGAACGGTGGATAATTTGTTTGTTTTTTCTGGTTTGCATAGCAAAATAACACACCGTTCACATATTCCACATTTATTAGATAATTGGTTATCATATTATCTTAGAGTAAATATTGACGATTTGCAGCCACAGCAAAAAGATTATTTAAGGGAAGAACTTATAAATAAATTGGTAAAATTAAATTGGTTATCTGAATCTGAAATAAACAAGGCAATGACAATATTTGATATGTCAAATATTACTCGTGATGTCTACGTATTGCCTCATAAGACTAGAATTATTATTTTGTAAATATAATAATAGTTTAACTTAACGCAGTAAGGCGCAATCGTTGGGCGCATTAGCGTTTTAGAGTAATGCGCCGTATGTGTATGGCTTATTAGTTCGACAGATTATATCTAAAGACTATCGCCTTGAGCCTAAATCTAGGCTAATCCCGTAAATCCCACCATGAAACACCGCATAGACCCCAAGATAGATTGCGTATTCAAGGCATTGCTAGGCTCGGTGTAAAACCGAAATTTGCTGGTGCATTTCCTTAATGCGATATTAACCAGCGATTTAACCGCACCGATAACCGAAGCGGAGCCACTCAATCCTATGCTAAGGTGTTTCTGGACGATAAACTGAGCGTGGTGGATGTCAAAGCTAAGGACAGCGATGGACGGCTTTACCAGATTGAAATCCAGTTATTTGATAATTCCCACGCTCCAGCGTGGGAATTCATGCTCAACCGCTCCTGCGGTACTCGGACGCGGAGAATCCGGGACTGGATTATCACACCGGAGCGTGGAAACGATAAATTTCACATTCAACGGAGACAACCATGG
>CAIODU010000314.1 GCA_903857165.1 uncultured Methylococcaceae bacterium | reverse complement strand
TCCCATGAAGAATCTGATCCGTAGAAAAAAAATAGAGTCCACGAAAGACACGAAAAGCACGAACAAAAGCAAGATTCGTTCGTGCCTTTCGTGTTTTTCGTGGACGATTCTTTTGGTGGATTCATTATTGGAAATCACCTAAGTGACCTGATCCTCCACCACCTGCGGGGCTTGTCCTGGGTATTCGGTGTAAACGATGACCTGTACGTCGGACAAATCGGGCAGCGCGTCCAATGGCATTTTCAATAGTGCATAAATGCCGCTGCCAACAATGAACACCGTCATCAACAAAACCAAAAACACATTCCGCAACGACCCTGCAATGATTCGTTCAAGCATGATTATTGCCCCGCTTTTTGATGCTTTGGCGACTCAAGCCCATCCAAGGCACCTTTAAGATTGCTTTCGGCATCAATCAAGAAATTGGCGCTCGTCACCACGCTTTCCCCTTTGGCGACCCCATCCAGCACCTCGACATAGCCATCGGCCTTGCGGCCCAGATTCACCACGCGTGGCTCGAAACGCCCTTCGTTCAGTTGCACCAGCACCACTTGCCGGATTCCGCTGTCAATAACCGACGAATCCGGGACCGTCAGCCGTTCGCTCTGTCCGTCGCCCGCCGTGATGGCGACACTGCCGTAGATGCCGGGTTTCAACAGACCGAGCGCATTGGGCAAGTCGATGCGCACCTTGACCGTCCGGGTCTCCGTGGATAGGGTCGGGTGGATAAAGCTGATTTTCCCCTTGAAAGTCCGGTTGGGGTAGGCGTTGACATGCACCGAGACGGTTTGGCCGGGCTTGATCCAATCCAAATCCTGCTCGTAGACATCGACCAACAGCCACACATTACCCAAGTCGGCGATGCGGAATAACATTTCGCCCGGCATGAAGCGCATCCCCTCCACTGCTGGTTTTTCCAATACCACCCCTTCCACTGGCGAAAGCAATGGCAGGGTGTCCAGCGCTTGCGCTTGCTTTTGCAGGTTTTGCAGTTGGGTGGGTGCTATGTCCCAAAAGCGCAGACGTTGCAGTGCGTTCTGTGATAATTGCTTCGCCGTGGCTTGTGCCTGTGAACTGCTTGCACTGAGCAATTGCTCGCCCTCGCGGGCGATGAGATATTCCTGTTGGGCGGTAATCAACTCGGGGCTGTAAATCTCCAGCAGCGGTTGGCCCCGCCTTACTGTTTGCCCTGTTACATTGACATAAAGCCGCTGAACCCAGCCCTCGAACTTTGCCGTCACCACACGGACGCGGCGTTCATCGACTTGAATGCTGCCGAGTGCGCGGATGGTGTTAGCCAGTTGGCGGAGGCCCGCTGTTTCGGTTTTCACCCCCAATTTTTGGATTTTTTCCGGGCTGATGCTGACTTGTCTTTGATTGGACGCTTCATTTTCATAGACCGGAATATAATCCATTCCCATCTCGTCCTTTTTAGGCGAAGTCGAGGTATCCGCCGCGCCCATTGGATGGCGGTAATACAGAATCCGCCCCTTGTCCTGCCGCGTGGCGGGAGACAGATCTTCCGCATAAACCGGCACATAATCCATCCCCATTTGATCTTTTGAAGGTGTCGGCGAGGTCACCTTGGGGTTCATCGGATGGCGATAATAAAGGGGTTTTTTATCTTCCTGTATCTTTTCACTGGCTGTCTGTTGAGTTAGTTTGGGCGCGAGCCAGAACCCAACCCCCATGCCAAATCCAAGGACAAGCACCAGAAGGAAAGTGGTTTGCCTAGTCATGGCCCACCTCCTCGCCGACCAAGGCGGTTAATTCAGCCAACACCTGTTGGGTCCGGGCCAAGGCTTGCCAGTATTGGCTTTGGTACTGGAACAGTGTCGTCTGCGCCCGCAACAAGTCGGTAAAATCCGTTTTGCTGACCTGATAGCCCGCCATCAGGGAGCGGACGGTTTGTTCCGCTTGGGGGATGATTTCATGCTCGAACAAGGCCAATCGCTCCCTTGCATGCCCATATTCGGCGTTTTTTGCTGCTATCTCACCATGAACCTTGTTGTGTTCGTCTTGCGCGGAATACTGTTCTTGCAAGAGTTCGCTGCGCCGTTGATCGACCGCCTTCGCCTGCTTCTGTTGCGCATAAATGGGCAGATTGATGCTTAGGTTGACGCTGAGGAAATCACTGCGGGTCAATCCTTCAGGTGTGTTTTGTCGAAAGGCATAGCTACTGCCAAGGGTCAAGTCTGGGTAATAGTCCTTGTTTGCCAGTTCCAATTGCGCCATCAACACATCCTGTTGGGTGCCTTGCCCGGTCTTGTATTTGGCGAGTGCGACATCGACCAGTTGCTGGAAAAACTTCCCGGTCTCCTCCGTCACATTCAATGCGCGGTCATAGTAGAACAACCGCCACCACGCCTTCTTCACATCACGCGCCAGGCGCAAACGCGCTTCTTCCACTGAGGACGCGGCTGCCAGCGCCTCATGCCCGGCCGCTTTTTCTTTCAGCGCGAGCTTGCCGGGAAATGGAATCGTCTGGCTAAGGCCCACCTCGATCATGGTCATGTCCTCCTTTTGCAGGTTGAAACTGCGCGTCGGGACATTGAGCATGCCGAAATTCAGGGTTGGGTCAGGCAAAGCCCCTTCTTGCGACGGAATGGCGGCCAAGGCTTCTGCGCGGGATTTGATTTCGGCAATGCCGGGATTTCCGGACAAAGCCTGTTCGACAGATTGTTGAATAGACAAATCCGGTTCATCGGCAAGCAGGGCAGACGAATACAGGGCAAAGCAAAAAATCAAGGCAAATGCGGCCAACGAGGCACGATGCCGCAATGGGAAAAAACACAGGAAAGACATTTTGATTCTCCTCTCGACAGAAACGGTTCCGCAAGGCACGGAAGCCCTTAAGCGCCTAAGCAGACGCAGATCGGCTAGAGGGGAAGTGCTAGTTCAGAAGGGTGCAAAAGCGGAAAATCAGTGGGACACGCCGGCCATCCGGCGGGGCCGTCGGGCAGGGGACACGCCGACTCGTGCGGTCATTGAGCAAATGCCCAATCAGCCAAGCCAAGCAAAGGACGATCAGCGGCATATCCGGCTGGTCGATTTTGAATCCAAAAACCGGATTGGGTTGGGAATCGGGGCAGGGTTTTAGAGAACAGTCTTGAACAGGTTTGACCGTATGGCCTTGATGTTTCGCGGCATGGCTGTCAGGGCCCTGACATCCGGCTGGCATGACATCGGTGGATGATACCCGCCATGAGCCAGGCATGGAACACGTCGCGGAAACAAGCATGGAAACCCAGCTTACCAGCAGCACGAAAATCAGCAACTGCAGGTAAGGACGGTTTCGCTGGTAGTGCAGCGCTGTCAACACATCAAAGCCTAAGGTTAAGCGGAAGTTGAGGCATTTTAGCACACAATGCCGTTGATGTGCCGACGAAGGAGGTGCGTCTTCCCTCGCTCCAGCACTCGCCATTAGGTTAAGGATTTTTCCGGCCGCCCTAAGCTTGTCGAAGCCTGTCTGAGCTTGCCGAATGGGGGTGAACGGAAAAATCCAACTCATTGGAAGTTAAACCGTTCATGGTTCGACAAGATCACCACGAACGGCTTAATGGCAGTGGCACTGGAGCGTGGGAACGAGGGCAAAACCTCGGAAAAATAGAATTGCATCGATTCAGCCTAATGCCAGGCAGACTTCGCAGGCAAGGTGCAAGCAGTCATTGTCAAAGACAAACAGCCCTTTCCCCACCCAGCCCCATCCACCGATCCAGCAAGGCATGGGCTTCTTCAATGCCCGATTTATGGGGCGCGGAGAACAATTGCACGGAAATTTCCGCTTCGCCCGCCTCCCGCAACAAGGTCGCTTGGACTTTTTGCAGAGTGCCTTTGGCCGCACCGCGACTCAGTTTGTCGGCTTTGGTGAGTGCAACATGCAGAGGTAGGTTACAATGTCGGCACAATTCGATCATTTGCCAGTCCAAGTCGGTCAGCGGGCGGCGTATGTCCATCAGGATGAAAACACCGCGTAGCGATTGCCGCTTTTGCAGGTAAGTTTCCAAGGCTTTGCCCCAGTTTTTCTGGACGTCTTCGGGTACTTTCGCATAGCCGTAACCGGGCAGGTCGACGAAGCGGTGCGACTCGTCCAGCGTGAAAAAGTTGAGCATTTGGGTGCGCCCCGGCGTTTTGCTGGTACGCGCCAGCGAATTCTGGTTGGTTATCGCATTGATGGCACTGGATTTGCCTGCGTTGGAGCGGCCAGCGAAGGCAATTTCGCTGCCTTCATCCGACGGGGCATCCTTCAACTGCAATGCGCTGAGGAGGAATTGTGCTTGATGGTAAAGAGGGTTCATAAAGGCACTCATTATTAGGTTGACTTTTCTAGTGTACCCGTATTTGATTGACCAGTTAAATTAAACCGTGCGGGCGGGGTGCTTCCTGTCCCGCGCAGCGAATTAAAGGCTTTCATCATAAGAGGCGTTCAAAGAATGAAAAAAAATACAATGATGGCTTTTGGCTTGGCAATATCCTTTGTCGTAGCCCAGGCTCTCGCGGAGCAAACACCGCCGGCACAGATCCTGGGTGTCGCCGCTGCCGGCAAAACCAAGTCGGAAGCCTGCGGCGGGTGCCACGGTGCGGACGGCAACCCCGCAGCGCCGGTCTTCCCCAAGCTGGCGGGGCAACATTCGTCCTACCTGACCAAGCAATTGCGGGTGTTCAGGTCGCAAAAGCGGGGCGACCAGACGGTGATGAATGCCATGGCCGAGTCGCTTACAGACCAGGACATTGCCGACATCAGTGCTTGGTTTGCCAGCAACAAACTCAAGCCCGAGCCGGCGGAAAAGAATGAATTGGGGCAAAAAATCTTCCGCACGGGCATTCCTGCCAAGGCCGTGCCCGCTTGCGCCGCATGCCATGGGCCTAAGGGCGAGGGCAATCCGTCTTCGGTTTATCCCGTCTTGGGGGGGCAATATTCCTCTTATATCGCAAAGACTTTGCACGACTATAAGTCGGGTGAGCGTAGCCACGAGATCATGCAGGCCGTCGCCAGCCGTTTGAGCGATGATGAAATCAACGCGGCCGCTGATTACGCCTCCGGCATGCAATAACCTTGCGGCGGGCCACACCCCCAACCGGATACGGCCCGCCGTCGGTTTACTGTATGACACCCACATTTTATTCCATAAGGACTAAGCAATGTTGAAATTGGTTCTAAGTCTGGCTTTTTTATTCTGTGCATTCACGGTTGCCAGTGTCGCCGCCGAACCCTCCAAGGCTGGAGCGGACAATGCCGAATTGGCGTATGATTTGGTTACACCGCCGCACCCCACGGCTGACCCCTCGAAAATCGAAGTGCTAGAATTTTTCTGGTACGGTTGTCCCCATTGCTATCACTTCGAACCGCATATCAAAGACTGGCTGAAAACCAAGCCCGGCTATGTGGTGTTTAAACGCCAGCCGGCCATTTTCAATGCCCATTGGGCCGCCCACGCCAAGGCGTTTTTCACGGCGGAAAGCTTGGGCATGCTGGACAAGGTTCATGACGATTTATACGATGCCATCCAGAACAAAAAAGAAACTTTGGAGTCCGAGGAGGACCTTGCCAAATTCTTTGCCGCCCATGGCGTGAAAGAGGAAGATTTCCACAAGGCTTACAAATCCTTCGCGGTCGATGCGAAGATGCGACAGGCCGAAGTGCTGGCGCCGAGTTATGGCATTGATGGAACCCCCGCGTTGGTCATCAACGGCAAATACCGGATCGGAGCCGCCAAGGCCAAGAGTTTCGACAAAATGATCGAAACAGCCAATGCCTTGATCAAGCAAGAAAGTGCAGCCAAACATTTGAAGTGATGGTTTGCATTCCCCCAGGGTTAAGGTTAAAGGAGAGGGGTTTGCAGGAGCCTAGAGTTTAAATGCCCGAAAACACCGGCCAAATGGCGGACACGGCGGGGCAGCCGGCCGAAACGGTCAGCCTGAAACTAGCGAGTTTCAATATCCAGACCGGCATCAATACATCAGCCTATCACGAGTATCTTACCGGCGGTTGGCGGCATGTGTTTCCGGGTGGCCGTCGCATCGGCAATCTAAACCGGATTGCCGCACTGTTGGAGCCTTTTGACCTTGTCGGGCTACAGGAGGTCGATGGAGGCGGGTCGCGCAGTCATTTCATCGTCCAAGCGGAATATCTCGCCCAAGCGGCGGGTTTTCCGCACTGGCATAACCAAGTCAACCGGCGCATCGGCAATATTGCCCTGCATAGCAATGGCCTGTTGAGCCGGTTGCAGCCGGATGCGGTTGTTGACTATAGCTTGCCCGGAATGCCCGGCAGGGGTGTCTTGGTGGCACGTTTTGGCGAGGAGAGGGATACTGCTTTGCATTTGTGCGTGATGCATCTGGCGTTAAGCCGCCGCGCACGTTTGAAGCAGTTGGCCTTTATTTCTGAAATCATTCGTGGCCTACCCCATGTCATTCTGATGGGGGATTTGAACTGTACCCACGATTCCCCCGAAATCCGCCATCTGATCCATTCCACCCGATTGTGCGACCCGTTATTCGAGGTCAAGACCTTCCCGAGTTGGCATCCTCGCATCATGCTCGACCACATACTCGTGACCCCGGAAATACGGGTGGACAAGCTGTGGGCGATCAGCTTCGCCTGCTCCGACCACTTGCCGATTGCCATGGAGGTCACGTTGCCTGTGGGGTTGAGGTGGGGCGTATGAAAATCAGGGCTTTGGTCATCGTTCAGCCCAATTGGGTGGTTTTGCGGAATCAGCGTTCGCACAATCGTCCCTGTTCATTACACAGATAGTTTGCCTATTTTCAATTTTTATGACAGCATTCGCATTCCAAAAACATTAAAGGTGATCCCCATGAGTACGAAAGACGATTTGATTGATAAAGCCAAAGGACAGATGGGTGACTTGAAAGAGGGCCTTGGAGGCTTGCAGGACAAGGTTTCCGATGTGACCGGTGACATGGTGGATGCCGCCAAGTCCGCAAAAGATGAATACATCAATAAAGCCAAGCGACAGATCGATGAATTAAAAGGCGATATTGACGCCCTGCAAGCCAAGGCTGCCGGTGCGGCAGACGACCTGAAGGCAAAGTACGAAGAGCAGTTGCCCGAACTTCAGGCCAAGCTTAAAGAAGGCCAGGCGAAATTGGACGAGGTCATCGCTTCCGCCGACCATCTTTGGGACGATTTCAAGGATGAGGCCGAAGAGAAATGGAATACTGTGCAAGAGGGATTGAAGGATTCGTTGGCAAAAGTGAAGTCCTTTTTCTCTTAAGTGCCAATAAGCCAATCGAGTTGATGGGCTCGGGTGGGCGTGTTTACGTTTCCACCCGGGCCTTTCGACATTGACGCTGAAATAAGTCAAAATTCATCCAGTCCCAATCAGGAATGGTTTTGAGTATCTTGGCTTTTATTGCTACAGTTGGGTTATGGCTTTATCGTTGCCAAACTCATCGCCTTGCCCATCTTCGACGGGGAATCGACGATGGAAACGCCGGTGGCTTGCATCGCGGCGAATTTGGCGGCTGCCGTGCATTTGCCGCCGCACCAAATAGCCAAACTGCTGTATAATAGTCAGCCTTTCCAATTCTTCCAACTAAAACGGTTCACCAACACACAAACCAATGCAAATACAATATCAACTATCGCAAGCATCGGTAGTGGATTAGTCCACTTATCCATGTTGGTTGTGCGATTATAATAGGGTGGCCCATCACCAAATGCCTCAACGATCACCGTGTAATTGAATAGTGCCAACCCAGCAAAAAGACAGATACCAAAAAACAGGAGGCTGATACCTAGAACTCGTGAGTTCATTTTGAAACTTTCGTGTATTGAACTATCAAATGTATCTGGCACTTCTTCATCGCGCCTTCTTGCTCTAGGTTGGCTACAAAAGTGTCAATGTAGGAAGTGAGATCAATACATCCGGCACTGCCTGGATACTTTCCCCCATGCGCAGTTCAAGTGCCGTGCAATGGGCTAATGATGAGTCATACCGTTCTTCCGCGTAACGATCAGGCATAATTCTCTCCTACTAGTGGTTTTAAAAAAAATCGAACAGGCGGGAGTTTCTTAGGCACGGATTCCCGACCGGAAGGCAAAGGAACCCGCAAAGACACTAGAATACCCTACCCCAACCGCTCCACCATCGCCTTGCCCATCTTCGACGGGGAGTCGACGATGGAAACGCCAGCGGCCTTCATTGCGGCGAATTTGGCGGCTGCGGTGCCTTTGCCGCCGCTGACGATGGCACCGGCATGGCCCATGCGCTTGCCGGGGGGTGCAGTGGTGCCGGCGATGTAGCCGACGACGGGCTTGGTGACATGGGCTTGGATATATTCCGCCGCTTCTTCCTCGGCGCTGCCGCCGATTTCGCCAACCATTATGATTCCTTTGGTCTGCGGGTCGTTCTGGAACATTTCCAGCACTTCAATAAAGTCCAGCCCGTGGATCGGGTCGCCGCCGATGCCGACGCAGGTGCTTTGGCCCAAGCCCGCACGGGTGGTCTGGTGGACAGCCTCGTAGGTCAAGGTGCCGGAACGCGAGACGATGCCGATGCTGCCCGGATTGTGGATGAAGGCGGGCATGATGCCAATTTTGCATTCGCCGGGGGTGATGACACCGGGGCAGTTGGGTCCAACCAGTTTGGCATCATAAGACTTCAATGCGGCTTTGACGCGCAGCATTTGCAGCACTGGAATGCCTTCGGTGATGCAGACGATGAGTTTGATGCCCGCATCGGCGGCTTCCAAGATCGCATCGGCGGCAAAGGGTGGCGGCACATAGATCATGCTGGCAGTCGCACCCGTGGTGTCCACAGCCAGTCGCATGGTGTTGAACACCGGCAAGCCCAGATGGGTTTGCCCGCCGCGCCCCGGCGTGACGCCGCCGACCAATTGGGTGCCATAAGCCAGGCATTGTTCGGAGTGGAAAGTGGCCTGTTTGCCAGTGAAGCCTTGGCACAGGAGTTTGGTGTTTTTGTCGATGAGTATGCTCATACTGGAAAATCCAAATGTTGATAAGGGCTTAAGTTTCCCGAGGTTCAAGGCTGGGTTCGCCGTGGCCGTCGCCCGAACTGACGGGCGTCCGATAGGTTTTGATGAAAGATGCCTGCACGGGTCAGGCCACCGATGCAACGACTTTCTTCGCCGCTTCGTCCAAATCCTCCGCCGGAATAATGGCCAAGCCTGATTCGGTCAGCAATTGACGGCCCGCCGGGGCGTTGGTGCCTTCCAGGCGCACGACCACGGGGACTTTGACATCCACCTCTTTGACCGCCGCGATAATCCCTTCGGCAATCATGTCGCAACGGACAATGCCGCCGAAAATGTTGATCAACACGGCTTTGACGGTGTCGTCGGACAGAATCAGTTTGAAGGCTTCGGCCACTTTCTCTTTGGTCGCGCCGCCGCCCACGTCAAGGAAATTGGCCGGCTCGCCGCCATGCAATTTGATGACATCCATTGTCGCCATTGCCAAACCGGCTCCGTTGACCATGCAACCGATATTGCCGGTTAGCGTGATGTAGTTCAGACCATGTTCGCTGGCGGCGTTTTCTTTTGAGTCTTCCTGGGCCGGGTCGCGCAACGCGGTGATGTCGGGATGGGCGAACAGGGCGTTGTCGTCAATGTTGATTTTGCCGTCCAAGGCCAACAAGCGGCCGTCGACGGTGACTATTAGGGGGTTTATTTCGATTTGGCTGGCATCCTTATCCAGAAAAAACGTGTAAAGCCCTTGCATGAATTGGGTCAGGGCGTTGATTTGGTCGCCTTGCAGCCCCAAGCCAAAGGCAATGTCCCGGCATTGGTAAGCTTGCAGGCCGGCGATGGGGTCGACTTTTTGGATGAGGATTTTCTCCGGGGTTTTCGCCGCAACGTCCTCAATCTCCACACCGCCCTCGCTGGAGGCCATGAACATTACCCGCTCGGTGGCACGGTCAACCAACACGCTCAGGTAAAGCTCGCGGGCGATGGGGCTGACTTCCTCCACCAACACGGCATTGACGGGCAAAGCCACCCCGCCCGTTTGGTAGGTGGCTAGGCTAGACCCAAGCATTGCCTGCGCCGTTTCTGCGACGGCATCCAGGCTGTCCACCAGCTTGACACCGCCGGCCTTGCCGCGTCCGCCCGCGTGGATTTGTGCTTTCACCACCCAACGTTCGCCTCCCAATGCAGCGGCGGCGTTGCGGGCTTCCTCGGGTGAAAAGGCAGGGGTTCCACTTGGGACTGCCACCCCGTAACTGGCAAACAGGCGTTTGGCCTGGTATTCATGGAGATTCATGGGTTTCCTCGTCTTGATTGCGCATCATAAGGCTATTGCCTTGTTGCGGGTATTTTAGACCACTCGGACCCAAAGCGCATCGAATCGCAGCATGAAACAGTTTATCCGGTTTTACCCACACTAAAACCATTCCACAATTGCAATTCGTTCCGCCTCATTGAAGATGCCGTCACCCCCCTTAAATGCCCCATCGACAGAAGGAAGGCACTGTCAAGCTTGGAATTTTTCCAAATGCTTGAATTGTTCAATCGCTTCCTTGGCTTTTAAATTGAGCGTTTCGGTCAATTCGGAGTTTTTGTACACTTTTGGGAGCAACCCTTCGGCCACCAAAGCCTCTTTTATCCATTTCTTGGCGAAACGGTAGTTGCTCGGAGCGGGCGATAGATCGCCCGTCTTGGGATCGCGCAGATTAAGGTGCTTGTCTGGTTCAGCGACCGGCTTGGCCTGTTTAGGCGGGGTGGCGGCCACCGTCGCAGATTGGGCCGCCGCCGCCGCAGGTGCTGCCGCAGACTGCCTTACCGGGGCGGGTCGTGGAGCGGGCCGGCTATCTGCGACCGTCCGCACCAATCCGTCGCCTGACTGGGAAACCGTTGCGAATACCTCGTATAAAGCATAAACCACGAAGATTGAGGTCAGGACTGCTAGCAGTTCTGTCATAGAGTTCTCCTTAAATAATTATTGTGGAGTTTGGAAAAAGTGTCGCTGTCGTTGAGGCTTGGGCAGTCCCGCCTGAGACTTGACGGTAAACCCCGTACACCTTAAGACGAATTGGGCAAAATCGCAATATATAGCGCTCATTATCGTCACCTTGGCCTAGTTGTCCGGTTGACCGCCCGCAGGGTCGCAGGTTGGAAACAGAGCCTTCAACCTTGAGTAACCTCATTATTCACCCGAATGAGTGTACCTTGTTTTATTAGAAGGACTACAATATCAGGTCGAATGGTGTGCGGCCTGTTGGTCCCCATGCCAAAAATTTCTTTTGTAATCACTAAGGTACTGAGATGGAAATTGTAGGTAAAAACATTGTAATCACGGGTGGCGCACGCGGCCTGGGCAGACGCTTTGCCGAAGACTTGAAAAAAGCCGGGGGCAAGCCCTATGTGCTGGATGTCATGCAGGAAAACCTTGATACGCTCAAGGCGGAGACCGGCATTGAGGGTGAGATTGTCGACGTCAGCAACGAAGCGGCAGTGGAAGCCTTCTTTGAAAAATTCACCGCTGCCAACGGCCCGGTCGATGTCCTCATCAACAATGCCGGCATCACTTCCGACGCGCTGTTCATCAAACAAAAAGGCGATGAAATCACCAAATTCCCGCTTTCCAACTGGGAAAAGGTCATCAACATCAATCTAACCGGCGTGTTCCTGTGCTCAAGGGAAGCAGCCTTCCACATGGTCAAGCATAAAGTCAAAGGCGTGATCGTCAACATTTCTTCAATTTGCCGGGTCGGCAATTTTGGCCAGACCAACTACTCTGCCTCCAAATCCGCCGTCGATGCGATGACGGTCACTTGGGCGAAGGAACTTGCCCGTTATGGCATCCGCGTCGGCGCGATTGCACCGGGCTACATCAACACGGAAATGGTCGCCAAAATCAAGCAGGAAGTGCTGGACAAGCTGATAGAAAAAATCCCCACGGGTCGTTTGGGAGAAATGGAGGAAATATCGAAAACCGTCCAGTTCATCATCAACAATGATTTCTTCACCGGACGGGTCATTGAAGTCGATGGAGGCATGAGAATCTAATGGATGCTTATATCGTAGGTGCATGTAGGACAGCCATCGGCAAATTCAACGGAACCTTGGCCCCGTTGAATGCGATTGACATTGGTGCGGAAGTCATACGGGAAATTGTCGCCAGAACGTCAATCTCGCCCGAACAGGTGAACGAAGTCATCATGGGCAATGTCATCCAGGCCGGCTTGGGCCAAAACCCCGCCCGGCAAGCCGCCATCAAGGGGGGTTTGCCGGAAAACATCCCTTCGTTCACGGTCAACAAAGTGTGCGGGTCGGGGCTAAAAACCGTTGCCCTCGCCGGGCAGTCGATTGCCGCGGGCGACAACCAAGTGGTGGTCGCTGGCGGCACAGAGCATATGAGCGCAGCGCCCTACCTGCTTAAAGCCCACCGTTGGGGGCAACGCCTGGGCCACGGCGAAGTGACCGACAGCGTGATTTGTGACGCGCTGTGGGACAAGTTCTACGACTGCCACATGGCGACCACTGCCGAAAACATCGCCGAAAAATATCAAATCTCGCGTGCGGATCAAGACGAGTTTTCCGCCCATTCCCAGCAAAAAACTGAAGCGGCCATCAAAGCGGGCAAATTCAAGGATGAAATCGTGCCGATCCGCATCAAGCAGGGCAAAGGTCAGGAAATTGTGTTCGACACCGACGAGCATCCTCGCTATGGCACGACGGTGGAGAGCCTTGCCAAGTTGAAACCCTCCTTCAAGCCCGATGGAACTATCACCGCCGGCAATGCATCGGGCATCAACGACGGTGCCGCTGCCGTGCTAGTGGTTTCCAAGGACGTTTTAATCGAAATGAACCCCGCTTGGGCGTTCAAGATTCTCGGCTCGCATTCTTCGGCGCTTAACCCCGCATTCATGGGCCTGGGTCCGATTAGTGCGTGTCAGGGTCTGCTGGCGCGGGGGCTTTGCTCCATCAACGATCTTGACTTGATCGAAGTGAACGAGGCATTCGCATCCCAGTCCATCCAAGTCCACCGCGAAATGGGGTGGGATATGAGCAAGGTCAACGTCAATGGCGGGGCGTTAGCTTTAGGTCATCCGGTTGGGGCCAGCGGAACCCGCGTATTGGTCACTTTGCTCTATGAAATGGTGAAGCGGGATTCGTCCTTGGGTCTGGTTTCCCTGTGTATAGGCGGCGGGCAGGGGATTGCCATGTTGGTTGAAAGGGTTAGATAAGCTCGATTAGTTTGACTAAGGCGGAACCTAGGATGGGTTCCGCTGAATGTAACAGGTTGACGTAACCCTAACTAAACCACTCCTCTCTAATGAAAGATGCCTTTTTTCTGGGTAGTAGTTTAGCCGACTTGCGAGATTTTCCTGCCGAAGCGCGTAATGAGGCAGGTTTTCAATTAAGACGTGTACAATCGGGTCTCGATCCCGAAAATTGGAAGCCCATGCAGGGTATAGGTGCTGGAGTTCGGGAAATCCGTATCCATGAAAAAGGCGCTTTCAGGGTTATCTATCTTGCCACCCGTCCAGAGGGAGTTTATGTGTTGCACTGCTTTCAAAAGAAAACCCAAAAAACATCTCAACAAGATATAAATATGGCTCGACAACGCTACCGACTGATAGGTGAGTAAAATGTTCGACATTATTAAAGCCAACGATAATATTTTCTTGGCACTCGGTTCGCCTCAGCAAGAGGCCGATGTTTTGAAAATGCGCGCCGATTTAATGATTAGCTTGGCGTTGTATGTAAAAGAACGAGGCTGGACGCAAGAAGAAGCCGCAGAACGCTTAGGCATTCCTCAAACCCGTGTTGCTGACTTAGTACAGGGCAAATGGAAAAAATTTAGTCTGGATATGTTAATCGGCTTGGCGACCCGCGTTGGTAAACGAGTTCGTTTGGAATTGGATGAGGCGGCTTGAAAATATCAGTAAATCTTGCAAGGCATCTTGCAGGAGAAAGCTTATGGCAGGTAGTGATAGATACGCCAGTGTTTTGGTGGCTGTGTTGGAAATGGTCAAGCAGCGCGGCTTGGAGGATGCTGGCTCGGATGTAGCCGAGTTTTGCAACCAGTTGTCAGAACAGGCTATCGCACAAGCCAAGGCATGGGATATTCCGCTGGAAGACCTAGGCTTGGACGGCATTGACCCGGTTGACATGCTCAGGCGCAAGGCTGCTTGATGATAAACCCATATGGCGCAATACGGCTTACGACATTTACGAAAATGCTTTTACCCGTAGTGTGGCCTTCATGCCACCGTAGCGCCCTGAAGGGCGATCAACAAAGGGGTATATTATTTTTCGATAATCGCCTTACGCTTATTCTGCCCTTGCGTTATGCTAAAATGCGCACGAACAGAAATGTAATTGGCTGTCACTCCTAAACCCATACCTTCCCTCACTTACTTTAATACTGGAAAATCATGAAAACCTGTAAAAAACAATGGCTTCTGACTTATATGTTTTTGGCATCGCTTGCGGGTACAACCGAGGCATCGACCATCACCTATGTGACAAACTTTAACAACACCCAAACGACATCGGGCAGCGGCAAGATCATTCATGCCGGGGCGTCTGGGTTGACCGCCAACTTTGCACCGTTCACCGCCTCGCTCGGCACGCTGCAATCGTTCTATATCGGATGGTCGGTCGATGTAACGACCTCGGGCACCACCGGTGGTGACGGCGGTAGCCTTAGCATCGGTAACGCTGGAAACACCTACGTCAATGCAACCAGCTACAACGGCAACGGCAGCGGCGGCAGCGGCGGCGGCGGTCCCAACACCAACATCCCGGCAAAAACCGCCACAACGAATATATCGAACACGTTTCTGGTCTCCGACGCCGGGGTCACCTATGATCCGGCCATTCTGGCCGTCATGACAGGCGTCTCCAATTTTGATCTCAGCTACAAAGGTTCCCCCAATACTGCCTACGTCGATTTCACAACTATGGCCAACATTACGAGCACCCTGACCGGCAGTGTCACGCTCGCCTATGATTATGTTAACGCCGTTCCAGAACCCTCAACAGGTTTCCTAGTCCTGCTCGGCCTTGGCCTCTTGGGTGTCCGCCATCGACCGCATCACGGCTGATTATATTGAAAGTGGTGAAACTGTGCCGGTCACACCTCGGATGAAGCAAGTGGCTTAAGGCCGTATGGCACATGCCGTTTGCTTGAACCGATGGCGGAATTCACATTTTCATCTGTCTTTCAGGTGATAATACGGATGCCGATCTATTGCAACCCGGAGGGTTGCTAGCTATTAGCCGGGGGTTGAGCGCCAGCGACACCCCCGGTTGAGATCGAATACCTCATTCGACCCCGGAGGGGTCGCAGAAATCGGCCCATGAACCTAGGCGATCTTCCGAAAACGCAGCAAATGCTAGGTTCAGACTGGTGGAATCCTAGGTTCGCGCAGAAAAAACTGCGACCCCTCCGGGGTCGATATTTTATTCGGTTTGCCGTCCGGGGGTGTCGCTTCGCTCAACCCTTAGGCTTTTGGCTTGAACCCCTTCGGGGTTCCGTTGCTCCTGCAACGAGTTGTGAATAACGATGAGAGCTGGAGCTTGGGAACAAGCCTATTAACGACTTATGTCCTTCTTCTGCTAGGTTTTTTCGGGGCGACTTCTTCAACCGCCTCGGATGCGGTTTCATCTACAGCCGGTTCGGCTTCTTCGGCGACTTCGACTACTGTTTCCGGTGCATTATCCCTTTCATGCAGCCATTTGGAAATGGCGGGGGCCAGTTCTTTTTGTGACCTTCCACCCACAAAAACACCAATATGCCCGCCCTTGAACTCATAAAGCGTTTTGTCTTCGGTGCCGACGAGATCGTTTAGAGGCTTTGTGGAGGCAGGAGGAACTAGGTGGTCGGCGGAAGCGTAGATATTCAACAAAGGCATGGTGATATTGCCCAAATCCACCAAACGGTCACCTAGTTTAAGCTCGCCTTTGACGAGTTTGTTCTGTTGATAGCAGTCTTTGATGAATTGGCGCATGCACTCGCCCGCTTGCCCTGGACTGTCGAATATCCACTTTTCCATCCGCAGGAAATTGAGCAGTTTGTCTTTGTCTTCCATCACATCCAACATATCCACATATTTGCGGATATTCAGGTTGAAGGGCATCAGCATCAAAAAACCGCCATTCAGGAAATCCCCCGGAATGATCTTGTACGCATCCACTAGGGCGTCAATGTTCAGATGCTTGGACCAATTGAACAATAGACCCTCATTGGTCGAGAAATCAATCGGGGCGACCAGCGTCACGAGATTTTCGATTTTATCAGGATTGAGTGCCGCATAAATCGCAGAAAACGTCCCGCCTTGGCAGATGCCCATTAAGTTGACTTTATCGCTTTGCGTTACCTTTCTAACCACATCCACGCAATTGTCGATATAGCCATTGATGTAATCGTCAAGGGTAAGGTACATATCGGCTTTGTTGGGGTATCCCCAGTCGATGATGAACACATCCAGGCCAAGATTAAGTAGGTTCCTAATCATGCTGCGGTCTGGTTGAAGGTCAAGCATATACTGACGGTTCACCAACGCATAAACGACCAATACCGGAGTCCGGCAGGTGTTCGGTTCATTACGGCTATAGCGGTACAGCTTTAGCTTGTCCTCCTCATAAATTAATTCCTTGGGCGCGGTACCCACATCAATTTCTTCAATCTCGGTCAGCGCCGACACCCCCTTGATGAACTTGGTGTTGAGGTCGCCGAATTCCTTGATTAAGGACTTTGTGTCAAAAGACAAAAGGGTATGTGTCATTGGCTCACCTCAGTGAGTTGTTTCTCTAATTTCTTGACCGTTTTCTTAAGGTCGTAAACGATTTTATAAAGATCGTCCATTTCCGAACGCAGGGCGATGGGAAGGTCAGACAGATGCATCTCCATGACTTTGAAAAAATGCGCCTTGACGTTCAATGACGTATCAAGCAATTCACCCTGAAGCTTGGCAAATTCTTCGGTTTGGAATAGCTTGAAATAGGACTGCTCACTCGTATCGATCCAGACGTCGAAAAATTCATCGAATTGTTTGATTTCTTCGCCTGAACTGATTTTTTCAGCAAGCCTTTCGACGACCTTTTCCATGGCGGTAAGCCCGGTGATGTAAATCGTATGCTGGTATTCGGTATTCTTTGCCGCATACACGGTGAGGTCATCAAAACACCTCAAGATCAATTCAAACTTCTCCCTGTCCTTGCCGACTGGGGGTACATGAAAAACCTTGCCCACCGTATTGTCGAAGGCATTGAACATCGAATGAAATATTTTGATGAATGATTCCGGGTGCCCTTGTGCAAACTGTGGATAGGCTTGAAGGCTTGCCTTCGTCGCTTCCAGCCACGGTGTGGCGAACTGCTGCCCCGACCCCGATAACATTTCAAGAAATTGAACCGCCTGGTTGAGCATCAGTTGGTTGGCATCCGAGTCAAAACCAAAAACCTTGTCGATGAGTTCCTTGTATTTGGAAGGATCGATATAATCCTTATAGGCATCTGGATTCATACTCCTCTCTTGGGCCGCCTTCATCAACGGGAGCCACACTTCATAGAGCTTCGTGTAGGCATTCGATCCACCCAGCATTTTGGCAAGGTTGTCTTTGATGACTTGACTGCCACTACCGGCATCTGACAGGGATTTCATCACCGCCGAGATCCAAGATGAGTAAAGGTTATTGGCTCCGCCAGAATCGCCAAACTGAAATGGATTTTGTTGGTTGAAAAATAATTGTTGTGCCCGTTTGGTGTTTTCGACAAACCCTTCGAACAATTTTTCCTGTGCCTTGGACCAGGTTTCAAAATAACTTTGTACATTTTCCATGTGATTCCCCTTTGGGTTGGCTTTGATCAAGCTTCTTCGGCATCGCATTGCACCCATGCATGCCACGGGCCAGAAGAGACGATGTCAGTCTCTTCTCGGGCCTTGGTGGCACTTTGCACGGATGAACTATTTAGGTCCAGCCTTTTGTAGGTATTCTGTGAACACCTTAGTCAATTCCTTGCTTTGCTCAATTTGATTATCCAAAGTCTTCCCCCATGATTGTTGCAGTTTCACAACTTCACCGTTGAAAAGTTCAGAAGTGCTTATCATCGTGCCGATCCATGCATTGAATAACTTAAGGATATCCTGTGCGTGTGGATTGTTCGCTGAATTGGCTGTGCTGAAAAAGGACTCTTGCGATTTTTTCAATGAATCGAGCCAGTTCGCCCGAAAAACTTCCTGTGTCTTGAGTGAAGTATCAAGAAATTCTTTCTGGGTTTTTGCCCATGCGTCAAAAAACTCTATGCCTTTATCCATTGTCGTATCCTCGTTTTGGTTGTAGATGGTTGGTAATTGATGGTGGACGGAGTCAACAAAATTAACTGCTTGCCTTGAAATTCCGAATAGCCTCAAAAAAAGTATTGGCCACTTCAGTATTCATCTTGATTTGTTTGTCAATGATATCATGCCAAACCTGCTGGGCTTTTTCACCCCCTTCGGTAAAAAGGTTTAATTGCAAGTCCTTAATCATATTTCTTAGGAGTTGGTTTTCAGCTTTCAGTTTGGTGTTTTCCTCAACCGCCTGGTTGTAGTTCGCACTAGGCACAAAACCGAGAACCGAATACCAATCGGTCAAACGTTCGTAGATATCGCCCGTCAAGGGAAATGTTTTCCCATACTCTGAGAATCCCCAAAACTTTTTGGCGGATTCAAGCCCTTCTTGCTGGGCTTTCGTGACAAACTCGGAAAACCCTGTCCTAAACAACGGGTTTGAAAACAGATCCATCATATTTTTCATGATGTCTTGATTCGTATACATAATATTATCTTCTTTCGTTCAGTCGTTAGTGTTAAAGTGGATTGGAAGGAACGTTCGATGTGTGTTCAGCCCGTCTCTTCCTCATTTGGATTGCCCGGCCTGTCCGTTCTGATCAAACGGCTCGGCCTGGCTTGGTGCCGAAAAATTTTCACTATTTTGGCCGCTTTGAAGTTCGGTTGGTTTCCAATAGGCCCAAGGACTCAGCGGCAATTTTGCGAACATCTCCAGATCGGTGATTGAACCGATTTGTTTGAGCCAGTAACCGACCAGCCCGAAGTAGTTTTTCAAATCCCATCCCGAACTGATCAGGAAAGGCATCACTCTATTGACATCCCTGATATAGGCTCTCAGAACGTAGGCCACATTGATATCCGGGTCACCGAATTTGCTCAGGTGGGCTCTCAGCTTCTCGTACTCTTCTTCATCCAACCTTAGTGTGACGGGCTTGAGCGCCATGATTCCTCCAAGACCCAATTTGTGTATGCTTATCGTAATACGAACGTAATTATGGAGTCAAGAAAAAATTTGCGCTGTCGCACAACATCCCAAAAAAGGGTTGGATTCTGGTTAAATGTCGTCAGACGCATCCTATAAGGGTTGCCATGCTTTTTCACTCGCCGTCAAAACCCAGACCAAGGCCCGACACCCATGCAGCCCATCCCGCAAACCCGCACCCTGCGCGTCCCCGACATCAGTTGGATCGAAATCCCGGCAGGCCCGTTCGTGTACGGCGAAGGCAAACAACCAACCACCGTGCATCTGGATGCCTATTGGATGGCTAAATACCCCATCACCAACCAACAATTCAAAACCTTCATCGACGACGGCGGCTATCAAGACGAACATTGGTGGCGGGATTTGAAAAAGCCGGAACCGCAAGCCTCCCGCTGGCCGCAAACCAACCGTCCGTGCACCAATGTCGATTGGTACGAAGCCGTCGCCTTCACCCGCTGGCTGTCGGCGGTGTTGGGTTTGGAAGAAAATACCATCCGCCTGCCCACCGAACAGGAATGGGAGAAGGCGGCGCGGGGCGAGCAAGGGTTGATTTATCCTTGGGGGAATGAATACCGCTCCGGGTTTGCCAATATCGACGAAACCGAGCAGAAAGCAGGGCCGTGGTATCTGCAACAGACCACGGCGGTGGGCCTGTATCCCCATGGCAAATCGCCTTACCAAGCTGAAGACATGGCGGGGACGGTGTGGGAGTGGTGTCTGAACAAATACGACAAGCCGGAGGTGACAGAGGCCGACATCAGCGGCGACTCCCGGGTTTTGCGCGGCGGGTCTTGGCTCTACTATCAAGGCTTCGCGCGCGCCGACTACCGCTACGGGAACGTTCCCGACTCTCGTCACTTCGGCTGGGGTTTCCGGGTGTTGTCTTCGGTCCCCATTCACGCTGTCCGCTGATTGGCTGTCCGCTGCACCGCCGCGCCAGCGGCGGTCGAATTTTTTTTTGCATGGGAATTATTCACTGATGTTACGCACAAGTCGGCAAAGGGTTGCCGACCTACGGCGGTTATGGCCATTCCAGCCCCCCCAGACCGTAGACCCCTAGATCGTAGGGCGGCAACCCTTTGCCGCCAACGGTTTTGGTGGCTGCGCGTAACATCAGTTATTCAACCAATCACTTCAAAATTAACGTTTAGGAGTCAGCCAAATCCACTCCGTTCCCATTATTTTAGCCGACACGGCCCGTTGCTACAGCGGATAACACCAAGTGATGAGTTGCCCTTACCCTTCAACAATGTAAATTGAAGTTTGAAACTTCAATTTACATTAAACGCCCAAGAACATTTGGACCAAACAAATTTTTTCAGCACATGAGTGCGCAGCCCCCAGGTGTCCGCGTAACGCACATGATTGATCCAACCCTGCACACTGGCATCAAATTCGCCAAAGCTGATGCTGCCGCACCGCCAAGCATCATAACGCTCGCCTAGGCACCGTGTCGCCTCCACCACTTTGCGGGCTTTCACGCGGCGATGGGTGGGGTAAACTACAAACCCCAGCCAAGGGATGCCGCAACGCACCGGCAACACTTGTGCCTTGCTTTCATGGACACACAAGCGCATCGCGGCCAAGCGTTCGATAATCCTTTGCCTCCATTCCCCCAACGTGGTTTTGTTGTCGGCAAACAAGGCAAAGTCGTCCACATAGCGCAGATAAGCCTTGCAGCCAAGTTCGCGCTTGACGAAAAGGTCAAGCGGGTGCAAATGGCAATTTGACCAGAATTGCGAGGTGAGATTGCCGATGGGCAAGCCACGGGGCCGACACCAAGCCAGCAAATCATCCCCTTTGAACAACGGCGGACGGTAATCCTGATCCGCAATGCCATCGCCGCTGGCGAGGATTTTCCCGATCAACGCCAAGGTCTGCCCGTCGGCGACGACGCGGCTTAGATTATCGGACAGGATTTGATGGTCAATGGACGGAAAATGCTTGACGATATCCAGCCTAAGCACATAGGGATAAGACCGGGAAAACGCTTGGCAACGGGCGACCGCCCGGTGGGTGCCTTTACCCAAGCGGTTGGCGTAACTGTCAGGAATGAAACGTGACTCGAACAGGGGTTCGATCAGATTGCATAAGGCATGGTGAACCACCCGGTCGCGGAACGGCGCGGCGCTGATCAAACGCCGTTTGGGCTCTTCGATGGTAAAGTGCTTATAGGGGCCGGGGCGATAGCTACCGGTGGCCAATTCGGCTTGAAGTTCGAGCAGATGGTCAGCCACGCCATCTTCAAAACGTGCCACCATGGGGCCTGAGCGCTTGCCATTGGCGGCTTTTTGCCAGGCAATAAACAGGTTGTCGAAGGCATAAATTTGTTGGTATAGACTGTAAGGAGTCGGACACATGGCGGAAACCACAGAAAACTTAGTATTGTTGACACGCACATATGACCTGCTGGACTGGCTATTGCCCAAAACCGAAACATTCCCCAAGGCTTACCGTTACAATGTCACCCGGCATTTGGGGGATGCGGTGTTGAATTTTCAGGAAAAATTGTTTCTTGCCCGCAAGCAACGCGGGGCGCAGCGCCGACAACTATTGTTGGAGTGCGATGCGCACTTGGATACGGTACGCCTGTATTTGCGCCTGGCACACCGATGGCAGTGGCTGAACAATGGTCAATACGAACATGTTAGCCGGCTGGTTGCCGAAATTGGCCGACTGCTTGGCGGCTGGCTGAAAATAGCATGAATCTTAATCTTTCCCACGCGGAGCGTCACTGCCATTAAGTTAAGCCGTTCGTGGTGAGCCTGTCGAACCATGAACGGCTTAAACACCAATGAGTTGAATTTTTCCGTCAACCCCCATTCGGCAAGCTCAGGACAGGCTTCGACAAGCTCAGGGCGAACGGAAAAATCCTTAACTTAATGGCAGTGATGCGGAGCATGGGAACAATAAAAAAGCCCATTTTCATCGAAAGGCGGGCGCTACGGGAGCGAATCCAGGCAACGCCCTCAGTTTTGTATATGCCCGATGCGCAAACATGCGGACCGGACGCACCCGCGCCATTGCACCGGCCTTGGCGCTTGTCTTGCCGACCTTGACCGGCAAGCCCCAAGCAATGCCAAGCCAATGCCGTGTGGACCGAAGACAACACCCGGAAACCCCTGTTGTTGTTACGATTGTCGGGATTGTTCCTGTTGCGGTTGTCGGCGCGCGCGTTGTCTTGATTGTTGATCCAAGACCCGCCGCGCAAAACCCGGGAGGTCGGTTACGGGGCACCCGGCTGGCGAACCAGCATCGCCACTATAGCAAACACAACCAAAAAAATCACGGCTGAAACAACTTACTTTTTCAATGGATTCGTCGGCAAAGGGTTGCCGACCTACGTTGAAAAAAAATTCGACCGCCGCTGGCGCGGCGGTGCAGCGGACAGCCAATCAGCGGACAGCGTGAATGGGGACCGAAGACAACACCCGGAAACCCCCGAAGTAGCCACGAGCGTCGGGATCGCCCCAGCTGCGGAAGACGGCGCGCGCGAGGCCTAGATAGTAGAACCAAGACCCGCCGCGCAAAACCCGGGAGTCGCCGCTGGTGTCGGCCTTGGTCATATCCGGCTTTTCATATTTGTTTAAACACCATTCCCACACCGTACCGGCCATGTCTTCAACCTCGTAAGGCGAACGGCCATGAGGATACAATCCAACGGCTGTTGTCTGCTCCAGATACCATTTGCCAGCGTTTCCAGACTTTTCGTCGATATTGGCAAATCCAGATTGATATTCGTTGCCCCAAGGGTAGATCAACCCATGCTCGCCCCGCGCCGCCTTCTCCCATTCCATCTCGAAGGGCAGTTGGATGGTTTTGGCTGGCAGGCCCAAGGCCGCCGACAGCCAGCGGGTGAAGGCGACGGCTTCGTACCAATCGACATCGGTGCGCGGGCGGTTGCCTTGCGGCCAGGTGGATTTTGCCGGTTGGGGCTGTTGCAAATCTTTCCACCAATCGGGGTTTTCCTCGCTATGGCCAGTCAATTTGTCCAGTAGCGCCTTTGCCTTGCCGCGCTTGGCAGCGGGCTTTTGGTAGCCGCCCGCATCAATAAACGCTTGAAATTGCCGGTTGGTGACGGGGTAACGGGAAATCCAATAGGTCGGCAATTCACGGGTCTCGCCGTTTTGGTAGATGAACGGCCCGCCGGGGATTTCCACCCAGTCGATGTCAGGCAAGCCGTTGGCATCCAGCCCCACGCCCCGGCGCGGGTCGCCCAGCTTATCCAGTTCATCGCCGATTTCCAGCCTTCGCGGCGGCTCGGTGGCGGGGTTGTTGATTTCGTCGAGCAGGGCTTGGATTTGGGGGGGGAAGGCATCCTCACCCTGCTTTATCGAAGAACCCTCTTGTAGGGGTGAATTCATTCGCCCAGATGAAGAATCTTCAAAGGCGAATGAATTCGCCCCTACAGCCGACGGATCGCGTTCCCAAGCGGGAGCTTGGGAACGAGCATCAGAAGACTGAACTGGCACTTCAATTTCAACCACGCCGACACCGGGGCGCGGGTCGCCCAACTCGGCGAGGCAGTCGCCAATTTCCAGACGGCGGGGCGGTGGGGTGTCAGGGTTGTCGATCTCGGCCAACAGGGATTGGATTTCGGGGGAAAATTCGCCCCCTCCCTGCGCGTCACCTGAGACCGACTCGGTTTTGGAAACCGAGTCGGTCTTGGACAAGGATTCAGGCTCGATCTCGCCACCATCGCGCCAGCGGCGTAGGTTGTCCAGCAGTTTCCGGGCTTGGGGCGATGCGTCCAGGCTACGCCAGTCGCGCCAATCCAGCACATGGCCCAGCCCAGTACCCAACTGGGGCAGGTCCACGTCCTCGATGAGCAGTAATAAGCCTTCGGCCACTGCCTCGGCTTCCAGCGCGGGACGCCCGGCCCAGTAACGATGGGCGGCTTGGGTCCACAGCCGCACCACTTTGGTAGGTTTGGGTTCGGCGCTGGACGGACTGGCCGACGAAGCAGACTCCTCAAACAATTCTGCATCCACGCCTTGTGCTTTGAGCCAGTCCGCGATGGCTTGCGCTTGGTCTTTGTCGGCCTTGGTGTGTGCCAGCCACAATGGAGACACTCGCGTTGAATCAAGCCCCTCTCTCTCTGAGAGGGGTGTTGGGGTGAGGGCAGTCTCCGTCCGCAACAAGCATTGTCGGCCATCCAAGGTCGTCAAGCGCAGGTGTTGGCTAGGCGGATCAATGACAATACGAGTGCCCAAGTTGACAATATGCCAAGCCCCCGGCCCATCCGTGGCGACATGCAGTTGGGCGGGCAAGGGGCTGGGCAAAGGAATGCGGTTATTGGGCTCGACTTGGTCGGCGGCAATGAAATGCAGCACTTGATTGCGGCCATCCGTGCGGGTTTCCACGCCCAATTCAGCTTTGGGAATGTGAGGGGGCAATTTGGGTAGTTTGGCTTCCAGCCATTCGGGCAAGGCTTGCGGCAGTCCGGGATTCATCCAGTCACCGGCATCGCCCAGCGCCAGCGCGGCGAATTTGATCAACCACTTGGCTTCAAGGTCATCTCCTCCATAGGGTGCAATCACGGGCATCGTGCGCTTCAGCAACCGGGACAAAGCGATGCGAGATTCCTCCGACTCGTCATGGATACGGCGAAGGATTTCCCGTAGTTTAAGCCGAACCTCTTGTGGGTCGTCCTTCAGGGCATAATAGCGCAGGTCGCGTTCCAAGCGGTCTTCCTCGCTCCAATGGCGGGTGTGCCGCTGGGTGAACCGCCAATGCTCGTCACGCTGTTCATCGCTGCATTCTTGCGCCAAGGCTTTCGACACACCCAGATGGAATACGATTTCGCGGGTACTGCGGGCGGCAACCAAGGGGCTAAACCAAAGCAGGGATTCCGCCTCGGCTTGGGCTTCCTGCACAAAATGCAAGCGGGCATTGCGCAGCAATAAGGGTTCAATGCGCGGGGCCAAGGCCAGACAGCGGGCCAAAGCAATCATCTCCTTCGGCCATGATGCCTTGACATCCTCCAGGATGCGCTTTTCAAAACGATGGGTATCGCGCCAAGTCATGAGATTTTGTTTAGTGTTTAAGTTATCTCTGCCCAAAGTCAAAGCAAGCTTTGACGCTCCTTTCTATCTCATCCAATGTCCGGGACCGATTTGCCTTTTCACCATCGCCGCCGTGGTGCGCGGACTCCAATGGGCCAGTTTGGGATAGCCACCCAAACCTTTGGGCCAACGGTCTTCCGGCCAGGGGATCAGAATCACCAAGGGACTGCCGTCTTTCGTGCAGTCGGCAATCAGTCCATGCCATGCCGGGTCCGACTCTGCACGGCATTGCAAACCGCTAATGCCAAAATCTGTCGCCACCAGCACGGGGCGCTTCTGCACCTGCCAGCCTTGCAGTTTGCCATCCCCTGTCCAGCGTTTGGCTTCGGTCGGTCGGGTATCGAAGCCGAATACTCGCACGTTGGCAGCACCCACCACTCGTCCGACTTGTTCGATCAAGCCGTTCAAATCTTCCCAAAACGGTACCATGCTAGGGCTGTAGTCCAGCAGCAAGTCGCAACCACGCTCCAAACTGGCTTCCGGGCGGCACGGCAATTGGGTCAGCACCTCGCGGCGACATAGCGAGGCCATGAGTTTTGGGAGGTCGATGTCGTGGCCTATGCGCCGGGTCGCCAAGGCGGCGGCAAGGATGTGGCGGTGGGTCTGTTCCGGGAACAAGGAAAGACGGGCTATTTTGGTTTCGTTGATAGTTTGAACGGATTCGTGTTTTTCACCCAACCAATCGGGTGATTTTTCAATTGGAGGGGCAAGCGTTTGCCAACTGTCCACTTGGCTTTCCAGCTTAGTCGGCGGTAGTGTTGGCGGAGGCTCCAGCACGGGTGGGATGAACACTGGCGGCGGGGTGGGCAGCTTGGGCTTGTACGGGGTTGGCTGGCTATAAGAATGCCGGTCGTAAATTCCTTCGTTGGGCTTAGGCGGCAGGCTTGGCGCGAGACCAAAACCCAAACAAGCGGCAATGGCTTGCGCTTGGTCGTCGTTTTGCCAAGGCAACGAAGCCAATGCTTGCGCAAAATCGCCCAAGTGGATTTCGCCGCGCATCTTTTCCATCAAGTCTTGCCCTTGATCAAAACGGCATTTTCAATCTTTTTCCAAACCGAATCATCCTTTTCACTGATTTCAATTCCACATTGTTCACAGGCGTTGATGGCATCCAAGAATTCGCTAATTCCGGGCGGTCTGCGACTTTGCGACTTGGCTTCCACACGAAAATCGGGAAATTTGTCGGCAATGGCTTTAATTCGGGCTTGATTGCCTTTGGGGAAATGTTTCAGGGCAATCTCGACCAGCTTGTCCGGTTCGGGATCAGGCAGTCGCAGCAACACACAGCGCCGGAGAAAGGCTTGCGGCAATTCGCGCTCTCCA
This sequence comes from uncultured Methylococcaceae bacterium, assembly GCA_903857165.1. GTDB lineage: Bacteria > Pseudomonadota > Gammaproteobacteria > Methylococcales > Methylococcaceae > Methylumidiphilus. The sequence continues at coordinate 12,439 of CAIODU010000314.1, read as the reverse complement.
TTGGTCGTGATGACTGTGAGCAATTGGATGTTTTCAGACAGTTTTATATAGGTTTTGTCATGAACCTGAAAACCATCGGGCAGATCGAATTGCTTCTGATCCAAAGGCTCCAGCAAGTCATTTGGAAGGTCTGGCTCGGCCTTGTCGATTTCGTCAATCAACAGCACGGCATGGCTTTTTTCTTTGCCCTGAATACCCCGATAGGGCAGATGTGCTTGATATGTTTCCGCTTCCGACGGGTCCATCCCCCTAAATCTTGCCGTTTCTGGCTGGAAGGCCCACCAAAATAAGCCGGGTTTCAGATAGCAGGCATCAGGCTTCAACGCGGAATTTTCTGGTCTAGCTTGGGCATCATGGAGGCGACGCAATTGATCCACCTCCGCCGTCAGCGATTCCAAGCGGGTGCGCGAGGTCATGGTCATAGACAGCAGACTCCAGCCTTGCACGGCGGCGATGGCATCCGCCAGCCGGCTCTTGCCGCAACCTGGATTGCCCGATACCAGCAAGGGCCGGTGGGTGGCTAAAGCCACATCCACGACAATGGCTATTGTTTCATTGAAAACATAAGGTTGGTTGTTTTCGGAAGCTTCCAATATCCAGTCTGCTGAAGGTATTTTTAAGTGTTTGGGTTGGTAGAGTTTGTTCATGGACCTGGCTCAATAAAGATCATTCAGGTAGGTTTTAACCGCGCCTTCACGACGATAGGCTAAGTTTTCGCAATCAAGAAAAGCTTTCATGGCGTTTTTATCCCTTAATTTATGCTGGGCGTATTTCACGGTAGGTGGCAATTCTGGATGTTCGTCTCTCAAATCGAAAACCAACATGATTTTGTTATAAATCGCGAATAATTCCAGTAATTTCTTCAAACTGTCAGGATCGGGCAATCCACCTTTGTCTTTATAGGCCGGTATTAGCACGATGATGGTTCTAACATCTTCATTTACTGCTTGATCGCTGAGTTGGTCTGCGTTTGGCAAGGGGCAAGGCGGCAATAGTCCCAAGCAGTTGTCCCGAATCTCTTGTTGAATCTGCTCCAAGGGTTTGGCTCCGGTCAAGCTCACGATGAGGAATTTGTCCTTGCTCAACGGCCAAGCGCGTTCGATATACCTCTCCAAGGTGTAACAGCGAGTTTTATTATCCGGGCCGTTCGCTGAGATACAGTGGCCGTTCAGCGCCACATGATGGCGGTGGATTTTCGCCAGACGCAAAGCAGCGGCATCGTCAGGCTCTACCCACAGCGAACGAACCAGCTTAAGCAGATCAATGGCTTCTTGCGGACAGGGCAGGGGTTTCAGCGGGCCTAGGCCCTGTTGAAACGTAGTAAAACAATGGGTGGGGTTGTCAGGCTTGGTTTCTAAAAACAATTGGGCCAACCGGTTTGCACAGGCTTTCTTATCCGCCAAGGTTTCGGGTTGGCGACCGCAAATGTCCTCCAATGCCAAGCGCAAGCTTGCTTCGGTGCATTGGTCGAGGATCTTCGCGATGCCCTCTTGCAGGATTTCCATCGGTGTCAGGGGAAGTTTCGCCAAGTCTTTCAGTGCATCCAGCGCTTCGGCGATGCCGTCGAGTATGTCCTTGGCTTCTTGCACATCATGAACACACTGGAATCGGTCGATCTGCAACACGCCGGAGCAAACCCTTTTCAAGTCGTCCGGGGTGGTTTCCCCTTTCAGCATCACGGGGAAGAGTTTGAACTTCGGGTTTAATTCGGCCCGCCAACTGAGGATGGTGGCTTCTTTGGCCACCCAAGCGGAATTTTCCATGGCGCGTTTGGAGAACAGAATGATGGCAGCATGGCATTCCTGTAGCCAAAGATTCAGGCGGTGATTCCAGTCGTCGCTTGGTTTCAGTCGGTCTTTGTCCACCAAAACGTCAATCTGGTCTACATATTTATCGCGAATCGCTTGACAGATGGTTTCAAGCAACTGCCAATTGTGATCGTCCTCGGAGTAGTGATGATCCACATCATCCAATCTGGAACTGTGGCTGACAAAGAGCTTGAGTGGCGGCATTCCTTCTGTTTCCCGGCGATTTTAAAGCTTCATACACGGGGATTTTACACTAGATTGAACAGGGGGGTTGGAACCAGCAATTCTCATTATGGCTCCATTGCCGTCATTCCGGCATGGATGCCGGAATCCAGTGCCAGGGACGGTGACATGTCGGTTGCGTAAGCGTTTGAAAAAGGCTTGATGGCGACCCCTGGATTCACATCCTTGTGACTGGATTCCGGCATCCATGCCGGAATGACGAGTTGTCTATCAGCACTTTGGCACATAATGAGAATTGCTGGTTTTGAACCTAGGGGATTGTCGTTTAAGCCAAACGGTGAAATACTGTAAAATATCTTTGATTCCATTGATTTATGTTCACAGGCTGGCTTTGATGGCCGGGATTCAATAAAATCACAGCCTTGATTCACCCGCCGAGGGCCCACTGTTGTCATTCTGCACCGAGACTTCCCACCCTGTGAGTCACTGCCATTAAGTTAAGCCGTCATACCGACATGGACCCGCCGGTATCCAGATTGCAGGGACGCCCCCAAGCCCGCGCCATCCCTGGAGCCTGGGTTCCGGCGGTCCATGCCGGAACGACGATGTTTTGTTAACTTAATGGCAGTGACCCCGTGAGCGGCAACCGACATTCTGAGATTGAACCCCGCACCACGAGGCGCATGATTGGCGTCGTCAACGGCGGTGTCTTACTTGTTGTGACCGGGCTGGTCCTAGTGGTCTATTTGACCCCGCTGAAGGACTGGCTGGCTGATGGTCAAATCATCAAGGATCAACTGGCCCTGTTGGGCTTCGCCGCGCCCGTGGCGTTCACAGTGGCCGCCGCATTGCTTACCGTCATTGGCACACCCCGCCTGCTGCTGTGCGCACTTGGCGGGATGGCCTTTGGATTCGCTTGGGGGTTGATTTGGTCACAACTCGGCACACTCATCGGTTCCTATGTTATCTTTTTGTTTTTCCGCTGGCGCGGGAGGGATTACGCCCTTCGCCATTTTTCGCGTTTTCGTGGATTTTCGAAGCTTATGGAAAACCAGGGGGTATTATCGGTGGTGGTGCTGCGGCAATTGCCATTAAACGGTTTCTATAACAATGTGCTGCTTGGGCTGGCCCCGGTAAGCCATGGCGGTTTTATCTTCGGTAGCCTGTTAGGTTTTTTGCCGTTGGGGATCACCGCATGCCTGCTGGGTGCGGGGCTGATCCAAAGGGATTTGTTCACGGGAATGCAGTACGTCGCCTTTGGTTTGGCTGGTTCGGCCATTCTTGGTTTTATCGTCAATTGCCTAATCAACAAGTCATCTACGACGGGGAATTATGAATCACACTGAATTGCCGGCCTGGGATTGGGCCACTGGGGCGAAATTGCAGACGCTGGAGTTCATGCCATGTGCGGCATAGCCGGTATTTTTCTGCGTCAACAAGCGGTCGAAAGCCAACACTTGGATAAGCTGGCCTCGCGCATAGCCCACCGGGGGCCGGACAAGATCAAGACGCACATTGACGGGGCGTTGGGACTTGCCCACGCCCGGCTTTCCATCATTGACTTGGCCGGTGGCGACCAGCCTCTGTTCGCGGATGACGGTCTGCTGGTGTTGATAGCCAACGGTGAAATCTACAATTTCATCGAATTGCGCCGTGACTTGGAAGCGCTGGGTGCGGTGTTTGCCACCCATTCCGATTGCGAGGCGATTCTCCATGCCTACCGGCATTACGGCGAAAACTTTCTGGAAAAGCTCAACGGCATGTTTGCCTTTGCCCTTTACGATAAGCTGGAGGGGAAGCTGCTGTTGGCGCGGGACCGGTTGGGCATGAAACCTTTGTTTTTCGCCGAAACCGGGGAAGGGATTTGTTTCGCCTCGGAGCAGAAGGCACTTTTTCCCATGTTGCCGGGTGGCCCGTCCATCCAGCCAGAGGCGCTAATCCAGAGCCTGGAAACCGGTTTCAATACGGGTACGCAGACTATCGTTACAGGTGTGGAACGCATCCAACCGGGTGAACTGGTTACATTCAAAGCGGGCAGGGTGCTATCGCGGCACCGTTACTGGTCTCCCTTCGCCCTCGCCATTGCACCCGTCCCCTACGCGGAAGCTGCGCAAGCATTCGAGGTTTTGATGGGACAAGTCATGCTCGAACACATGCGTAGCGATGTGCCTTTCGCCCTATTTCTTTCGGGCGGCGTCGATTCCTCCGTGGTATTGGAATGGCTGCGGCGGGAAGAAGGCACACGCGAACTGGCTGCCTATACTGTCGCCATTGACGACGCACCCAATCAAGACGACTTGGATGCCGCAAAATCCATCGCCAAACGCTTCGGCCTAAGGCACAACATCGTCGAGTTGAGCTTGCCAACACTGTTCAACCACCTGCCGTTCGCCGTTTGGGCCGCCGACGATTTCATTGTCGATCATGCCATCCTGCCCACATCGCTGCTGGCAAGGGAGGCCGCCCGCGACTTCAAGGTCGTATTCAGTGGCGAAGGGGGCGATGAATTGTTTGCCGGCTATGGACGTTACCGCCGGACCAAGCTCCAACGCTGGCTGGCCAATCTGCGTTCACCGGGTTCCGGTGGTTTCCGCACCCGTGGACAATTGGGCGGCGAGTGGCGGAAGCGCCTACTGTGCCAATCATTGCGCGGACACCTTCCCGCCGGCCGACAGGGGTTCGTGGATGCATGGCGTTCCACGCCGGACGCTTGGAGTGATTTGCAACGGATGCAATACACCGACTTGGCGACGGAACTTCCCGATCAATTATTGGTGAAGGTGGATCGTATGCTGATGGCATGGGGACTGGAAGGCCGAGTCCCGTTATTGGATCATCGCCTAGTGGAATTTGCCCTGCGCCTACCCGACGAACTCAAGGTGCAAGGACGCGAAGGCAAACTTTTCCTGAAGCGCTGGGCCGAGCCTATTTTCGGTGCCGAATTGATCAGACGGCCCAAGCGCGGTTTTTCTGTGCATGTCGGATTGTGCCTGCAAGGGGATAACCTGCTACAGCTTGGAAAAATTTTGCCTGGGCATAGGGCTTTTTCCGGCATTTTCGAGCCAGCGGGCATTGCCGCACTCATTAGTAGGCAAGCAAGCAAGCAGGATGTGCCTGAAATCCTCTGGGCGCTATTGCAATTTGCCGTTTGGCATCGCATTTTTATCGAAGGCAAGGGCGGGAAACCCGACGTTTTCGCCAATCCCATCGAATTCATCGCATCGTCGTAAAAACATGACACAGCCAAGGCCGACCCCCCCAATCTCCGTGTTGATGTACCACCAAGTGGGCAAATTCAAAGACCCGAAGACACATCGTTCCTCTTACTGCGAGGTGGATCGTTTCCACGCCCAGATGGCCTTGCTGAAATTTGCGGGTTATCAGGTCATCAGCCTGGAAGAAGCCTATTCCGCCCTGTTTGCAAACGTGGCCTTGCCCCGCCGTTCCGTCGTGTTGAGTTTTGATGATGGCTATGAGAATTTCGCCGATGACGCATTGCCCATATTGGCCGAATTTGGCTATCCTTCGGTGCTGTTCGCCGTGTCGGGATTGCTTGGGCAACCTGCCAAATGGTTGGCCGGGGAAAGGGAAAAGCCGCCCCTGCTTTCGGCAAGCCGATTGCGCGAACTGCGTTCGGCCAAAGTGGAAATCGGCTCGCACACCATTAGCCATCCCCGCCTTAGCCGCTTGCCACCCGAACAGGCGTGGCGCGAGATTGCCGACAGCAAGTCCGAACTGGAACAGGTGTTGGGCGAACCGGTGAAATTTTTTGCCTATCCTTATGGCGACTACAACCCGGATGTGCGCGACGCAGTGGAACGGGCAGGCTATCAGGCGGCACTAACCTGTAGCCGTGGATTGGCCAATACCGCGCCCAATGCATTTGAAATTCCGCGCAAGGCCATATCCTATGGTGACAGCCTAATCGGGTTCTTTTGGAAGTTGGCGGTGAAAAACCAGCGCAAAGACCGCTATGAGTAGGTCGCTGCCTTCCATTCATGTGTTGGGCAGCCGCCAATTCGGCGGGGCCGACCAATTTTATGTACGCCTAGTGCGCGCCCTGCACGAGGCCGGGCAGACCGTCACCGCCGTCAGCCGGGCGAACAGCCCGGTCGCCCAAGCAATTGCCAGGGATGGCATGGGGCAAATCCATTTGCCGCTCGCCAATGGATGGGATGCCTGGAGCATTTGGCGCTTACGCAGTCTGGTAAAGTCAAGGCAGCCATGCATCGTGCAGACCTATATGGGAAGGGCCACCCGACTTACCCGGTTGCCTAAAAATACCACAGCCGTGCATATTGCCCGCCTCGGTGGATATTACAAGATTGACGGTTATTATCGCCATGCCCACGCTTGGGTCGGCAATACCAAAGGGCTGTGCGATTATCTGGTCAAATCCGGCCTGCCCGCCGACAGGGTTTTCGAGATTGGCAACTTCGTGCCTGCCCCCATTGCAACTTCAGCCGAAGCCATCCAGGCACTGCGGCGCGACTGGTCCATTCCAAACGATGCCTGGGTGTTGTTCACCTTGGGCCGGTTGATCGACATCAAGGGCTTCGATGATTTGCTGGAAGCCTTGGCGCTGTTGCCAAGCGAGATCGGTGGCCGGCCTTTGCTCTTGTTGGTGGCAGGCACGGGGCCATTGGATGCCAAACTGAAAGCGCTCGCGGGCCGGCTTGGCCTTGAAAACCGGGTGCGCTGGTTGGGCTGGCAGGATCCCCCCGATGCGTTTTATGCCCTGGCCGATGTTTTCGTCTGCCCGTCCCGGCGGGAAACATTGGGAAACGTGATTTTGGAAGCTTGGAATCACGGTCTTCCGGTAGTCAGTACGCAAACACCGGGGCCCGTGGAATTGATTGAAGAAGGCCGCACCGGCCTATTGACGCCCATTCAAGAACCCAAGCGTCTGGCGGCACGATTACGAGAAATCTTTGCGGCCACGGATGGGCAGCGAGAAGCTTTGGGTGAGGCGGGGAGGGCCTATCTCAACGCTCATTTCAGCAAATCCGCCATTGTGGACGCTTATCTAACCCTCTATGACCGGCTTTTGCCGAAGGTGGCTGCGCTTGATTGATTGTTTGATAGACTTCAGGCCAAAAAACATCCTCATCATCCGGCTCAGTGCCATCGGCGACATCATCATGGCTTCGGCGCTGATTCCCGCCTTGAGCGAAGCCTACCCCGAGGCACGGCTGACCTGGCTGACCGAAGAGGTCAATGTCGATTTGTTGCAGGGCAATCCGCGCTTGGACAAAATCGTCGTATGGCCACGCCAACGCTGGCGTCAATTGCGCAGGGAAGGCCACTACCTGCTGCTTTTCCGCGAGGTTCGTGCTTTTGTCCGGGAATTGCGCCAACCCGGTTTCGATCTTGTGTTGGATATGCAGGGGCTGTTGAAAAGCGCCGTGTGGGCCTATTTTTCCGGTTGCAAGACACGCATAGGTTTGGGTTCCCGCGAAGGCAGCCAATGGTTGATGACGCAAACCTTGGACACGCGCACGGAAACACCGCGAATCGGCGGGGAGTATTTGAAATTGGCCAATGCCTTGGGTGCGGCCCCGAAACATTTCGACATGGACATCAAACCAGCGGAGGGTACGCAGCGGGAAGTCGGTGAATCATTGGCAGATTCGGGCATCAACGGTGACTTCGTTGTCCTCTGCCCATTCACCACCCGCCCGCAAAAGCACTGGTTCGAGGAGCGCTGGGCGGAGTTGGCGCGGCGGTTTGCGGACGGGCGCGGGCTGCAAGTCATCATGCTAGGCGGGCCGGGCGACAAAGAAAGTGCGGATCGCATTGCGGCAAACGCACCGGAACTGGTAAATTTGACCGGGCGGACTAACCTGATACAGTGTGCTTCCATCATTGATCGGGCAGTGCTGGTCGTGGGTGTCGACACGGGCCTGACGCATTTGGGCACGGCGATGAAGACCCCTACCTTGGCATTGTTCGGTTCAACCCGACCCTATCTGGATACCGGGTTTGATCGGGCCAAAGTGCTTTATGAAGCCTTGCCCTGCTCACCCTGCAAACGCCATCCCACCTGCGAGGGTCGATTCGATTGCATGAAGCTGCACACGGTGGAAAAGATTCTGGCTGAAACAACGAAACTATTGGAGACGGACACTTGAAAATTATGCATGTGGAAATGGGCCGCCACCTTTATGGCGGTGCCAGACAAGTCGCCTATTTGTTAAACGGCCTGAAGGGACACTCCGGCGAATACGGCTTGGTTTGCGCGGCAGGGGCTGAAATCATAGGTGCCATCACCAACCCGGATGTTAAAATCCACCGCATCAAGACCAAAGGCGACCTTGATGTGCACTTCATTGGCCGGCTGCGCGAAGTCATCCGCCGGGAAAAACCGGATATGCTGCATATCCACAGTCGGCGGGGCGACATGCTGTCCGCCTTGGCTGGAAGGCTGGAAAAACTGCCCATGGTGCATAGCCGCCGGGTGGACAACCCTCCCAGTTTTTTCGATCTGCACTTCAAATTCCCTCTGTTCAAAACCATCATTACAATCTCCAAGGGCATACGCGAAGTGTTGCTGGAAGCCGGCGTGCCTGCCCATCGCGTGATCTGTATTCCCAGTGCGGTGGACACGGAACGGTTCAGGCCGGTTCGAGTGAATCGCCAGGGGTTTCTGCAGGAGTTTGGCCTGACCGGCGACGGGCCGGTGCTTGCCATGATCGCACAGCTAATCCCGCGCAAGGGACACGCGGTGTTTTTCGAGGCGCTGCCGGCGATACTGGCAAAACATCCCCGTACCCGTGTGCTTATCTTCGGACGGGGGCCGCTCAAGGACGAGTTGACACGCGCCGTCCAGAAGCAGGGCTTGGACAAATTCGTCCGCTTCGAAGGTTTCCGCACCGATCTTGAACATGTCATCCCCCATGTGGACATGGTGGTGCATCCCGCCTTCATGGAGGGTTTGGGGGTCTCCCTATTGGAAGCGGCAGCCTGTGGCGTGCCGATTGTCGCTTGCCGGGCCGGGGGCATACCCGAAATTGTCCGCGACAAGTTTAACGGCTTTCTGGTCAAGCCCGGTGACAGCAAAAGTTTGGCAAGGCATATCATCGCATTGCTGGATGAACCGGATCAATTGCAGCTATTCAGCCTGACTGGGCGGAAACTGGTATTGGAACATTTTTCCATTGAACGCATGGTTAGGGATAATCACCGGGTTTATCTCGAAACGTTGGGGATTCAATGAACACGAAACGCAGGCGGTTGGCAATTTTTGTGGCGTTCTCAGGTGCTGGCGGGGTCGAACGGGTCATCCATCATTTGTTGCAAGGCTTGGCCGCCCATGATGTGGATGTCGATTTACTGGCTGTGGTGGGGAAAAAAGGCTGGTTGCCGGATATCCCTTGGCCAAACATTCGAGTCATCGACCTCAACGTCAAGCACACGCATTTGGCCCTGCCGGCGTTGATCCGCTATTTACGGAAAGAGCGTCCCGATGTGTTGATGGCGGCCAAGGACCGGGCGATTCGCATTGCCGTGCTGGCGCGTAAATTTGCCCGTGTCGATACTCGGTTGGTGGGGCAATTGCACAACAATATCTCGGCTCTGTTGGATACCAAAACGCCCTTGCAACGCTGGCTGCGTTGTGCGCCGATGCGCTGGCTGTTTCCCTCCGTGGATTTGATCATTACGGTTTCGGAGGGGGTCATAGAAGACACCATCAAGGTTGCGGGCTACCCCCGTGAGCGCCTGGTTGCCCTATCCAGCCCCATTGTCACCCCGGATGTTTACCGAAAAGGCGATGAACCGATAGACCATGCATGGCTCAACGACCCAAGCATCCGTGTCATCATGGGTGCTGGCCGGTTGGCCAAAGAAAAAGACTTTGCCACCCTGATTAGGGCATTCAAAATCGTGCGGCAACAACAAGACTGCAAACTGGTCATCATAGGCGAGGGGCCATTGCGCCAAGACTTGGAGCGTTTGGTGGAAGAGCTTGATTTAAAGGAACATGTCTCCATGCCGGGTTATGCCGCAAACCCTTATGCTTGGATGAAGAAAGCCTCCATTTTTGTGCTGTCCTCGGCTTGGGAAGGCTCTGGCAACGTGTTGATCGAAGCCATGGCCATGGGTGTCCCCGCCGTTTCCACCGACTGTCCGTTCGGTCCGAGTGAAACCTTGGCGAATGGCAAATACGGTGCGTTGGTTCCCGTAGGCGACCCGGAAGCCATGGCGAAGGCAGTGCTGGATACGCTGTCCAACCCGCTTTCGGACGAAGAACTGCAAGAAGCGGTTGCGCCTTTTACCGTCGCACGTAGCACACAGCGCTATTTGGAGGTATTGGGGTTGGACCAATAAAGACTTTTACGAAAATGCTTTTACCCGTAGGGTGGCCTTCAGGCCACCATGGCGCCCTGAAGGACGCCCTTCAGTTGGGTGATTTGTTATTCGGAAATCGCCTAAAGACTTCGTTTCCTCCAACAAATTATTTGACTATGCTCGCTTTAGCTTTTAACAGTCAGCCCGAAATCGACGGTCGCTCCGATCTAACAAGGTCCGACACGGTGGGTGGCTTCGGGCTTTGCCTGTTTTTCCTCTTCTTTCAACTCAACGCAACCGTTGCTTATGCCGGCTTGTCACTGACGGTTTTAGTTTTTGCCTTCCAAGCAAAAACTTGGATGCCAGTGTTGGAACGAGACCCGGTGGCGTTGCTTTTCCTGTTGTCAGTAATCTATCTTCCATTTTATTCCATCTGGGCCATGCTTGAGTTTCCAGAATCAGCCGATGCCCAACGAACGGCTGTTTTAATCTGGTTGCACTGGCTTTTATTCATACCTGTTGGATGGCAGCTATTCCGACACATAAAGCACATCAATTTATTTCTGCCAATCCTTGCCACGGGCCTATTGATTAGGATATTGGTCAATTTAAATTGGGCCGATTTAGGAAATATATTGACACTGGAAAGAACGGGTTTCGGCATGGCTGAAACGGTTTTTTCACCCATTGTGGGGAGCATGGTGCTTGGATTTTTAATGCTCGCCCCGAGAATGATTATTCAACAGCCAAATACCCCTAGATGGTTCGGGTTGTTGAAAATCAGTGCTTGTTTTATTTACCTAGCGGTTTTTCTTGAATCCTTAGTGTTGTCTCAAACCAGAGGGGCTTGGCTGGCGGCTGCCTTGGTATTCCCTGTCGCGTTACTGGTTCGATATAAAAGTTGGCTAGGCAATCATAAGTTATTCAGCGGCAAAAGCATTGTTGTGCTGATGTTGCTTGTTGCGCTGGTCGGCTTGTTCCTTCACAAGAATTATGAAACCATCTTCAAACGTGTCAATTCCGAACAAGTGAATTCCGTACCCGAAGTGGTAAAAAAACAGTGGGAGGGTCAGGAAGTCCTGATGACGACCAGTGTTGGTTACCGGAAAATACTGTGGGGAATCGGTTGGCGGAAATGGCAAGAAAGACCTTTTTTTGGATGGGGCCCTGGCAGCACGGAACTATTACTGAAACAAGAGAATAATCCCATTTTGTCACAATCCGTCACACTGAATGATGGCAGCATTGAAACCCTGCACATATCCCACTTACATAACCTGTATCTGGAATTTATGGTACGCTTCGGCATAGTGGGTACCTTGCTACTGCTTGCCCTGCCTATTGTACTCATGGTTAAAGTATGGGAAGCGCAAACCAAAGGCAGGATTCCATGGGATTATGCCTGCTTCCTATTTGCAGGTTGGGCTTTTTTGGCAATTATGGTCTTGTTTGATTTCCAGCTATTCAAGTTTGCTTGGCGTAACTATTGCCTGATCTGGGCAGCGCTTACCTATGCCGTCCAACTTGAAAACCTAAGCTTTAAGGAATCAGTGCCTAATGAATAGTGACTTTTAATCAACAATGATATTGTAGGGGCAAATTCATTCGCCCATGGGCTACCGCTAAATTCAAATATGAAAAAATCAACCTCCAAAAATAAGAAAAGTGGCTTTGCGATTTACCGCCGTTTAATCGGCTATGGATTGCCCTATTGGAAAATGTTCGCGGTATCCGTGTTTTCCATGTCCATCTACGCCATGCTCGGACCGGCTTTTGCCAAGCTAATCCAGCCCTTGATTGACGGCAGCTTCATTGAGAATGACCCGACATTCCTGCGCAAGGCACCGGCTATTCTGATGGGGCTGTCGTTGATCCGGGCCGTCACCGGATTTTTGGGCGACTATTGCTCCGGTTGGGTCGGCCGTCGCATTATCGCCGACATGCGCCGCCAGCTTTTCGATCAATTTTTAAACCTGCCTTGCGAATATTATGACCGGGCTTCCTCTGGCGAATTGCTTTCCAAACTGCTTTACAACACCGAGCAAGTCGCCCAAGCGATGACCGAGGGGGCCGTAAACCTGATCAAGGACGGCCTGAGCATGGTCGGTTTGACTGCTTTGATGGTGTACGAAAATGTCCAATTGTCGATGATTTTCCTG